>NZ_JBWKDS010000017.1:100784-164463 GCF_056435845.1 Streptomyces sp. NPDC043867 | reverse complement strand
CCTACCTCGTCGCCCAGCACTCCCCGCTGATGTCCCCGCTGGTGTGGGACCTGGCCCACATCGGCAACCAGGAGGAGCAGTGGCTGCTGCGGACCGTCGGCGGCCGGGAGGCGCTGCGGCCGGACATCGACTCCGTCTACGACGCCTTCGAGCATCCGCGGGCCGCACGCCCCGCCCTGCCGCTGCTGCCGCCCGACGAGGCGCACGGCTATGTCGCCGAGGTCCGCGGCCGGGTGCTGGACGTCCTGGAGCACACCCCGCTGCACGGCGGTCCGCTGCTGGACGCCGGCTTCGCCTTCGGCATGATCGCCCAGCACGAGCAGCAGCACGACGAGACCATGCTCATCACCCACCAGCTGCGCCGCGGCCCCGCCGTGCTCACCGCGCCCGAGCCGCCGCCCGCCCCCGATGACCTGCTGCCGTCCGAAGTCCTGGTCCCCGGCGGTCGGTTCACCATGGGCACCTCCGACGAGCCCTGGGCGCTGGACAACGAACGGCCCGCGCACCACCGTCTCGTGCCGGCGTTCCTGATCGACACCACACCGGTCAGCAACGGCGCCTACCAGCGGTTCATCGAGGACGGCGGCTATCGGGAGCCGCGCTGGTGGGCGCCCGAGGGCTGGGCGCAGGTCCAGGAACACCGGCTGCGCGCCCCGCTGTTCTGGAAGCGGGACGGCGGCCAGTGGCTGCGCCGCCGATTCGGGGTGACCGAGCCGGTCCCGCCGGACGAGCCGGTGCTGCACGTCAGCTGGTACGAGGCGGACGCCTACGCCCGCTGGGCCGGCCGGCGACTGCCGACCGAGGCGGAGTGGGAGAAGGCCGCCCGGTTCGACCCGGCCACCGGCCGGTCGATGCGCTACCCCTGGGGCGACGAGGACCCCACACCCGAGCGCGCCAACCTCGGCCAGCGGCATCTGCGGCCCGCCGCCGTCGGCAGCTATCCGGCCGGCGCGTCCCCGCTCGGCGTACGGCAGTTGATCGGCGACGTGTGGGAGTGGACGGCGAGCGACTTCGAGCCGTATCCGGGCTTCGCCCCGTTCCCGTACAAGGAGTACTCGGAGGTGTTCTTCGGGCCCGAGCACAAGGTGCTGCGCGGCGGCTCGTTCGCCGTGGACCCGGTGGCCTGCCGGGGCACGTTCCGCAACTGGGACTACCCGATCCGGCGGCAGATCTTCTCCGGGTTCCGCACCGCCCGCGACGGGGCCGCCTGATGTGCCGTCACGTGGCGTACCTGGGGCCCGAGGAACCGCTCGGCTCGCTGCTGGTGGCACCGCCGCACGCCCTGTACCGCCAGTCGTGGGCTCCGCGCAGACAGCGCCACGGGACGGTCAACGCCGACGGGTTCGGCGTGGGCTGGTACGCGGCGGGGGACCCCGTGCCCGCCCGCTACCGCCGGTCCGGGCCCATCTGGGGCGACCAGTCCTTCACCGACCTGGCGCGGGTGGTGCGTTCGGGAGCGCTGCTCGCGGCGGTCCGGGACGCGACCGTGGCGGGCGCCGACGGGGAGGCCGCGGCGGCGCCGTTCGCCGCGGGCCGCTGGCTGTTCAGCCACAACGGCGCCGTCACCGGCTGGCCGCACTCCCTGGCCGGCCTCGCGACGACCCTGCCGGCCGCCGCCCTGCTGTCGATGGAGGCACGCTGCGACTCGGCGCTCGTGTGGGCGCTGATCCTCAGCCGGCTCACCGGCGGCGACGACGAGAGCCAGGCGCTTTCGGACACGGTCCTGGAGGTCGCCGCGGCGGCCCCCGGATCGCGGCTCAACCTGCTGCTCACCAACGGCGAGACGATCACCGCGACCGCCTGGGGCGACACGCTGTGGTACCTGGCCGAACCGGGCCGCCGCACCGTCGTGGCCTCCGAGCCCTACGACGACGATCCGCACTGGCAGGAGGTGCCGGACCGCACGCTGCTCGCGGCGAGCCGCACCGACGTCCTGCTGACCCCGCTCAAGGACCCGCAGGAACAGAGCGCGCCGCAGGCGCACATGGCACCCGCCCCATCCAAGGAGCCCCGCACGTGAGCCCGTTGCTTGTCACCCGCACCCTTCCCGAGGACGCCACGGAGGCGGCGCTGCGCGCCGACGTCCTGCACGGCCTCACCCGCACCCCCAGGACGCTGCCGCCCAAGTGGTTCTACGACGCGCACGGCAGCGAGCTCTTCGAGAAGATCACCGAACTGCCCGAGTACTACCCGACGCGGGCCGAGCGGGAGATTCTCCGTGTCCGGGCCGGGGAGATCGCCGGGGCGACCGGCGCCCGCACCGTCGTGGAGCTCGGGTCCGGCTCGTCCGAGAAGACCCGGCACCTGCTCGACGCGCTGTCCGGGCTGCACACGTACGTGCCGGTCGACGTGAGCGAGAGCGCTCTCACCCAGGCGGGGCAGGCCCTGGTGGCCGAACGCCCGGACCTCGACGTGCACGCGCTGATCGCCGACTTCACGGGCGGTCTCACGCTGCCGGACACCCCGGGGCCACGCCTCGTGGTGTTCCTCGGCGGCACGATCGGCAACCTGCTGCCCGCCGAGCGCGCGGCGTTCCTGTCGTCCGTACGCTCGCTGCTGGCGCCCGGCGACGCCCTGCTGCTGGGCACGGACCTGGTGAAGGACCCCTCGGTGCTGGTGGCCGCCTACGACGACGCGGCCGGGGTGACGGCCGCGTTCAACAAGAACGTGCTGTCCGTCGTCAACCGCGAACTCGGCGCCGACTTCGACCTCGACGGATTCGAGCACGTCGCCCTCTGGGACGCCGGGAACGAGTGGATCGAGATGCGGCTGCGCTCGCGTGCGGCGCAGACCGTGAAGATCCCGGCGCTCGGCCTCGTCGTCGAGTTCGCGGACGGGGAGGAACTGCACACCGAGATCTCCGCGAAGTTCCGCAAGGAGAAGGTGCGCGAGGATCTCGGCGCCGCCGGGCTGGAGCTGACGCACTGGTGGACGGACGAGGAGGGGCGGTTCGCGCTCTCGCTCAGCGTGGCCCGGTGAAGGGGCCTCGGGAGGGCCGGGACCTTTCGACGGCTCGGGAGGGCCGGGACCTTTCGAGGTGGTGCCCCCCTCTGCGGGCCGGCGCGGGTCACCCCGCGCCGGCCGCCAGTGCCTCGGTGATCCGGCGTGAGGCGCGGGCGGCCTCCACCGCGGGGTCGGATCCGGTGAGGACCTTCGTCATGTAGTCCTTGATCGGGTTGTCCGCCTCGACGGCGGCCCATTCGGGCGAGGGAGGAGTCGCCCGGCCCTGTGCGGCGCCCGCCGCCATGGCCGCGACCCCCTCCTCGCCCGCCACCGCGCCCGCCAGGGTCGTCTTGTTGGGCACGTAGTCCATCGTCCGGGCCAGTTCCTTCTGCCATTCGGCGCCGGCCAGCGCGGCGATGACGGCGGTGGCTCCGGGGCGGTCGTCGGTGTTCTTCGGCACCACGAGGTCGGAACCGCCGGTGAACACGGCTCCGGGCGCGGCCGCCGTCCGGCCGGGCACCGGGAAGTAGCCGAGCCGGTCCTTCAGTTCGGGGTTCGCCCGCACGACGGCCTGGGCGAGGCCGGGCACGGCCACGATCTGCGCGATCCGCCCCTTGGCGAACACCCCGGCCTGCGGGGGGTGTTCCTCGTCGGAGTCGACGGGGCCCTGGCCGAGGGCCTGGAGACGCCGGTAGAAGTCCATCCCGCGCAGCGCGGCCGGCGTCCGCAGGGCTCCCTTCCAGGTCCCGTCGGTCTCCTCGGCCAGCTCGCCGCCCTCGTCCCAGACGAATCCGGCGAGGGTGTACCAGTCCTGCCCGGCCAGGTAGATGCCCTGCGTGCCCCCGGAGTTGAGCTCGCGGGTGTTTTCGAGCCACTGGTCGCGCGTCTTCGGGGGCTTGCTGATCCCGGCCCGCGCGAAGAGGTCCTTGCGGTAGATCACGACGCGGTTGGCCGCGTACCACGGGATGCCGTACTGGCGGGAGATGTGCCGGCCCGGTTCGGCGAGACCGGGCAGCCAGTCGTCCATGCCCCAGTCGCGCATCGACTCCAGGGTCAGGTCGAGCAGTCCGTCCCCCGCGACGTACTGCGCGACCTGGGTGTTGCCGACCTCGATCACGTCCGGGCCGTCCTGCCCATGCTTCCTCAGCGCGGCCTGCACCTTGTCGCCGATCCCGGTCCACTCCTGGATCCGGATGTCGAGTTCGATGTCGCCGTGCGCCCGCTCGAAGTCGTCGGTGAACCGGGCCAGGAACTCCCTGGACGCACTGTCCTTCATCAGCCACACCGTCACGGTCCGCCGCGCGCCGCCTCCCTCCGCGGTGGTTCCGCACCCGCTCAGCAGGGAGGCGAACACGAGGGCGGCGGCGAGGAGTGCGACAGCGGGGCGACGTCTCACGAGGGGTCCTGTTCTGTCTTGCGGACAGGGGAAGGGAGCCCGACATGGGGGGACGAGCGGGGTCGCTCGCACGGGTGTGCTGGATTTTGGTATGGACCAATAGAACCGTCAAGGGCTGAACCGGCCACAGCCGCCCGGGAGCGGGCGAGGAGGCGGGTGCCCCGGGAAGGGCGGGCGGCTCCCACGGGTGTCCGACATCTCGCGCACGGCCGCGCTCTGGGGCACCGTGGAGTGACGCGTGGCACAGGCGCCACGGCGGAGAGGAGCACCCGCATGTCCAACCACACCTATCGGGTCACCGAGATCGTCGGCACCTCCACGGAGGGCGTCGACCAGGCCGTCCGCAACGGGATCGCCCGGGCCTCGCAGACCCTGCGCAACCTCGACTGGTTCGAGGTGACGCAGGTCAGGGGGCAGATCGAGAACGGCCAGATCGAGCACTACCAGGTCGGCCTCAAGGTCGGCTTCCGTCTGGAGGACGGCGACTGACGGCCTCCTCGCCGACGCGACGGTCCCGTGCGGGAGGGAGACGGCCCGGTCAGGTCCGCCCCTCCCGTTCCTGTGCATCCTTCAGCGCCGCCGACGTGGCCGCCCAGCGGGCCCGTACGACGGTGAACCCGGCCCGTTCGGCGTCCTCGCAGACGAGTTCGTCGTCGTCCACGAGCACCCGGATCTCGCGGTCCCGGGCCAGCCGGCGGAGGGCCTCCAGCTTGGTGCGGCGGGCGGGCCTGCGGTCGTTGTCGCCACGCATCCGCAGGGTCCCCTCGGGCAGGCCCTGGGCGGCGAGCCAGGCGACGGTGTCGCGGCGGCAGCGCTCGGGACGGCCGGTGAGGTAGACGACCTCGCACTCCTCGGCGCTCTCCAGCGCCAGCGCGACGCCTTCGGCCAGCGGCGGGTCGTTCGGCGCCGCCGCGAAGAACGCGTCCCAGTCCCGCGGCTTGCGCTCCAGGAACCGCTGCCGGTGCGCGGTGTCGGCGAGGGTGCCGTCGAGGTCGAATACGGCCAGTGGCCTGCTGTTCGTCGTCACGCCGACCACCTTAGGAGCACGGCCGCGGGAAACGGGGCGTCAGCTGTTCCAGCTCTCGTCGTACGGGTCGTGCGGCGCCGGGACGGGCTTCGCCAGTTCGACCTCGATGAACGGGATCACACCGCCGTTGACGGGGTCCTCGGCCCTCCGTCGGCTGTAGGTGCCGACGACGTCCAGCCAGGTGTCGGGCTGGAGGACGGGCGGAATCCGTCCCGTCAGGCCGACCTTGACCGGCTGGGCGTCCGCGGCACAGCAGTTGAGTGCCATGCGGACCAGGTAGGGCGTGCCGCCGCGGTCGAGCGCCACGAACCCGGTGATCTCGACCCGCCGTCCGTCCAGCGAGCGTCCGTGGCCGTAGGCGGCGCGGCCGGCGTAGTCGACGACGCTGAGCCGCAGCGGGTCGCCGGCGGGGAGTTCGGGGTAGCCGAACGGCGCCTGCAGGGCCGTACCGGTGTGCATGGCGCTGTAGGACCCGAGGGCGGGCGGGGCGACCAGGATGAGCGCCAGCAGCGGCAGGACCAGCAGCCAGGCGATCCGCGGCTCCCGGTGGGCGTGACCGTGCCCGTCCCCCGCCTCAGCGTGCTTGTCCCCTCCCCCACGGTCCCCGTCCCCCGCCTCGGCGTGTCCGTCCCCCGCTTCCGCGCGCTCGGCCGGCCGGCCCCGCAGTTCGTACCGGACGGTGGCGGCGGCGGTGGCGATCAGGACGATCCCGGCCGCGATCAGCAGCGGACGCAGACCGGCCTTGACGTAACGCAGGTAGAGGTCGGTGAACGCGGCGTGCAGCACCGCGGCGCCGGTGAGGAAGAGCACGGCCGCCTGTGCCTGCCGGTTCACAGGAGCACCGACCCGACGAGCGCCGACACCAGGACGGCCAGGGTGAAGGTCGCGGGGGCGAACCGGAGGGCGAACCCGCGGCCGAAGGTGGCCGTCTGCATGGCGAACAGCTTCAGGTCGATCATGGGTCCGACGACGAGGAACGCGAGCCGCGCGGTGAGCGGGAACGGGGCCAGGGACGCCGCCACGAACGCGTCCGCCTCGGAGCAGATGGACAGCAGCACGGCGAGGACCGCCAGGGCGAGGACCGCGACCACGGGGTTGCCGGCCGCGGCGTGCAGCCAGTCCGCCGGCACCACGGCCTTGAGGGTCGCCGCGGCCATCGCCCCGACGACGAGGAAACCGCCCGCGTGCACCACGTCGTGCCGCACGGACCCCCAGAACGCCGCTCCCCTGCCGAGGCCCTCGAAGGAGGGACGGGCGGGCGGCCGCAGCCAGTCGGCGCGCCCCAGCCGTTGCCACAGCCAGCCCATCAGGCAGGCCACCAGCAGGCTCGCCACGAAGCGCGCCAGGACCATCCGCGGCTCACGCGGGAAGGCGACCGCGGTGGCCGTCAGGACGATCGGGTTGATCGCCGGGGCGGACAGCAGGAACGCCAGCGCCGCCGCGGGGGTGACACCGCGGCGCACCAGCGCCCCGGCCACCGGTACGGACGCGCACTCGCAGCCGGGCAGGACGGCCCCGGCCAGCCCCGCGACCGGTACCGCGAGGGCCGGCCGGGCGGGCAGGGCCCGGGCGAAGAACGACGCCGGGACGAACACGGCGATGGCAGCCGACAGCAGGACGCCGAGGACGAGGAAGGGCAGCGCCTGCACGACCACCGCGACGAAGACGGTCATCCAGCTCTGCATCACCGGCACGGACAGCGCCCGGCGCACCGGCCCCTGGAACGCGACCAGGACGAGCAGCAGCATGGTGAGCACGAGGGGCGAGCTGAACTGCCAGCCCCGCGGTTCGTCCGCGTCCCGCCGCGCGGCCCGCGTCGGGGCTTCCTTGATGGTCGTCACGGGTGAGGTACCTCCGGCGTGCAGGGCTGCGTGGGGCGTGGACCGAGGTCCCACCCCTTCAGTACGCCGCCCGGGGCGCATCTGTTCAGTACGCCGCCCGGGGCGCACCCGCTCACCGGGGTTCGTATCGCCTCGGAAGTCGCGGGGCACCGGCGTTGTTGTACCGGGGGACCGACAGCGGCACAGCCGAACCAACGGACCGGTCCGGGGCGCCCGTGCCGGCTCCGGGGACCGGCGCATCGGAAGGGATCCCGCGTGGCAGCCACACGATTGTCCGTACTCGACCGCTCCCGCACCCGGGAGGGCCACGACGGGGCGCAGGCGCTGCGGGACACCGTGCGGCTGGCGCGCGAGCTGGAGAATCTCGGGTACCACCGGATCTGGGTCTCGGAGCACCACGGTGTCCCCGGGATCGCCGGTTCGGCCCCGACGGTGCTCGCGGCGGCGGTCGCGTCGGCCACCCGCCGCATCCGGGTGGGCACCGGCGGCGTCATGCTGCCGAACCACCGGCCGCTGGTGGTGGCCGAGCAGTTCGGTGTGCTGGAGTCCCTCTTCCCCGGCCGGATCGACATGGGGCTCGGCCGCTCCGTCGGCTTCACGGACGGCGTACGCAGGGCGCTGGGCCGGGACAAGGACGACGCGGAGGACTTCGCGGCCCAGCTGGACGAGCTGCTGGGATGGTTCCGGGGCACGTCCCCGACGGGGGTGCACGCGCGTCCGGCGGAGGGTCTGACGGTGCCGCCCTTCGTGCTGGCCCTCGGCGAGGGTGCCACGACCGCCGCGCGGGCCGGGCTGCCGCTGGTCATCGGCGACCTCGGGAACCGCGACCGGATGCGGCGCGGCATCGACCACTACCGTGAGACGTTCCGGCCCTCCCCCTGGGCGCGGGAGCCGTACGTCGTCGTGTCCGGCACCATCGCGGTCGCCGGCACCCCGGAGGACGCGCGCCGCATCCTGGTCCCGGAGGCCTGGTCGATGGCGTACTCCCGCACCCACGGCACGTTCCCGCCCCTTCCGTCCGCCGAACGCGTGGAGGCACTCGAGATGAGCGCCCGGGAGCGCGAGTTCTACGAGTCCGGGCTCGCCGGTCACCTCGCCGGCACCGAGGACCAGGTCGCCCACGAGCTGGAGACCCTGGTCAAGGAGACGGGCGCGCAGGAGGTGCTCGTCACGACCAGTACGTACGACCGCGACGCGCTGCTGGACTCGTACCGCAGGCTGGCGCGGGTCGCCGGGCTGGCGGCGGCCTAGTGCCGCGTCAGCCGAGGTTCGCCCCGTCGCGACGCCCGGCACGCACTCTCGCCGCACCGGCCGAAAGCCCAAGTACGTCCAGTACGAGGACTTCCGGCCGGCACTCCCCCAGCCTTCGGCCGGGGGGACCCCCAGAGCACGCACCGGACGCCGCTCCTTGACGGGCAGACCTTGGCTGACACGGCACTAGAATCGTGGGGTTTTGTCCCCCGCACCCGGGAGCCCGGCCATGCACAGCCCCCACGACCCTTACGTCCGTGTGCGCGGCGCCCGGGAGCACAACCTCCGGGGCGTCGACGTCGACATCCCGCGCGACGCGCTGGTGGTGTTCACGGGGGTCTCGGGATCCGGGAAGTCCTCGCTCCCCTTCGGGACGATCTACGCGGAGGCCCAGCGGCGGTACTTCGAGTCGGTCGCCCCGTACGCGCGCCGGCTGATCCATCAGATCGGGGCGCCGAAGGTCGGGGAGATCACCGGGCTGCCGCCGGCGGTGTCCCTGCAGCAGCGGCGCTCGGCGCCCGGTTCACGGTCCTCGGTCGGCACGGTCACCAACCTCTCCAACTCGCTGCGGATGCTGTTCTCGCGCGCCGGTGACCACCCGGCCGGCGCGGCACGGCTGGACTCGGACGCGTTCTCACCGAACACGGCGGCCGGGGCCTGCCCGGAGTGCCACGGACTCGGCCGCGTGCACCGGACGACCGAGGAGTCGCTGGTACCGGACCCGTCCCTGTCGATCCGCGAGGGCGCGATCGCCGCGTGGCCGGGGGCCTGGCAGGGCAAGAACCTGCGCGACGTGCTCGACGCGCTGGGGTACGACGTGGACCTGCCCTGGCGCGAACTGCCCGCCGAGCAGCGGGAGTGGATCCTGTTCACGGACGAGCAGCCGGTCGTCACCGTGCATCCGGTGCGTGACGCCGACCGCATCCAACGCCCCTATCAGGGCACGTACATGAGCGCCCGGCGCTATGTCATGAAGACGTTCTCGGACTCGCGGAGCGCGACGCTGCGGGCCAGGGCCGAGCGGTTCCTGGAGAGTGCGCCGTGTCCGGTCTGCGGTGGCCGGCGGCTGCGGCCGGAGGCGCTGGCCGTGACGTTCGCGGGCCGCACGGTCGCCGAACTGGCGGCGCTGCCGCTGGCCGGGCTGGCCGAGGCGCTGGAGCCGCGCGGGGAGACGGCCCGTGTCCTCACCGACGACCTGCGGGCGCGCATCGCCCCCGTCGTCGAACTGGGCCTCGGCTATCTGAGCCTGGACCGCGCGACCCCGACCCTGTCCGCGGGCGAGCTGCAACGTCTGCGCCTGGCCACGCAGTTGCGCTCCGGACTCTTCGGGGTCGTCTACGTCCTGGACGAGCCGTCCGCGGGACTGCACCCGGCGGACACGGAGGCCCTGCTCACGATCCTGGACCGGCTGAAGGCGGCGGGCAACTCGGTGTTCGTCGTGGAGCACCACCTCGATGTCGTGCGCGGCGCGGACTGGCTGGTCGACGTCGGCCCGCACGCCGGTGAGCACGGCGGACGGATCCTGCACAGCGGCCCGGTGGCCGCGCTGGCGGAGGTGGCGGAGTCGGCGACCGCACGGCACCTCTTCGACCGCTCCCCCGGGCCGGTCCGGGACGTGCGTCCCGCGCGCGGCCACCTCGAGGTCGGCCCGGTCAGCCGGCACAACCTGCGCGGCGTGACCGCCGAGTTCCCGCTCGGGGTGTTCACCGCGGTCACCGGGGTCTCCGGCTCCGGGAAGTCCACCCTGATCGGCGAGGTGACGCCGGAACTGCCGGGCGTGGAGCGGCTGGTGAGCGTCGACCAGAAGCCCATCGGGCGGACGCCCCGCTCCAACCTGGCCACCTACACGGGCCTGTTCGACGTCGTCCGCAAGGTTTTCGCCGCGACGGACGAGGCGAAGCGGCGCCGCTACGGTGTGGGGCGTTTCTCCTTCAACGTCGCGGGCGGGCGCTGCGAGACCTGCCAGGGCGAGGGGTTCGTCAGCGTCGAGCTGCTCTTCCTGCCGAGCACGTACGCCCCGTGTCCGGACTGCGGCGGGGCCCGCTACAACCCCGAGACGCTCGAAGTGACGTACCGCGGCCGGAACATCGCCCAGGTGCTCGACCTCACGGTGGAGGCCGCCGCCGGATTCTTCGCGGACACTCCCGCCGTCGCCCGCAGCCTCTCCACCCTCCTCGACGTGGGCCTCGGCTATCTGCGGCTCGGCCAGCCCGCGACGGAGCTGTCCGGCGGCGAGGCCCAACGCATCAAGCTGGCGAGCGAGTTGCAGCGAGTGCGGCGGGGTGCCACGCTCTACGTCCTCGACGAGCCGACGACGGGTCTGCACCCGGCCGACGTCGAGGTCCTGATGCGCCAACTGCACGGGCTGGTCGACGCGGGCCACACCGTCGTGGTCGTCGAGCACGACATGGCGGTGGTCGCGGGCGCGGACTGGGTGATCGACCTCGGGCCCGGCGGCGGCGACGCGGGCGGACGGATCGTCGCGGCGGGGCCTCCGGCGGCGGTCGCGGCGGTACGGGAGAGCCGCACGGCCCGCCACCTCGAAGCGTTCCTGTCCCGCACACCGTCGACGGGACCGGCCTCGACGTAGCAAGCCGCGGGATGCCGGTGGTCCCGGCCGGGCGTCCCGCGGCGAGGTCATGCCCGGCCGAGGTGCCGGGCACGGGCCGGGCCGCCCCGGCGCCCCGGGGACTGCGGCCCGGACCCTGCCGGCCGGGCGGCGGAGGGAAGGCCACCGGCCGGAGCGGCGTCAAAAGACCCCGGCCGCACGGTCACCCCCTGCGGGGCAGCCCCGGCGGACGCTCCCGCCACCGCCCGCTGGGCCGCGGCGGCCAGTGCGCGCCGGTCGGGGTGGGCGCCCGCGGCGAGCACGGCCCGTACCTCCACCTCCGCCACCAGACCGCGTGCCGACACGACCCGCCACAGCGACGCGAGCAGCGTGTCGTCACCGACGAAGGCGGGCGCCGTGCTGGCCGCTCCCCCGGCGAGCCGGTAGCGGACGCGCACCGGCTGGACGGGGACACCGGCGTCGAGCGCGGCCTGGAAGACGGCCGGCCGGAAGCGGCCCTGGGCGCGTCCGCACCAGGTGCTGCCCTCGGGGAAGACCACGACCGCGGCGCCCGCGCGCAGGGCCTGCGCGATCCGCGCGACCGTCCCGGGCAGCGCCCGCAGCCGGTCGCGTTCGATGAACAGGGAGCCGGCGCGCGCCGCGAGCCCGCCCGCGACGGGCCACCGCCGGACCTCGGACTTGGCGAGCATGCGGGAGGGCCGGACGGCGGCGAGAAGGGGGATGTCGAGCCAGGAGATGTGGTTCGCGGCGAGGAGCAGCCCGCCGGCCGGGGCGGCCCCGCCGGTGAGGCGCACGCGTACGCCCGAGGCCCGTACGACCGCCCGGCACCAGCTCCGGATCAGCCGGTCCCGGGGCGCCCCGGGGATCCGGGCGGCGACGGGGATCAGTGCGACTCCCGCGGCGGTCAGCGCCAGGACCGCCGCCAGCCGCAGCGCGGCGCGCGGCACGGCCGACGCCCCGGCCGTGCCCTGCACGCAGACCGGCGGGGAACAGGGCGCGCTGGGCAGCCAGGCGCCGGCCGCCGCGGGCGCCGCCAGGCCATGGGACGGCGGGTGCGGCGCCCGCGGGAGCCGTGTCACGCCGGTACCAGGGAGAGGAAGTGCCGCAGGTAGCGCGGGTCGATCCGGCGCATCGACAGCAGCACGTACAGGTCGGCGACGCCGAAGTCCGGGTCGTGCGCGGGCTCTCCGCACACCCAGGCACCGAGGCGGAGGTACCCGCGCAGCAGCGGGGGCAGTTCCCGGCGCGCGGCCGGTGACGACGGTGTGCGGCCGGTGTCCGGCGACCAGGGCAGCAGCGGCCGTACGCGGTACTCCTCGGGTGCCAGGTGCTTGCTCCTGACCCGGTCCCAGGTGTTCGCGGCGAGCGCGCCGCCGTCGTCGAGGGGCAGGGAGCAGCAGCCGGCCAGCCATTCGTGGCCGCTGCGCACCATGTAGCGGGCGATGCCCGCCCAGATGAGTCCGATGACCGTGCCGTCGCGGTGGTCGGGGTGCACGCAGGAGCGGCCGACCTCGACGAGGCCGGGACGGATCGGGGCCAGCGCTCCGAGGTCGAACTCGCTCTCCGAGTACAGGCGTCCGGTGACCGCCGCCCGTTCCGGGGGAAGCAGCCGGTAGGTGCCGACGACCTGTCCGCCGGCCGTGTCGCGTACCAGCAGGTGGTCGCAGTGGGCGTCGAAGGCGTCGGCGTCGAGGCCCGGCTGCGGAGAGGCCAGCAGTGCGCCCATCTCCCCGGCGAAGACGTCGTGACGCAGTCGCTGTGCGGCCCGGACGTCGGATGCGTCGCGGGCGAGGGTGACGGTGTAGCGGGCGGGGGACATCGGCTGCGGAGGGCTGTCGAGGGTGGAAACGCCGGTCATGGCACTCTCCTGGTCACGGGCCTGGTCACGGGCCGGTTCGGCGGGGCACGGCAGACCGGATCGGTGCGGTCTGTGCGCTCCTGTTCTTCCGATGCCGATTGGCGTGCGCGTGACCTGTGCCGGGAGCCGGGATGTGGGGATGCTGAATGCCAGGGGGCGCCCGTGCGGGGCCGGCCGACGGGTGCCGGGAAGGCGAGACGGGACCGGGGATGAGCACCACTCCCGGTCCCGCCCGTCCGCACCCTGCCGGCGAACGTTGCGTGAAGAGCGTGCTACCGCCTGCCCGCCCTGCGGGTCGCGCGCAGCCACTCCTTGTTCATGCCGGTGATGGAGACCAGCGGGATGCCCTTCGGGCAGGCGGTGGCGCACTCGCCGGCGAGGGTGCAGCCGCCGAAGCCCTCGTCGTCCATCTGCGCCACCATGTCGAGGACGCGGGTCTCCCGCTCGGGGGCGCCCTGCGGCAGGACGTTGAGGTGGTTGACCTTGGCCGAGGTGAACAGCATCGCCGCGCCGTTCGGGCAGGCCGCCACGCAGGCGCCGCAGCCGATGCACTCCGCGTGCTCGAAGGCGAAGTCGGCGTCGGGCTTCGGCACGGGCGTCGCGTGCGCCTCGGGCGCGGCGCCGGTCGGGGCGGTGATGTAGCCGCCGGCCTGGATGATCCGGTCGAACGCGGACCGGTCCACGACCAGGTCCTTCACCACCGGGAAGGCCGAGGCCCGCCACGGTTCGATGTCGATCGTGTCGCCGTCCCGGAAGGACCGCATGTGGAGCTGGCAGGAGGTGGTGCGCTCGGGGCCGTGCGCGTCGCCGTTGATGACGAGCGAGCAGGCGCCGCAGATGCCCTCGCGGCAGTCGTGGTCGAAGGCGACGGGGTCGTCGCCGTCGAGGATGAGCTGCTCGTTGAGGGTGTCGAGCATCTCGAGGAAGGACATGTCGGCCGAGATGCCGTCCACCTCGTACGTGGACATCGCTCCGTCGGCGTCGGCGTTCCGCTGCCGCCAGACGCGCAGGGTGAGCTTCATGCGTAGCTCCGCTGGGTGGGGTGGACGTACTCGAAGACGAGGTCTTCCGTGTGCAGGACGGGCGCCTCGCCGGTGTCGGTGAACTCCCAGGCGGCCGCGTACGAGAACGCGTCGTCCTTGCGGGCGGCCTCGCCGTCCGGGGTCTGGGACTCCTCGCGGAAGTGGCCGCCGCAGGATTCGGACCGGTGCAGTGCGTCGAGGCACATGAGCTCGGCGAGCTCCAGGTAGTCGACGACGCGGTTGGCCTTCTCCAGCGACTGGTTGAACTCCTCGCCGGTGCCGGGCACCTTGATGCGGCGCCAGAACTCCTCGCGGATCCGGGGGATGCGCTCCAGTGCCTTGCGCAGGCCGCCCTCGCTGCGGGCCATGCCGCAGAACTCCCACATCAGTTCGCCCAGTTCGCGGTGGAAGGAGTCGGGGGTGCGGTCGCCGTCGACGGCGAGGAGCAGCCGGAGCCGGTCCTCGGTCTCCGCCAGCGCCTCCTGGACGACGGGGTGTTCGTCGGTGATCGGCTCGTGGTGCGGGTTGCGCGCGAGGTAGTCGTTGATCGTGGACGGCAGCACGAAGTAGCCGTCGGCCAGGCCCTGCATCAGCGCGGAGGCGCCGAGCCGGTTGGCGCCGTGGTCGGAGAAGTTGGCCTCGCCGATCGCGAACAGGCCGGGGACGGTGGTCTGGAGGTCGTAGTCGACCCACAGGCCGCCCATCGTGTAGTGCACGGCGGGATAGATCCGCATCGGCACCGTGTACGGGTCCTCGGCGGTGATCCTGGCGTACATGTCGAAGAGGTTGCCGTACTTCTCCTCGACCTTGGCGCGGCCCATGCGCCGGACGGCGTCGGCGAAGTCCAGGTAGACGCCCTGGCCGCCGGGGCCGACGCCGCGCCCCTCGTCGCAGACGTTCTTCGCGGCGCGGGAGGCGATGTCGCGGGGCACGAGGTTGCCGAAGGAGGGGTAGATGCGCTCCAGGTAGTAGTCGCGCTCGTCCTCCGGGATCTCGTCCGGCGGGCGGGTGTCGCCCTTGGCCCTCGGGACCCAGATGCGTCCGTCGTTGCGCAGCGACTCGCTCATCAGGGTGAGCTTGGACTGGTGTTCGCCGGTGCGCGGGATGCAGGTGGGGTGGATCTGGGTGAAGCAGGGGTTGGCGAACCAGGCGCCGCGCCGGTGCGCCCGCCAGACCGCGGTCGCGTTGGAGTTCATGGCGTTCGTCGACAGGTAGAAGACGTTGCCGTAGCCGCCGCTGGCGAGGACGACGGCGTCCGCGAAGTACGTGTCGATCCGGCCGGTGACCAGGTCGCGGGCGACGATGCCGCGGGCCCGCCCGTCGACCACGATCAGGTCGAGCATCTCGGTGCGCGGGTGCATCTCGATGTTGCCCGCGGCGATCTGCCGGGACAGTGCCTGGTACGCGCCGAGCAGAAGCTGCTGGCCCGTCTGGCCGCGGGCGTAGAACGTGCGGGAGACCTGGACGCCGCCGAAGGAGCGCGTGTCGAGGAGGCCGCCGTACTCGCGGGCGAAGGGGACGCCCTGGGCGACGCACTGGTCGATGATCTCGACGGAGATCTGGGCGAGGCGGTGCACGTTGGACTCGCGCGCCCGGAAGTCACCGCCCTTGACGGTGTCGTAGAACAGCCGGTGGACGGAGTCGCCGTCGTTGCGGTAGTTCTTCGCCGCGTTGATGCCGCCCTGCGCGGCGATCGAGTGGGCGCGGCGGGGCGAGTCCTGGTAGCAGAACTGGACGACGTGGTAGCCCTGTTCGGCGAGTGTGGCGCCGGCGGAGCCGCCCGCGAGGCCGGTGCCGACGACGATCACGGTGTGCTTGCGGCGGTTGGCGGGGTTGACCAGCCTGGCCTCGAAACGGCGGGTGTCCCAGCGTTCGTTCACGGGACCCTTCGGGGCCTTGTGGTCGACGGCCGGTTCACCGGTCCGGTATGCGGCATAGGAGTTCATGTCAGCTCACCACTCCGGTCATCACGGCCACGGGTACGGAGACGAAACCGGCCGTCAGCACCAGCGCCAGAACGTCGGCGGCGGTCTTGAGGGCACGGTCGCGGGTGCGGCTTCCGGCACCCAGGGTCTGGGCCGCGCTCCAGAAGCCGTGCCGGATGTGCAGGCCGAGCGCCAGCATCGCGACGATGTAGACGGCGTTGCCGTACCAGGTCGAGAAGGTGTCGATGACGTTCTGGTAGGGGTGCCCGGACTGGAAGCCGCCCGCGTGCGCGGTGCCGGTCGTCAGGTCGAGGAGGTGCCAGACGATGAAGAGGCCGAGGATGATCCCGCCCCAGCGCATCGTGCGGGTGGCGTAGCCGGCGCGCGGCTTCTTGTGGACGTACTTGTTCGGGCGCGCCCTGAGGTCGCGGCGGCTCAGCTGGTACGCGGCGGTGGCGTGGGCGACGACGGCGGCCACCAGAACCACACGGATCAGCCAGAGCGTCCACTCGTAGTGCATGAAGGGCTCGCCGACGGTTCGCAGCCAGTGCGCGTAGTGGTCGAACTCGTCCTCACCGAAGAAGATCTTGAGGTTGCCGATCATGTGGGCGACCAGGTAGAGCAGCATGATCAGGCCGCTGACGGCCATCACCGTCTTCTTCCCGACGGAGCTGTCCCACACGGTGCGTGCGATGGACGGCCGTCGGTCCGTCCGCGTTGCCAGAGCCATGTCTCAGGACGTTAGGGCCACCGACCCCGATCGGTCCAAGACATGGTCCGGCTCGATTCCATAGGCATGACCTATCGTGGTGGGGTGCAGTTCCACCAGCTCCAGTACTTCGTCGCGGTCGCAGAGGCCCGCCACTTCACCCGGGCCGCCGACCTCGTCCATGTCGCCCAGCCGTCCCTGTCCCAGCAGATCAAGGCGCTGGAGCGGGAGCTGGGCGCCGATCTGTTCCAGCGGGCCCGCGGCAACATCACGCTCACGGACGCCGGACAGGCCCTGCTGCCGCTCGCGCGCCGCATCCTCGCCGACGCGGACACCGCCCGCCAGGAGGTGCAGGAACTGGCGCAGCTGCGCGGCGGCCGGGTGCGTCTCGGGGCCACTCCGAGCCTGTGCACCGGGCTGCTCCCGGACGTCCTGCGGGCCTTCCACGACCGCTATCCGGGTGTCCGGCTGCTGATCGAGGAGGGCGGCTCCCACGATCTCGTACGGGAACTGGCACGCGGCGCGCTCGACCTGGCGCTGGTGGTCCTCCCGCTGCCGACGCCCTCCCCGGCGCTGACCACGGTGGAGGTGCTGCGGGAGGACCTGGTGGTGGTGTCGTCGCCGGACGCGCCCGCGCCGGGCCGGGGCCGCACGGTGCGGATCTCCGACCTCGAAGGCGAGCGTCTGGTGATGTTCCGGCACGGCTACGACCTGCGCGAGCTGACCGTGGCCGCCTGCCGCGCCGAGGGCTTCGAGCCGGACTTCGCCGTCGAGGGCGGCGAGATGGACGCGGTGCTCGGCTTCGTCCGGGCGGGCCTCGGCGTGGCCGTCGTACCGCGCATGGTGGCCACCCGGTCCGGGCGCGGCCTGCGCGTGACCCCGCTGGCCCGGCCCGGTCTGCACCGGACGATCGCCCTGGCCCACCGCAGCGACGTGGCGCCGCCCCGGGCCGCCCGGGAGCTCCAGCGGATGCTGCTGGAGCGCTGAGCCGGCCTCGCGCCCCGCGGCGGGCCACGGCATCGGCGGTCACGACCGGGGACGCCCGCCAGCCGTCGGTCCCCGCACCCGGCGCCCGGAGTTGCGGGGCGTCACGGGGCGCCGGTCTCAGGGCGTCACTGGTGTTTCCCCGGCCGGAACAGTCCCCACCTGCGGGCGGCGACCCGCGCCCCGGCGGTCACGGCCACCGCGGCGACGACGACGGCCACCCACCAGGGCAGGAGGACCACCGTCACGAACAGGGCGACGGCCGCCCCGAGCCCCGCGGGCACGATGTCCGCGGCCCGGGGTTCTCGCTGCGACGGGACCGCGCCGCCGTCCGCCGGCGGACGGCCCGCACCCGCGTCGTCCGGCCGGCGCGGCACGGACCCCGGCGAATTACCCGGCCCCGACCCCGTCCGCCCCGTTCCGGGTCCGGCGGAAGCGGGCGGCCCGAACACGGGTGGCGGGGCCGGTTCGGACCGGGGCCGTACGGGCTCGGGCGCCGATGACTCCGGCCGGACCGGACGAGGTGCGGATTCCGGTGCCGCCTGCGGCACGGCGGGCGGCGCCGGAGCCGGGGCGGGAACCGACGGCGCCGCCGTGGGCGGCCAGGGCACCGGTGCCGACGGTTCCGGGGCCGTGCGGGTCTCGGCGTCCGCGTCGGCCTGCGACGGAAATCCCCCAGGCCGGGGCAACGGCGGGGGCGGCGGACCGGCCGCCAGCGCGGCGAGCCGGTCCCGGACCTCCGTCGCGGTCCGCGGCCGGTCGGCCGGGTCCTTCGCGAGGAGCGCGAGGACCAGCTCGTCCCACCCGTGAGGGAGTCCGGCCCGCAGCCGGCTCGGCGGCGGCGCCGGTTCGTCGAGGTGCCGGCGGAGGAGCACGTGCCAGGCGGACGCCTCGAACGGCGGCCGCCCGGTGAGCAGTTCGTGCAGCACGCAGCCCAGCGAGTAGAGGTCGCCGCGCCCGTCGACAGGGACGTCCCCGCGCGCTTGTTCCGGCGACATGTAGGCCGGCGTCCCGACGAGGGACCCCGCGGCGGTGAGCGCGGTCGGCGCGCCGGTGCCGTCCAGGAACCGGGCGATACCGAAGTCCAGCACCTTCACGGAGCCGTCCTCGGCGTCGGTCGTGTCGCCCGTGGTCACCAGGACGTTCGCCGGTTTCACGTCCCGGTGGACCACCCCGGCGGAGTGCGCGGTGCTCAGTGCCCGGCACATCTGGCCGGTCCAGCGAGCCACGTCGGCCAGGGCGGGCAGGCCTTCCGGGCCGTGGACCAGCCGGTTCAGCGGACGTCCGTCGACCAGTTCCATCACCAGGTACGGGACCGTCACGCCGCCGTCGGTGCGCGCGGCGCCGAGCTCGTACACCGTGACGATGTACGGGCTGGACAGCCGGGCCGCGGCTCGCGCCTCCCGCACGAAGCGGGCCGCCACGGTGGGATCGCGGTCGTGGTCGAGGGCGGTGATCAGTTTGACGGCCACCGGCCGGCGCAGGTGCTCGTCATGGGCCCGCCACACCTCCCCCATGCCGCCCGCGCCGATCCGCCCGTCCAGACGGTAGCGCCCGTCCAGCAGCCGGTCCTCGTCCCGCACAAGCCCTCCCCCCTCACCACCGCCGCCGCCGGGTCAGCCCGTCGCGTCCACCAGCGCCAGCTCGTGCAGCCGCTCCGGCGGGCCGGGACGGGCGTAGTACCAGCCCTGGGCCGTGTCGCAGCCCAGTATCCGCAGTTGCTCGGCCTGGGCGCCCGTCTCGACGCCCTCGACGGTGACCGCCAGGTCGAGGCTGTGGGCGAGAGCGACGATCCCCTCGACGATCTTGAGGTCGACGGGGTCCGCCGGGAACTGCTGCATGCCCTGCGTGAAGGAGCGGTCCAGCTTGAGGACGCTCACCGGCAGGCGGCGCAGATTGGCGAGGTTCGAGTAGCCCGTACCGAAGTCGTCGAGGGCGATGTCGACGCCCATCTCAGCCAGCCGGCGCAGCGGTTTCAGCAGGTCGTCGTCGGCGCCGATCAGCGCGGACTCGGTGACCTCGAGGCACAGGGCGTCGGGTTCGAGGCCGGCCCGCTCCAGGATGTCGACGGTGTCGGAGACCAGACCGGGATGAGTGAGCTGGCAGGGCGACAGGTTGACGTTGATCCGCAGCGGGCCCGCGCCGGCGTGCCGCTCCTGCCACTGCCGGGCCTGGCGGACCGACTGGTCCAGGACCCAGCGGCCGAGCGGAACGATCAGCCCGGTGTGCTCGGCGAGCGGGATGAAGCGGTCGGGGCCGAGGACACCGTGCTGCGGGTGGAGCCAGCGGACCAGGGCCTCGGCGCCCCGGACACTGCCGTCGCCGAGGTGCACCAGCGGCTGGTACTCGATGAAGAACTCGTTGCGGTCCAGGGCCGCCGGCAGCGCGGTGGTGAGGCCGTGCCGGGTGATGGCCCGGAGGTCGGCCTCGGGGTCGGCGAGCTCGAAACGGTTGCCGCCCGCGGACTTGGCCCGGTACATCGTGATGTCGGCGCTGCGCAGCACCTCCGCGGGCCCCCGCTCCCCCGCGGGCCCCTCGACCACGCCGATGCTGCCCCGCACGGTGAGCTCACGGCCGTCGATGCTGACCGGGGTGACCAGCGCGTTCATGATGCGTCCGACGAGTTCGTCGACCTCGTGCTCGGTGTCCGTGCCGGTGGTCAGCGCCACGAACTCGTCGCCGCCCAGCCGCGCGACCATCTCGCCGGAGGCGGTCGCGCAGGACTGCAGCCGGTCGGCGACCTCGACGAGCAGCCGGTCGCCGGCCGCGTGGCCGAGACTGTCGTTGATGGTCTTGAAGCCGTCCAGGTCGAGGTAGCACAGTCCGAAGCGCTGGCCCTCGCCCGCGGACAGGGCCTTCTCCAGCCGCTCGAAGAACAGCGTGCGGTTGGGCAGCCCGGTGAGGGCGTCGTGCGTGGCCTCGTACCGCAGCCGCAGGTTGAGCAGCCGGCGCTCGGTGGTGTCCTCCATGAGCGCGAGCTGGTACTGGGGGCGGCCGTCCGCGTCCCGCAGCAGGGAAACCGTCAGGTTGGTCCACAGGGCGGTGCCGTCGGGGCGGTAGAAGGCCTTCTCGACGTGGTAGTGCTCGCGCTCACCCCTGACCAACTCGTCGTACAGCCGCCAGACTTGGGGGGCGTCGTCGGGGTGGGTCCAGTCGCTGACCCGGCGGCCGCGCAGGGACTGCTCGGAGCCCCCGAACATCCGCAGCAGCGCGCCGTTGACCTGGAGGATGTTGCCTTCGAGGTCGGCGATGCCGATTCCTATGGCCGCGCCCTCGAACACCGCGCGGAAGCGCGCCTCGCTCGCGTGCAGCGCCTCGGCGACCACGCTGCGCGCGTTCAGGGCGGCGTGGGAGATGGCTTCCTGCTCGGCCAGCGTCCGGTCCCGCAGGGCCTGCGCGAAACCGGCGGCGATCCCGTGCTGCAGCCGCGCGGAACGCGTCCGCAGGGCCTCCCGGTTACCGTCCCCGCCGCAGTAGAGGACCAGGTAGGCGTCCACGCACTCAAGGGAGCGGCTGAGTGCCTCCGGGTCGGTGCAGTGTGCGGCGACCAGCGCCGCGCCGACCGCCTTGCCCTCGGCGGCCTGGTACGACCTGGCCAGCAGCGCGTCGCTCAACCGGCGGGCGAGCGGCAGGAGTTGCTCCTCGACCTCCGGGCGGGTCAGCGACGTGGAGGTCACCGGGAAGACCGCCCGGCTCCAGATCGTCGCGAACCTGCGGAGTCTGTCCTCCGGTCCGTCCGGTTCCGCGGTCACGCCGCGCGCCCCACGCCCGCGAAACCGGAATAGGAGTACGGATCCTCGTCCTCGGGTGCCGTGTCGGGCCGCCAGTCCGGCATCGGCACCAGTCCGGGTTCCACCATGTCGTACCCCTCGAAGAACCGCGCGATGTCCTCGCGCGAGCGCATGATCAGCGGGCTGCGGGCTTTCCTGTACACGTCCACCGCACCCTCGGCCCGCTCCGGCGGGAGCGGGATTCCCTCGTACGAGGCATGCGTGAGGACCAGCAGGCTGCCCGGCGCCAGTGCGTCGCGCAGCTCGGCCACCGCACTGTACGGGTCGTCCGCGTCCTCCACGAAGTGCAGTATGGCAACGAGGAGGAGTGCCACCGGACGGTTCAGGTCGATCAGACGCTGGACCTGGGGGTTCGTCAGGATGTCGCGGGGCCTGCGCAGATCCGCCGCGAGGACGTCCGCGTGCTCGTTGCCCTGCAGCACCGCCTGGCTGTGCGCGACGGCCACCGGATCGTGGTCCACGTACATCACGTGCGCGCCGGGGCTGGCGGCCTGGGCGACCTCGTGGACATTGCCGAAGGTCGGGATGCCGGAGCCGATGTCGAGGAACTGGGTGATGCCCTCACCGACGGCGTAGCGCACGGCGCGGCGCATGAACGCGCGGTTGGCCTGCATGATCTTCGGAAGTCCCGGCAGGAATTCCATCGCCGCGCGTGCCGCTTCCCGGTCGACCTCGAAGTTGTGCGAACCGCCCAGGTAGTAGTCGTAGATGCGGGACACACTCGGCACCGAGATGTCGATGCTCCGGGGGGCCCAGGCGGGACGCTCCATCAATCTCTCCAGGCGTAGGCGGCGGGCGTAGGCGATCCGGTGTTCGAGCTGAGGCTACTGATCGCCCGCCAAACGGGCGAGCCAAAACGGAAATTGACCATCCGTTACCGGTCACTGCCTCCGGCACATGCCGATTTGCGCACCCTCTGAACGGGGCCGCGAGGTCCCCACCGAATGCGGCCGAACCATCCCGGAGCATCGCGCACGCCGAAGCGGTCCGCCCCCTCCGCGCGGTGCGGAGGGGGCGGACCGGGGTCGCGCGCGTTGTTCCGTTCGTCCGGCACTCGGTGCCTCTTCGTCAACTTCCTTCCACGCCGCGTCAATGTCCGCGCGAGAGGATCAATCCCGTTGAGGACGGCCCTACTTCGAGGCGCCGACCGGCTTTCCCTCGGGCGAGACGGCGTACCACGTCCCGCCGACGCCCTGGCCGTTCGTGTCCCCGGGGGCCTTGTCACCGGAGAAGGTGTAGACGGGCCAGCAGTCGACCGTCATCTGCCTGACGCCGTCCGGCCGGGTGAAGGACATGAGGCCCTTCTTCACGACGCCCTTGGTGTCGTTCGCCTCGACCGGCGCGACCGCGGGCCACTTCTCCAGGCAGGCGCCCGTGCAGGCCGACTTGGAGACGGGCCAGGCCTGGTCCTTCATGAAGCGGTAGACCGTCATGCCGTTCTTGTCGACGACGACCTCACCGAGCTTCGGGTCGTTGCGGACGGACAGGCCCGGCAGATCGGCCGCGGCGGCCTTCTTGCCGTCGGGAGCCGACGCGTACCACGTCCCGCCCACGCCCTGGCCGTTGGTGTCACCGGCCTTGGTGTCCTTCGCGTACCGGTACATCGGCCAGCCGGCGATCGTCAGCTGCTTGGTGCCGTCCGTACGGGTCACCTCGCCGAGCAGGGACTTGTCCACCCCGGCCGCGGCGGAGGCACCGTCGGCGGGGACCGGCGGCCAGGCCTTGGCACAGTCGCCGTCACAGGCCGACTTCGGCGGCTCCGCGGTGTCCTTGTCGAACCGGTAGAGGGTGAGACCGGCGCTGTCGGTGACGACCTCGCCGAGCTTGACGTTCTCCGTGACGGAGAGCTGACCCGCGGTCTCCGCCTTCGCGGCCGAGCCCTGCTCTTCCTTGGCATCGGCGCCGTAACCGTCGCTGGAGCCGGCCCCGTAACCGTCGGCGGCCGGTGCGGCACCCACGTTCTGGGTTCCCGTCGACTGGGTGCCCTGTTCCTGACCGCACGCCGTCGTGAGCGCCAGTACTGCCGCAGCTGCCGCTACGAGTGAGGCGCTCCGCCAGGAGGTCTTCATGTCAACTCCCGCTGTTCGCTTGGGTGTTGCAGCGTCCTAGTGCGCCGCTCATGGTCTTAGGTACGAGCGGGAGGGGGTGAAGTGTTCAACCGGCCCGCACATTTCTTTCCGGATCCCGTGTCGTGCGGGTGACGGATCGTACGGATGTACGCACCCCGGGAGATCCTTCGCGTGGCACGGCAAACCCGCCGAAGGCGTATGCCCCTCCTTCGGGTCAATCCGCGGCGGCTCCGGTGTGCCGCACCGCCGGGCGCCTCATGATCTCGGTCGTGCACTCACCCGAACGGACCCGGCCCGCGCTCGCCGTAAGGGTCCTGGCGCTGCTCGCGCTGACCTGGTTCCTCAGTGGCGCGCCTGCCGGGGAGGCGGCCGCCGACGCGTGCGCGTACGCCACGGTCGGTCCGGACGGCGCGGTGGAGGCGATGGCGGTCGCGGGGGCCGGATGGTGCCGGCCGCCTCCGGAGATCCCGCCGCCCTGCCCGACACCCACGCCCGAGCCGCCGCCACCATCGCCACCGCCCCCGAAACCGCCCGAGCCGACGCCACCGAAGCCCACGCCCTCCAAACCCACGCCACCCCCGCCCCCGCCGCCTGCACCGCCCGCTTCCAGGCCGCCGCCCGCTTCCAGGCCGCGGCTCGCGGCCCCGCCGCCGACGCCGGTGGCCGTCGAGAAGCCGACGCCTGAACCGGCACCGACGCGCTCCCGCAAGCCGAGCCCGCCGCCCAAGGCGTCGCCGGCCCCGGTGAGCTATCCGGAGTACCGGACGTCCCCGCGCAAGCACCCCCCGCGCGGTGGCCCGCCGCTGGTCTCGCTCACCCTGCTCATCACCGCGCCCGCCGTGCTCGCCGTCGCCGCGCTGCGTCCGCGCTGACCCCTGGAGACACCCTTGTCGGAATGGCTTGTTCTCATCCTCGCGATGGCGGCCGCGTGCGCCGTCGTCCTCATCGTGACCCTCGTCCGGCACCGCACCGCCAGGGAGGACGAGGACCCGTCCGAGACCCCGGACGTGATCGAGTACATGACGATGATGATCGGCGTGGTGTACGCCATCGTGCTGGGTCTGGCCATCGCCGGCGTCTGGGAGGGCCGCGGGATCGCCCAGGACCAGGTACAGGCGGAGGCCCAGGCGCTGCACGAGATCTCGGAGCGGGTGCGGGTGTATCCCCCAGACGTCCGCGACCGTATCCGGGACGACGTCAACTCCTATGCCGGTCATGTCGTCACAAGTGAGTGGAAGAGCATGGCCGACGAGCAGAAGCTCAGCGCGGAGGGCGGCCGGCTCTTCGAACGGATCCGGCAGGACGTCACCGACTACCAGCCGAGGACGGACTTCGAGGCCCAGGCCTACCAGCCTCTCCTCGACCAGGTCACCGCCGCGGACGACGCCCGCAACGGCCGCGGCGCGTCGTCCGGGGCGACCATGCCCGGCGTGGTGTGGTTCGGGCTGATCGCCGGCGCCGTCGTGACCGTCGGCATGATCTTCGCGCTCCAGATCAGGCGCACGGCACGCGAGTTGGTCCTCGCCGGACTCTTCTCCGCCCTGATCGCCTTCCTCCTCTTTCTGATCTGGGACCTGGACGCTCCCTACAGCCGGGGCATCGCGGCCTCGGTGGAGCCCTTCCACACGCTGTTCCCGCACCTCGCCGGATGACGGGCTCCCACCAGGAGCGGTAGCCCCGGAGGTGGACGCCACGCCGCCCCCGTCCCCCGTCCGCACGTACGGCGTCCCCTGCGCGGCCCACACGATTGCCCCATTCGCGCGACCGGGATCGCGCCGCAGCGCACACCTTCTTAGCGTTTCGGTCATCGAGGTGCATTTGTGACGCACGCGGAAAAGGTCCGCAGCAGGCTCCTCGGGGACCCGGAGGCACACCATGCGCGCGATAGGCGTCGCTTCGGCCGCACTGCTGGGCATGACCGTCCTGACCCTGACCGCACCCGCCGCGACGGCAGGCGAGGAAGAACGCAACATCACCCCGTTCGGCTTCAGCGTCCAGCCGTCGACCGTCGCCGCCGGCGGTCAGGTCACGCTGCTGCTGCGGCGCGACGGCGGCTGCAAGGGCAACGCCACGGTGTCCTCGGGCGTCTTCGACACCGTCACCATCCCGCACCGGCAGTCGTCGGCCACCGCCACCGTGGACCGGGACGCCAGACCGGGCGCCGTGTACCAGGTGACGTTCACCTGCGACGGGGTGAGCGGCCACACGGACCTCGGCATCGCCGCCGGACACCCGGACGGCCCGAGCCGCCCGTTGGCCCCCGTGCACCGGGGCGTGAAGGCCGGAATCGGCGGCAGCGTGGCCGGGTTCGACGTCCAGCAGATCGGTCTCGGGGCCGCGCTCATCGCCGGTTCGGTCGGCGCCGCGTGGTACGCGTCCCGACGCCGCGCCACCGGCGACTCCTGACGGCGGACCGCACAGCCCTTCGCCCCGGACCCCTTTAAAAGGGTGCGGGGCGAAGGGCTGTCACGTGCGGTCTCCGGCGGGCCGGCCGGTCAGATCTGGCTCTCCGCCCTGCGGCGCATCCAGAACACCCCGCCGCCCACGACGGCCGCCGCGACGAGCGCGCCGCCGATCGCCATGTCGGTGGGCGTCGCCCCGGCGGAGCTGCTGCCGCCGAGACCACCGCGGGTACCGCCGATGACGGTGAAGGCGGCGGGCCGGGTGAGGGTCCTGCCCTCCCCGCAGCGCGCCGTGATGTCGTAGGAACCCGGTTGGGCGTGGCGGTCGACCGTGACCGTCGCCGAGGAGGTCCGGCCGCTCACGTGGCGCAGCGGTGTGGCCGGGAAGACCCTCGACGAGACGGTGCTGCCGGGCATCTGGCAGGACGAGCCGTCCACGGTGATGGTCAGCTGCCCGCCCCGCGCGATGACGCTGGGCATGGCGACGATGTTGCTCGGGCTGTCCCACGCCGTGGCCGCGGGGGCGGCGAGCCCCACGACCGCGACCGCGGCGGCAGAGACCGCCAGGGCACGAGTAGTACGCATGTGATCCTCCGCGGAAGGCGCCCCGGGAACCGTCCCCGGTCGATCGGCGAGAAAGCGCCTCCCAGACAGACCCTCAGATGCCTTGTGCGGAGCCGCATTTCGGGAATGGTCCGTCCTGGTGAGAGGACACGCCGTGAGAATTCCACGCAGAGGGCTGTCGCCGCAGGTCACGGACCGTCAGAAATTTCCTGCGCACGGCAACTCGGATGGCTCACGCCGGTGTCGCGCACCACCCGTTCGCACGTTCCCCCGTCGCCCGCCGGGCGTGCTGCGCTTAGCGTTCTCATATGCGCGACGGACACGGCGACGGCCGCGTCGAGAGGGGATTGCGAATGCACGCGTCCGAGCTCGCCGAAGAAGAGGAGCGGCAGAAGAAGCGCGCGCCGTGGGGCGTGATAGCGCTTGTGCTGCTGACCGGCCTCGCTCTCATTCGGAACGGTTCGGGGGAGTTCGATGTCGGACCGCCGCAGCCGGCGACGGCGGCGGCCGCGGACAGCCGTACCCAGAACGGCGGCACCTTCCGCAAGGCCGTGCCCGCTCCCCTGCCGTACTCCGAGGTCGACCGGGTCCGGATCCCCGGCATCCAGGTGGACGCCCCCGCCATGCCCGTGGGACTCGACGCGGAGGGCTGGGTCGACGCGCCGCCGCCCGAGGACCCCAATCTCGCCGGCTGGTTCACCGGCGCGGTCTCGCCCGGCGAGAAGGGCACGGCCGTGGTCGTCGGTCATGTCGACAACCGGCTCGGACCCGCCGTCTTCTACGGGCTCGGTGCGCTCAAGAAGGGAAACCGCGTCGAGATCCAGCGCAAGGACGGGAAGACCGCCGTATTCGAGATCTACGGCATCGAGGTCGTCGAGAAGAGCAATTTCCCCGGAGACCGCGTCTACGGCAGCAAGGGGACACCGGAATTGCGGGTCATCACCTGCGGAGGCGGTTTCTCCAAGCAGCATGGTTACGACGGAAACGTGGTCGTGTTCGCCCGCCTGACCGAGGTCCGCTGAGCGTCCCCCCGGCCGGGCGGGCGGGATCTTCCGGCGATCCGGGTTGAATGCCCGGCCCAGGCGCTGTTCCTACGTGTACTGTCTCCGCGGCACGGTGATGTGGTACCCGGAATCCAGCAGTTCCGGAAGATAGTCGCGCAGCGCCCGGACACTCTGCGAACGGTCGCCGCCCGCGTCGTGCGAGAGCACCACGACGCCCGGCCCGGCACCGCGCTCCACCCGGTCGACGATCGTGCGGGTGCCCGGTGTCGTCCAGTCGAGCGTGTCGACCGTCCATGCCATCGGCTCCATGCCCAGCTCGGCACCCAGCTGGAAGGCCGCCCGGTTCCAGGCGCCGTAGGGGGCGCGGAACCAGGCGGGCGGCTCACCGTACGTCTTGTCGATGACGTCGCAGGTGCGCTCCATCTCCGAGCGGATCGCCGGACGGGAGAGCCGGGTCAGCAGCGGGTGGGTCCAGGTGTGGTTGCCGACGACATGCCCGTCGTCGGCCATCTCGCGCAACAGGTCCTTGTTGTCGGCCGCCATCTCGCCGCACACGAAGAACATCGCGCGGACGTCGTGCGTGCGCAGGGTGCGCAGGATGTCCGGGGTGTAGCGCGGGTCGGGCCCGTCGTCGAAGGTGAGCACCATGCTGCGCCCGCGTCCGGACATCCGCAGGAACGGTTCGTGCCGGACGAGGGCCCTGGCGGGTCCGCCGTGCGGCGGGCCGTATCCGGTGATGGGCTGGAGGCGGTACGCGGAGGGCGTGAACGCGCGCCGCGCCTGAGGACCCGAGACCGGCGCGGGGCGTTGCACCGGGTGCGCGCCCGGCTCGGCGGTGAGCAGCCGGGCCGTGCCCGCCGCCCCGGCCGCGCCCAGCACGGCGGCGCCGGCGAGCATCGCCGTGCGCCGCGTGAGCAGCTGATCCTTTTTCATGACTCATCAGTCGCCCATTTGACCGCCGGTGCCGCTCCGCAACACGGCTGCGGACCCCCGAATGCACCCGATGGAACCATTCAGCGGCGGCGCGGCGATGCAGCGGGCCCCGTCCGGCCGGACGGGTGCCGGGTCCGGCTGCGGATGCTGGCTGCGGGTGCGAGGTACGGGTGCGGGTGCCGGCTGGGGAGGTTCGGGTGCCGGCTGGGGAGGTTCGGGTGCCCGCGCGGTCGGCGGAGGACAGGCCTCCGATAGCCTCACCGCCGTGACGGAACAGCAGCACTCGCCCCGGTTCGAGCGGGGCACCGACGGTCCCAAGGTCATCGTGGTCGGCGTGGACGGCTCCGACCCCTCGCTGCGCGCGGCGGCGTACGCCTCCGGTCTGGCGCGGCGGCAGCACGCGCTCCTCGCCGTCGTCTACGTCCAGCCCGTGATGGCGGCGGGAGCGGCGCTCGGGGTGCCGGTCGCGGAGACGACCGACGAGATCGCCGAGGGCCTGGTCGCCCAGATCCGGGAGGCCGCCGAGCGGGTCAAGGACATATTCGACGTGCGCTGGGAGTTCCACACCTTCCGCGGCGACCCCTACGGCGGCCTGGTCACGGCGGCCGACGAGCTCAAGGCGGACGCCGTGGTGGTCGGCGCCTCCGAGCAGGCGGGGCACCGGATCGTCGGCTCGGTCGCGATCCGCCTGGTGAAGGCGGGGCGCTGGCCGGTGACGGTGGTGCCGTAGCCGCACGCGGATGTGCGTGGCGTCTTCCGTCGCCGCCGCGGCAGGAGCATCATGATCCGCCGTCAGCCGATTGCCGTCAGCGACGAGGTGAGGCTCATGGCCGGGCTCCGCATGGGTGAAGGCATTCTCCGCCGCAAACCCATCGAACTGATCGACGAGACGGAAGCCGGCGAGGGCACGGGACTCGTCCGTACGCTCGGCCTGTGGCAGCTGACCGCCATCGGGGTCGGCGGCATCATCGGCGCCGGCATCTTCACGCTGGCCGGCACGGTCGCCAACGGCACGGCCGGGCCCGCGGTCCTCGTCTCCTTCCTGATCGCCGGCATCGCGAGCGCGGCGGCCGCCCTGTCGTACGCGGAGTTCGCGGGCCTCATCCCGAAGGCGGGCTCCGCCTACACGTACGGCTACGCGGTGCTCGGCGAGTTCGCGGGCTGGTTCATCGGCTGGGACCTCCTCCTCGAGTACACGGCGATCGTCGCGGTGGTCGCCATCGGCATCTCCGGGTACTTCAGCTTCCTGGTCGAGGAGATGGGCGCCGACCTGCCGGGCTGGATGCTGGGGGCGCCCGGCACCGGCGACGGCCACCGGGTCGACCTGTTCGCCGCGGTCCTGTGCCTCCTGATCGCGTATCTGCTGAACCTGGGCATCAGGAACGCCGCCCGGTTCGAGACGGTCGTCGTCGTCCTGAAGGTGCTGGTGGTGCTGCTCGTGATCGGCGTGGGCGTCTTCCACATCGACACCGGCAACTACAACCCGTTCTTCCCGTACGGGGTCGGCGGGGCGTTCACGGGGGCGGCGACCGTCTTCTTCGCGGTCTTCGGGTACGACGCCATGTCGACGGCTGCCGAGGAGTCGAAGGACGCCCAGCGTCACATGCCGAAGGCGATCCTCTACTCCCTCGGCATCTCCATGGTCCTGTACGTGGCCGCCTGTCTGGTCCTGACCGGCATGCAGAACTACCGGGACATCGACAAGGAGAGCGGCTTCTCCACGGCCTTCAAGTCGGTGGGCCTGAGCGGGCTCGCGGACGTGATCGCGGTCGGTGCGATCATCGGCATCCTCACCGTGATGTTCACGTTCATGCTCGGCGTCACCCGGGTCTGGTTCTCGATGAGCCGGGACGGGCTGCTGCCGAAGTGGTTCGCCAGGACGCACCCGACCCGGCACGTGCCGACGCGTGTGACGTGGATCGTCGGGTTCGCGTCGGCGGCCATCGCCGGGTTCCTGCCGATCGGCCAGGCGGCCGAACTGACCAACATCGGGATCCTGCTGGCGTTCGTCGTCGTGTGTGTCGCGGTGATCGTGCTGCGCTACCGGCAGCCGGATCTGCCGCGCACCTTCCGCACGCCGTGGATGCCGGTGGTCCCGGCCCTCGGCGTGGTCTTCTCCATCTGGCTGATCACGTTCCTGGAGTGGCGGACGTGGGTGCGGTTCGCCGTGTGGTTCCTGGTGGGCTGCGTCATCTACTTCGGGTACTCGTACCGGCGTTCCGAGCTGGCGAAGAGCTCCGTGCCGCCGTCCGCTACCGGCCCATGACGAGGCCGTCCTGGGCCGCGCCCCGGCTCAGGACGACGTCCCGGATCCGGTGGCGTACGGCGGCGTCCGCTCCTCCCGCCGGTGCCGCGCCGACGCCGGCCACCCGGCCGGAGCGGACGTCGAACCGCTGCGGGAGGAACTCGGCCTTCGTCACGTCCCAGCGGCCGCCCGGCCGCGCGGGCGGGGCGAAGGTGAAGCGTCCGATGCTGCTCTGGTTGCCGCGCGGGTCCGGGACGCCCTCGTGGTTGACCATCTCGCCGGCGATCTGGTCGCCCATGCCGTAGACGACCCAGGTGCCGTTCACCTTCTCGTACGCCTGCGGGACGTGGGCGTGCGTCCCGAGGATCAGGTCGATGTCGGGGCGCCCGCCGGTCCGGGACGCGGTGAGTTCCCGTGCCAGGGTCGTCTGCTGCTCGTCCGGCTCGTCCTGCCACTCGCTTCCCCAGTGCACGGACACGACGACCACGTCGGCGCCCCCGGCACGGGCGGCCCGGGCGTCCGCGACGATCCGGTCCCGGTCAATCAGGTTGACGGCCCAGGGCCGGCCTTCCGGCAACCGGTAGCCGTTCGTGTCGTAGGTGTACGCGAGGTGGGCGACATCCGCGTCACCCGCCCGCAGGACGGTCGGAACGCTCGCCTCGGCGGCCGTCCTGGCCGTCCCGGCGTGCCGTACGCCTGCCCGGTCGAGGGCGTCGCGGGTGCGGTGGATACCGGCCGCGCCGTCGTCCGGGCTGTGGTTCGAGGCGGTGGAGCAGCCGTCGTAGCCGGTGGCGGCGAGGCCCCGGGCCACCTGGGGCGGGGACTTGAAGGCCGGGTAGCCGCTGTAGTCGCCGTCGGCGCCGTACACCGTCTCCATGTGGCAGAGCGCCAGATCGGCCCGCGACACGACGGCCTCGGCCCCCGCGAGCATCGGCCCGAAGTCGTGTCCACGGCCGCGCGCGTCCCCCCTCGCCCGCTCGATGACCGAGCTGTGCGGCAGTACGTCACCGGAGGCGACGAGCGTGAACCCCCGCGGCGCCGCCGGATGTCCCGCCCGTGCCTTCGGCGGCCCCTCGGCCTGACAGCCGGCGGCCACCGCGACGAGTACCGCCGCGAGACCGGTACAGGCCAGTCGCGCACGTGTGGTCATGTCAAGCCCCGAGCCCCAGGGACCGGCCCGACCCTCTTGGGGGCGAAGCAGGACCCCCACCCCCGGTGGACCGTTCGTCGTGCCGTTCACCGACCGCATCGACCGCCCACCGCACACCTGCGCCCCGCCCCTGTCCCCGCGGAGCGCCACCCGCTGGCATACAGGCCATGACGGCCGGAACCACCACCATCACCCGCGGCACGACCGCGGAACACGAGCTGGCCGCGCTGCAGCGCGAGCACGGCCGACCGCTGTTCGCGCTGCTGCTGCGGCTCTCCGACGGAGACCGCCAGCGCGCCGAGGACCTGCTACAGGAGACGCTCGTCCGCGCCTGGCAGCACCCCGAGGCGCTGCGCGCGCACGACTTCACCTCCGTCCGCCCCTGGCTGCTCACCGTCGGACGGCGGCTCGCCATCGACGCGCGGCGAGCCCGCCGGGCGCGCCCGGACGAGGTCGGGGACGAGGTGCTGGAGAGCGCCCGGGTGTGCGCCGACCACGCCGAACGGTCCGCGGCCACGCTCGATGTGCGGGAGGCTGTGAAGACACTCACTCCCGAGCACCGTGAAGTCCTGGTGCAGGTGTACTTCCGGGGGGCGAGTGTGGCGGAGGCCGCTCAGGCGCTCGGGATCCCGCCCGGTACCGTGAAGTCCCGCGCGTACTACGCGCTGCGCGCCCTGCGCCGGGTTCTTCCGGGATACGCGGCCGACCTGCGGTGAAACCGGAGGATCAGTCAAACCTCCGTAAAACGCCTTGCTGAGGACCATGGTTGGGCCATGAGCTGTCCTCATCCGGATTTCCGGACCGGGACCCGGGGGCGGGCGACGCGCACGCACCGGAGGAGGGCAGGAAGGGATGCTGCACAGAGGTCAAGAGAGCACAGGCGGCACCGGAGGCGGCGAACTGGCCGTCCCCATGGCGTGGTTGTACGCCGAGTACATCGCCGACGAACTGCTGAGAACCGGCGATCTGATGCCGCCCACGTCCTTCGAGTTCCGCGCCGGCCGTGACGCCCTGGCGCTGACCATCTTCCTGTCCGACACCGGCGGCGAGCTCCCCGGCATCCGTGTCGTCTCGCAGCTGGAGACCTGGCTGTCGCTGACGGCGTACGACCAGCCGTGGCAGGACTGGGTGCGGGGACGCATGGCGCGGGTCGCGAAGGAGTCGGCCGAGGCGGGCGGGCCCGCGCCGGACCTGGAGCTGGCGGAGGCGGCCTGGCGCTGGCTGGAGGAGACCGAGCTGCTCGCGCCCGACCTGGACGCGGTGCCCGGCGGCGGTCCGGTCCCCGGCGAGGACGACGGGCCGAAGGTGTGGACTCCGGCCTGGCAGCTGGGGCTGCCGCTGGGGCACCTGGCGATCCATCTCTTCTGACGGCGGAAACTTTTCCGGCTCCGACCAATCCGGGGGCCGCTCCGCTCCGAACATCTCGCCCCGTTTCCCCGCGGGTCTTGAATGATTCGGCGGTCTGGTCCGTACCGATGGGCAACAGCAACACCACCCCACCCCGCCCCCCGGCACGAGGATTTGGTATGAGGTCCCTGGAACGCCATCGCGACGTCGGCGCCTACACGCTCGGCGTGCTGGACGAAGCGGATGCCTTCCGCTTCGAGGACCACCTCATGGGGTGTCCGAGCTGCACCGCCCACGTGAGCGAATTCCGGCCCGCGGCACGGCAGTTGATGCTGTACCGGCGGGCGACACCGCGCGCCGTGCATCCCTTCGCCGCTCCCGGGCCCCGGCTTCTGGACCGGCTGCTCGGCGAGGTGGCGTCGCGCCACCGGGCGGGACGCAGGCGCTGGCTGTTCGGCGTGGCCGCCACCGTGGTCCTCGCCGCGGGCGGCCCCGCCGTCGCGGTCGTGACGGCGCACGACTCCCCGGCCGACCGGGTCGCCGCGACCGACGCGCACAGTGGTGTGTGGGCGCAGGTCAGGTGGACGGACCGGGTCTGGGGCAGTGAGTTCGACGTGCGGGTCAAGGACGCCGGCGGTCCGCGCGCCTGCCGCCTCGTGGTGGTGGGCAAGGACGGCTCGGAGGAGACGGCGACGAGCTGGATGGTCCCCGGGCACGAGTCCCACGCGTCCGGCATGCACGGCGGCGCCGCGTTCAAGCCCGGGGAGATCAGCCGGTTCGAGGTGCGCACGAAGGACGGCGAGCGCCTGGTGACCCTCGACCCGCGCTGACCGGCGCCCCGTGCTCCTCTGCGCCCCGCAGAGACGGACGGACCGGACCGGCCGCCCCTACTTGAGCAGCCGCGACAGTCTCCGGTCCGCGAGTGGCTTCCCGCCCGTCTGGCAGGTGGGGCAGTACTGCAGCGAGGAGTCGCTGAAGGACACCTCGCGGATGGTGTCCCCGCACACCGGGCAGGGCTCCCCGGTGCGGCCGTGCACCCGCAAACCGCTCTTCTTCTCGGCCTTCAGCCGGCCCGCGGCCACCCCGCGGGACCGCTCGACGGCCTCGGTCAGCGTGCCGCGCAGCGCCTCGTACAGCCGGCTGGTCTCCTCGGGTGTGAGTGCGGACGCCAGCTTGAAGGGCGACATCTTCGCGGCGTGCAGGATCTCGTCGCTGTAGGCGTTGCCCACGCCCGCGATCAGGCTCTGGTCCCGCAGGGCGCCCTTCAGCTGCCGCCGCTCGCCTTCGAGCAGCCGCGTGAACCGTCCCTCGTCGAAGTCGGCGGCGAGCGGGTCCGGCCCGAGCCGGGCCACGCCGGGGATTTCGGCCGGGTCCCGTACCACGTACACCGCGAGGCGCTTCTGGGTGCCGGCCTCCGTCAGGTCGAAGCCCTCGCCCGTCCCCAGGGCCACGCGCAGCGCCAGCGGCCCCTTGCCGGGGCGGGGCGGCCCGTCGGGCAGGCTGTCCTTCCAGTGCAGCCAGCCCGCGCGGGCCAGATGCGTCACGAGGTGCAGGCCGCCCGCCTCGATGTCCAGGAACTTGCCGTGCCGGCGCACCGCGGTGACCTCGCGGCCCTCCAGGGCACCGAGCGGCGGGTCGTACGTCTTCAGGACGCTGATCGCGACGGGCAGGACACGGACGATCTCCCGGCCGACGAGATGGCCGTCCAGGAAGTCCTTGAGCGCTTCGACCTCGGGCAGTTCCGGCATAGGTCCAGAGTGCCACCCGGCACCGGCGGCGCCAGGGGAACCGTCCGTCAGTCCCGGTCCGGGACCGCGAACTCGCACCACAGGCACTTGCCGCCGCCCCGGGCCTCCACGCCCCATCCGTCGGTGAGCAGGTCGACCAGCAGCAGGCCGCGCCCCGAGACACCGGACTCTCCCGCCTCGCGGCGGCGCGGCAGCGCGCTGGAGGAGTCCTCGACCTCCACGCGCAGCCTGCGGCCGGGACCGGTCAGTGCGCGCAGGGTGACGACCGCGGCCCCCTCGGTGTGCATGAGCGCGTTGGTGATCAGCTCGTCGGCGACCAGTTCGATCTCGTCGGCTCGGTCGCCTGCGCCCCAGGCGCGGACCGCGGCGCGGATCATGTGCCGCGCCTCGGTGAGGGCCTCGGGGTCGCCGGGCGCGACGTGCTGCTGGAGCCGTCCGCCGGTCTGCTGGGTGGGGCCGCGGCGGCGCAGCAGGAGCAGGGCCACGTCGTCGTCGCCGCAGCGTTCCTCGGCCACCTCGATGAGGCGGTCGGCGAGGTCGCTGACGTCGTCGGGTCCGGAGCTGACCAGCTCGCGGAGGGTGCGCATGCCCTCGTCGAGGTCGATGCCGGGCTGCTCGACGAGTCCGTCGGTGAACAGCAGCAGGGTCTGGCCGGGGTCGAGCTCGACGGTGTCGACCGGGTATTCGAGGCTGCCGAACTCCGCGGACAGGCCGAGCGGCAGTCCTCCCTCGACGGGGAGGCGCCGGCAGGTGCCGTCGGTGTGCCGCACGATCGGATCGATGTGGCCGGCCCGGACCACCTGGACGACTCCGGTGGACAGGTCGGCCTCGGCGTACAGGCAGGTCGCGAAGCGGTCGGTGTCGAGTTCGTGCAGGAAGACGGAGGCGCGGGCCATCACGGTGGCGGGGGTGTGCCCCTCGGCGGCGTAGGCGCGCAGCACGATGCGCAGCTGGCCCATGACGGCGGCGGCGTGGGTGTCGTGGCCCTGGACGTCGCCGATGACGGCGCCGACGCGCCCGCCGGGCAGGGGGATCAGGTCGTACCAGTCGCCGCCGATGTCCCGGCCGAGGGCGGCGGAGCGGTAGCGGACGGCGAGGTCGGCGCCGGGCACGCTCGGGATCGAGCGCGGCAGCATGGCCTGCTGGAGGCCCTGGGCGAGGTCCTTCTCCTGCTCGAAGAACATGGCCCGCTGGAGGCTCTGGGCGATGCTGCTGCCGAGGGCGACCAGGACGTTGCGCTCCTCCGCCGAGAAGCCGCGCCGGTCGTCGTAGAGCAGCCCGATCGCACCGATGGGTCTGGCCTGCACGATGAGCGGGAGGTAGGCGGCCGAGGTGATCTTCAGATCGGTGATGTTGGGCCAGAGCAGGGGGTAGGCCTCGGCGAACTCCTCGGGCGACTCGATGAAGTGCGGGACGAGGGTCCGGACGACTTCGTTCATCGGGTACTGCTCGTCGATGCGGGTGACCCGGGTGCCGGGCACGTAGCTGTCCTCGGGACCCGCCGCGACGAGGCGGATCCGGCCGGCCTCCAGCAGGCCCATGACCAGGCTGGTGGCGCCCAGGTGGGTGACGCCCTGGGTGTCCTCGAGGACGTCGATGACGTCCTCGACGGTGCGGGCGTGCGCGAGCGCGGCCGTGGTGATCTGCACGACGTTCGTCTGCTGGCGCCGCGCCTCGTCCTCGGCGGCCTTCTCCCGGCGCTCGGCGCTCTCGCTCAGCTCCTGGGTGGCGTCGCGGACGATGCCGAGGATCCGGCGGGGGCGGCCGGTGCCGTCGCGGTGGATGTAGCCCTGGGTGTGGGTCCAGTGCAGGGAGCCGTCCCGGTGGCGGACGCGGAAGTAGGCGCCGTAGTTGGCGCTGCCGTCCTTGAGGGCCTGGGAGACCATGGTGTCCAGGCCGTGGGCGTCGGCCGGCGGTACCCGCGCGCCGAGGGTCTGCGGGTGGCCGTCGTATTCGTCCGGGCTCATGTCGAACACGGCCAGGGCCTGAACGTCCATGTACATCAGCGCGGTGTCCAGGTTCCAGTCGAAGCTGCCCATGCGGTTGAGCGCCATGATCGGATCCGGGCGGGCGGGCCAGTCGTCCGGGAGTGACAGGGCGCTCGCTCCCCGATCAACCATGCGCCCACCTTGCCAGGATCTGCCCGATTATTCGACTTGTGGGCGTCTTCGGGAGGCGCTGCGGTGCGCCCCGGCACGCCACCGGGGCCGGTTGCGGCGTACGGGTGACGGGTGAGGGCGCCGGCCCGGGACGCGGTGTCGGGGTGTCCGGCGGCGGGGACCCGTTCGGTGAGCGGCGGACCGGGCAGGAGTGAGGAGACGGGCGTGGAGTGGTTCACGGCACCGGAGTACTGGGTGAGCCGGGTGGTCTTCCAGCGGGGGCTGGCGGGTGTGTACCTGGTCGCGTTCCTGACGGCGGCGCTGCAGTTCCGGGCGCTGCTCGGGGAGCGCGGCATGCTGCCCGTGCCCCGCTTCGTGGCCCGGGTGCCGTTCCGCAGGGCACCGAGCGTGTTCCAGCTGCACTACTCCGACCGGTTCTTCGCGGCCTGGTCCTGGGCGGGCTGCGCGGTGTCGGCGGCGCTGCTTGCGGGCCTCGACGCGCGGCTCCCCCTGTGGGGCGCGATGCTGCTGTGGCTCGTCCCGTGGGCGCTGTACCTGTCGATCGTGAACGTCGGTCAGACCTGGTACGGCTTCGGCTGGGAGTCCCTGCTCCTGGAGACCGGGTTCCTCGCGGTGTTCCTCGGCAACGACGAGGTGGCGCCACCGGTCGTCGTCCTCTTCCTGCTGCGCTGGGTGCTGTTCCGGGTCGAGTTCGGGGCGGGGCTGATCAAACTGCGTGGTGACGTGTGCTGGCGCAGGCTGACGTGCCTGGACCACCACCACGAGACGCAGCCGATGCCGGGGCCGCTGAGCTGGTTCTTCCACCACCTGCCGAAGCCGGTGCACCGTATCGAGGCGGCCGCCAACCACGTCACCCAACTCGTGGTGCCGGTGCTGCTGTTCGCGCCGCAGCCGGTCGCGACGGTGGCCGCGGCGCTGATGATCGTCACCCAGCTGTGGCTGGTCCTGTCGGGCAACTTCTCCTGGCTGAACTGGGTCACGATCGTGCTGGCGCTGTCCGCGCTGGAACTCCCGGCCACCGCGCCGAAGACGCCCGCGGCGCCGCTCTGGTACGAGGTCGTCGTCCTGGCCGTCGCCGCGCTGCTGCTGGGCCTGAGCTACCGTCCGGCACGCAACCTGCTGTCCCGGCGTCAGGTCATGAACCGCTCGTTCGACCCGCTGCACCTGGTCAACACGTACGGCGCCTTCGGCAGTGTCAGCCGCATCCGGTACGAGGTGGTGGTCGAGGGCACCTCGGAGGAGGTGGCTCGCGAGGACTCGGACTGGCGGGAGTACGAGTTCCGGGGCAAGCCCGGTGATCCGCGGCGCTGGCCGCGCCAGTTCGCGCCGTACCATCTGCGGCTCGACTGGATGATGTGGTTCGCGGCCCTCTCCCCGGCGTACGCGGAGCCGTGGTTCGGGGCCCTGGTCGAGCGGCTGCTGGAGAACGACCGTGACACGCTGCGGCTCCTGCGCCGGTCACCGTTCCCCGTGGACGCCCCGCCGCGCTTCGTGCGGGCCCGGCTCTTCCACTACCGCTGCACGACCTGGCGCGAGCTGCGGGCGACGGGGGCGTGCTGGGAGCGGACGTATGTGCGGGATTTCCTGCCGCCGACGCGGCTGGCCTCGGGGTCTCAGAGGCGGTAGACGCTGGCCGCGGTGTTCGTGAAGACGTCGGCGCGTTCACCCGCGCTCAGTTGCCCGGTCAGCTCCTGTGCGCACTGCACGACTTGGGGGTAGCTCGCCGCCAGGGTGCACACCGGCCAGTCCGAGCCGAACATCAGGCGGCCGGGGCCGAAGGCGTCCAGAACCGTGTCGGCGTAGGGGCGCAGGTCGTCGGCCGTCCACCGCGCGAGGTCGGCCTCGGTGACCAGACCGGACAGTTTGCAGACCGTGTTGGGGAGGGCGGCGAGTGCCCGGACGCCGGACGCCCACGGCTCCAGCTCACCCGAGGCGACGGGCGGCTTGCCCGCGTGGTCCAGTACGAAGGTGAGTCCGGGCAGGGCGGCGGCCGCCCCGACGCAGGACGGGAGCTGGTCGGGCAGGACCACCAGGTCGTACACGAGCCCCGCCTCCGCGACGGCGGACAGTCCCCGGCGCACGTCCGGCCGCAGCAGCCAGGCCGGGTCGGGCTCCGACTGGACCTGGTGGCGGACGCCCTTGAGGTGCCGGCCGCCGGGCAGTTCCGCCAGGCGCGCCAGTTCCCCGGCGACGTCGGGCCGCGTGAGGTCGGTCCACCCGACCACTCCGGCGACCAGGTCGCTCTCCAGGGCGAGCGCCAGGAACTCGGGGGTCTCCTCGGGCACGGTGACCGTCTGGACGAGCACTGTGCGCTCGACGCCCGCCGCCCGGGCCTGTGGCGCGAGGTCCGCGACCGTGAAGTTCCGCCGCAGCGGCCGCAGTTGCCTCCCGGTGATCCAGTCCTGGTCGCGGACGGCGAGGTCCCACACGTGGTGGTGTGCGTCGACGGTCACGGCAGCTTCCCCGCCACGGGCGGGCCCGCACCGGCACCCTCGCCGGAGTCGTCGCGGTGAGCGGCCTCGTGAGCGGCGACGCGGTCCGCGCGGACCCCGGTGTGCGGGACGGCTCTCACGACGGCTGCTCTCCCGGTACGGGTACGGGGGCTTCCTCGGGCAGCAGGCGGGCGTCGCGCAGTTCCTGCCAGAAGCCGGCCGGCACCGGTGTCGTGAACTGCGCGGCGCAGTCCCGCACTTCGGCGGCCGAGCGGGCGCCGACCAGGACGCTCGCCACCGCCGGGTGCGCGGCGGGGAAGGCCAGGGCGGCGGCGCGCAGCGTGGTGCCGTGCCGTTCGGCGAGCGTCTTCAGGTGCAGGGCCCGGTCCAGCAACTCGGGTGGCGCGGCGGCGTAGTCGTACGTCGCGCCCGGCTTCGGGTCGGCCAGCAGGCCGGAGTTGAAGGCACCGCCGACGACGACGGAGGCGCCGCGGTCCTGGGCGGCGGGCAGCAGATCGGTCAGTGCCCGGTGGTCCAGCAGGGTGTAGCGGCCCGCGCACAGGACGACGTCGACGTCCGTCTCGCGCAGGAAGCGGGTGAGCATCGCGGTCTGGTTCATGCCGGCGCCGATCGCACCCACCACACCCTCCGCGCGCAGCTTCTCCAGGGCGGGGTAGCCCTCGCGGAACGCCTGCTCGGCATGGTCGTCGGGGTCGTGGAGGTAGACGACGTCCACGTGGTCGACGCCGAGGCGGGTCAAGCTCGCCTCCAGGCCGCGTCGTACACCGTCCGCGCTGAAGTCCCAGACGCGGCGGTGGGTCGCGGGCACGGCGAAGCCGTTGGCGAGGTCGTCACCGCCCGCGTCGTGGGGCTCCAGGCGGCGGCCGACCTTGGTGGAGAGGGTGTAGTCGGCGCGGGGCCTGTCGTGCAGGGCGGCCCCGAGGCGGCGTTCGGAGAGACCGAGGCCGTAGTGGGGCGCGGTGTCGAAGTAGCGGATGCCCGCGGCCCAGGCCGCGTCCACGGCCTCACGCGCCTGCTCCTCACCGACCGCGGTGTACAGGTTGCCGATGCCCGCGGCGCCGAAGGCGAGGTCACCGACCTCCACGCGGCTGCTCCCGAGCGTGCTCACCGGGCCGCCGGGCGCAGGCGCAGTCCCTGCATGCCGCCGTCCACGGCGAGGGCGGTGCCGGTGGTGGCGCCGGACAGCGGGCTCGCCAGGTACGCGACGGCCCCGGCGACCTCGGGCGCCGAGACGAGGCGTCCGGTGGGCTGACGCGCTTCGAGCGCGGCCCGTTCGGCGCCGGGGTCGGGGGCCGCGTCGAGCAGGCGCCCCACCCAGGGAGTGTCGACGGTCCCGGGGTTGACGCAGTTGACGCGGATGCCCTCGCGGACGTGGTCGGCGGCCATCGCGAGGGTGAGGGAGAGGACCGCGCCCTTGGAGGCGGAGTAGAGGGCGCGCTGGGGCAGGCCGGCGGTGGCGGCGACGGAGCAGGTGTTCACGACGGCCGCGTGCGCGGACACCCGCAGGGCGGGCAGCGCGGCACGGGTCGTGCGCACGATGCCGAGAACGTTGACGTCCAGGACCCGGTGCCACTGCTCGTCGTCGTTGTCCTCGACGGTGCCCTGGGCGCCGATGCCCGCGTTGTTGACCAGGACGTCCAGGCCGCCGAGGTCCGCGACCGCAGCGGCCACGGCGTCCCGGACGGACGCGTCGTCGGCGACGTCGGCCCGGTACGCGAGCAGGGGTTCGTCCACACCGCTCGGATCGAGGTCGAGCACGGCGACCCGGGCGCCGCGGGCGGCGAGGAGGTCGGCGGTGGCGCGGCCGATACCGGAGGCGCCGCCCGTCACGAGCGCCCTGAGGCCGGCGAAGTCGCGGATTTCCTGAGTGTCCGTCATGCCGTCTCGTCCTTCGGGTCGGTGAGTGACTGCTGCGCGAGGTCGGCTGTCCAGAAGGTACCGCCGGGGAAGGTGAACTCCGCGACGGACTCGGGCCGCATGGTCGCCGAGAAGCCGGGCGCGGTGGGCGCGGTGTAGTGGCCGTCGCGGATCACCACGGGGTCCATGAAGTGGTCGTGGAGATGGTCGACGTACTCGATGACCCGGTCGTCGGTGGTGCCGGCGAGTGCCACGAAGTCGAACATCGAGAGGTGCTGGACGAGTTCGCACAGCCCGACACCGCCGGCGTGCGGGCAGACGGGCACGCCGAACTTGGCGGCGAGCAGCAGGATCGCGAGGTTCTCGTTGACGCCGCCGACCCGCGCCGCGTCGAGCTGGAGGATGTCGACGGCGCCCGCCTGGAGCAGCTGCTTGAAGACGATGCGGTTCTGCACGTGCTCGCCGGTGGCGACCTTCACCGGTGCGACGGCCCGGCGGACGGCCGCGTGTCCGAGGATGTCGTCGGGGCTGGTCGGCTCCTCGATCCAGTAGGGCGCGAACTCGGCGAGAGCGCCGACCCAGCTGATCGCCTCGTCGACGTCCCAGCGCTGGTTGGCGTCGATGGCGACGCGGATGCCGGGTCCGACCACGGAGCGGGCGACGCGGCAGCGGCGCAGGTCGTCCGCCAGGTCCGCGCCGACCTTCAGCTTGATCTGGGTGAAGCCGTCGGCGACCGCCTGAGCGGCGAGGCGGGTGAGCTTCTCGTCGCTGTAGCCGAGCCAGCCGGGCGAGGTCGTGTAGGCGGGGAAACCCTTCTCGCGCAGTGCCGCGGCGCGTTCGGCGGCCCCCTGCCGGCCGCGGCGCAGCAGCTCCAGCGCCTCGTGGGGGGTGAGGGCGTCCGTGAGGTAGCGGAAGTCGACCTGCCGCACCAGCCACTCCGGTTCGGCGTCCGCGAGCAGCTGCCACAGCGGCTTTCCCGCACGTTTGGCGGCCAGGTCCCACACGGCGTTGACGACGGCGCCGATCGCCATGTGCATCACGCCCTTCTCGGGCCCGAGCCAGCGCAGCTGGCTGTCGCCGATCAGATCCCGGCTCAGGGAGCCGGGGTCGGCGCACAGCTCGTCGACGGACCGTCCGGTCACGTGCGCCCGCAGCGCTTCGATCGCGGCGACCTGGACCTCGTTGCCCCGCCCGATGGTGAAGGTGAAGCCGTGGCCCTCGATGCCGTCGGCCGCGTCGGTGCGCAGCACGACATACGCCGCCGAGTAGTCGGGGTCCGGGTTCATCGCGTCGGACCCGTCGAGCTCGCGCGAGGTGGGGAAGCGGATGTCGTAGGTGTCGACCGCGGTGACGCGGGCGGCGGTGGGGGGCACGGGAGGCCTTTCGGTCCGGGGCTCGGGGGCGGGCGCGAACGTTGACCGGACGAATATTTATCAGACCACTTGAGGCCCACACCACCCTCCGGAGCCAAGTCGTCCCGGTTTCCGGCCGCAGTGGTCCGACCACCTGGCTGGTTAGACTGCGCGCACCCGGCAACAGGAGGAAGCGGCGTGGACGAGAGCGAGCCCCAGGAGACGGAGGCCGCCCCGCCGAAGGGCACGGTGACGCAGCGCGCCATCGAGCGGATCAAGGAGATGATCGGCGAGGGCCGGCTGGAACCCGGGCAGCGGCTGCCGACCGAGCGCGATCTCGCGGCCCGGCTCGGCATGTCCCGCAGCTCGATGCGCGAGGCCATCCGTGCGCTCACGGTCCTGGGGGTCCTGGAGGCCCGGCACGGATCGGGTATCTACGTCACGCAGTTGCAGGCCGGGGACCTCCTGGAGACCTTCGGGATCGTGGCCGACCTCTCCCGGGGACCGCGACTCGTCGAGCTGCTCGAGGTGCGCCGGATCCTCGAATCGACGGCGACCGCACTGGCTGCCGCGCGGATCACCCCCGACCAGCTCGCCGAGGTCGGGAAACACCTGCTGGCCATGAACGCGACGGATGACCCCGAGGAGATCCTCGCGCACGACCTGGCCTTCCACCGCGCCGTCGTGGCGGCGGCAGGCAACGAGACGATGGCCGCGATCCTGGAGGGACTCTCCTCCCGGACCTTCCGCGCCCGGGTGTGGCGCGGCTACCAGGAGCAGGGCGCCTTCGAACGCACCCGCCGCGAGCACGCGGCGATCCACCGCGCCCTGCTCGCCCACGACCCGGAAGCGGCCCGAGCGGCAGCGGCGGCCCATGTGGGCGAGGTGGAGCATTGGCTGCGGACGCAGCTGGAACCGTAGACGGAGCCGCATCGAGCCCCGGCCGGGCAAGGACTCAGCGCCGGCCGGGAAAAATTCAACCCCTCCGGCGTTTGAGGAGCGGGGCCCGGGGCGGAGCCCCGAGTCGGGACCGCTCCCCCAGCCCCTCCGGCGTTTGAGGAGCGGGGCCCAGGGCGGAGCCCCGAGTCGGGACCGCTCCCCCAGCCCCTCCGGCGTTTGAGGAGCGGGGCCCAGGGCGGAGCCCCGAGTCGGGACGGGAAGGGGCGGAGGGGGCGAGAAAACCCCCGCTCCAGCCGCCCTCGGCCAATCCCCCCGAGGCCCGCCCCGGAACCCCCTGGAAACCGCCCCCGGGGACCAGGCACGGAACCACCAAGGCAACCCCCCGGGGACCCGGCAGGGAAGCGGGCCGGGGAAACCCCGGCCGGCCTCGTCACCCCCGCCCGAACCGAAGCGTCACCAACTCGAACGGCCGCAACGGCACCCGAAGCCGCGCCCCGTCCCGCTCAGGCACCCCCGCCCCGGCAAGCGGCCGCTCCAGCAGATCCGTCACGACGACCTCCTCGAAGGAGAACCCCGGCGTGAGCGTCGCCCGCGACCGCCCGCCCCGCGACTCGTGGAACCGCACGATGACGTCCCCGCTCCCGTCGTCGGCCAGTTTGACCGCCGTCACCACGACCGCGTCCTGCTCGACGGTCACCAGCGGCGCGACCTCCTGGGACCCGGTCACCCGGCGCTCGGGCAGGTTGATCCGCCACCCCTCGCGCACCGCGTCACCGACCGCCGCGCCCGGCACCAGCGCGTGCCGGAACCGGTGCACACCCTGGTCGGTCTCGGGGTCGGGAAAGCGCGGGGCGCGCAGCAGCGAGACCCGCACCGTGGTGGTCGTACCGGAGTCGCTGTCGCGCACGGTACGGGTCACGTCGTGGCCGTACGTCGAGTCGTTCACGACCGCCACGCCCCACCCGGGCTCCTCGACGTGCACGAACCGGTGGTTGCACGCCTCGAACTTGGCGGCCTCCCAGCTGGTGTTGGTGTGCGTCGGCCGGTGGACGTGCCCGAACTGGGTTTCGGACGCGTACCGTTCGGCGTGCACGTCGAGCGGGAAGGCCAGCTTCAGGAACTTCTCGGTCTCGTGCCAGTCGACCTCGGTGTCGATGCCGAGGCGCTGCTCGCCGGGTGCCAGCGACAGCACCTGGGTGACCCGCGACGCCCCGAAGGAGCGGACGACCCGCACCGAGACACCGTCCTCCCCCGGCGCGACCTCGTCGGCGTCGACCAGGTCGGTGACCGTGTTCCGGTAGAACTCGTCGACGTCCCAGGCGTCCCACATGTTCGGGAAGTCGGGGTGGATCTGCAGCAGGTTGGCCGCCTGTCCGGGGGCGACCGTCTCCCGGTCGGCGGACAGGTCGTACGCGGAGACGACCAGCCCCCGCGCGTCGATCCCGACCCGCAGCATCCCGTTGTCCAGGACGTAGCCGCCGCCCGGGCGGGGTTCGAGGGCGGTCTCGCCCAGGACGGCCGGGGTCCGGGCGCCGCCCGCCGGGACCCCGTCGCGGCTGTGCGGCGCCGAGTTGAAGACCAGCGGCGCCGAACCCTCGCCGGCCAGCGCGCGCTGCGCCGAGTCGATGACGGCGTTCAGCTCCTCGGCGACCCGCTCGTACGTCCTGCGTGCCTCCCGGTGCACCCAGGCGATGGACGAGCCGGGCAGGATGTCGTGGAACTGGTGGAGCAGGACCGTCTTCCAGATCCGGTCCAACTCCTCGTACGGGTAGGCAAATCCGGTGCGTACGGCCGCGGTTGCCGCCCAGAGTTCGGCCTCGCGCAGGAGGTGCTCGCTGCGGCGGTTGCCCTGCTTGGTCCTAGCCTGGCTGGTGAGCGTGGCGCGATGCAGTTCCAGGTACAGCTCGCCCACCCACACGGGCGCGTTCGGGTACTCGGCCTCCGCCTTCTTGAAGAACTCCTCGGGAGCCTCCCAGACGACGGTTGCGGAGCCCTCCAGGTCGCGCAGCCGGGCCGCTTTGGCGACCATCTCGCGTGTCGTGCCGCCGCCGCCGTCACCCCAGCCGGTGGGCGCCAGGGAGTGCCGGGCGACCCCCTTGTCCTTGAAGTTGCTCGCGGCGTGCGCGATCTCGCTGCCCTTCATGGAGCAGTTGTAGGTGTCGACGGGCGGGAAGTGGGTGAAGATCCGGGTGCCGTCGATGCCCTCCCACTGGAAGGTGTGATGGGGGAACCTGTTGGTCTGCGACCACGAGATCTTCTGGGTGAGCAGCCACTTGGAGCCCGCCGCCTTGATGATCTGCGGGAGGCCCGCGGCGAAGCCGAAGGTGTCGGGCAGCCAGGCCTCCTCGTTCTCGATGCCGAACTCGTCCAGGAAGAACCGCTTTCCGTGCACGAACTGACGGGCCATCGCCTCCGAGCCGGGCATGTTCGTGTCGGACTCGACCCACATGCCGCCGGCGGGCACGAACCGCCCTTCCGTGACGGCCTTCTTCACGCGCGCCCACACCTCGGGCCGGTGCTCCTTGACCCATGCCCACTGCTGGGCCTGGGACATGGTGAAGACGAAGTCGGGCTCGTCCTCCAGCAGAGCGGTCATGTTGGAGGTCGTCCGGGCCACCTTGCGGACGGTCTCGCGCAGTGGCCACAGCCACGCCGAGTCGATGTGCGCGTGCCCGACGGCGCTGATGCGGTGCGCGGAGGGCACGGCGGGCGCGGCGAGTACTCCTTCGAGCCGGGAGCGTGCGGCGGCGGCCGTGCCGTTCACGTCCTGGAGGTCGACCGCGTCCAGGGCGCGCTCCACCGCGCGCAGCAGATCCCAGCGCCGCGCGGACTCCACGGGCAGCTCGGCCATCAGCTCGCCGAGCACTTCCAGGTCGATGACCAGCTGCCACACGGTCTCGTCGAAGACGGCCAGATCCATGCGGGTGAGGGTGTACTGCGGTTCGCTGCCCGCCGTCTCCTTGTCGCCGAGCCGGGTCGGCACGAAGGGGTGGTAGTCGAGGATGACCGGGTTGGAGGCGGCCTCGATGTGCAGCCGGACCTCCTCGCCGCCCTCGGCGGGCGCGCCGATCCGCACCCACTGGTTGCGGGGGTTGAGTCCCTTCACGGGGGTGCCGTCGGGCCGGTAGACGAGGCCCTCGCACTGGAAGCCGGGCATGTTCTCGTCGAAGCCGAGGTCGAGGATCGCCTCGACGGTCCGTCCCGCCCACTCCTTCGGGACGGTTCCGGTGACCTGGAACCAGCTGGTGCCCCACGGAGCACCCCAGCGCGCGCCGACCTCGACCGGTTTCGCGTCGGCCGCCAGTCCTTCGGCGACCGGCACGGGCTCGCCGGGCGCGTTCCACACCGCCACGTCCAGCGGTACGGACTCGGGATACACGGCGGGGCGGATGCGCTCGTCGAGGACGCGCTTGAGGCGGGCTTCGACCAGGGTGCGGTCGTCATGCATGGGGTGCTCCGTGGGTGTGGGTGCGGGCTACCAGGGATGGGTGGTCGTGGCGGCGGTGGAGATGGTGAACAGCTCCCCCACCGCGCGCACTTCGAACCGTGCGGCGCTCTCCTGCTGCTCGGGGGTGAGCCCCTTGACGAAGAACGCGCTCTGGCAGGTGCCGCCGAGGAAGCGGCGCGTGCCGTCGGGGAGGGTGCGGTACAGCTCGTAGTGGCGGACGGCGCCGGGGGCGGCCTGCCAGGCGAGGCGCAGGTCGCCGCCGTCGGCGTCGGTGATCCGCAGGCCGGCGGGCGCGGCGGGGGTCGCCCGCGCGTTCCGGACGGCGAGTCCGCCCAGCCGGTGGCGGACCGGGGTGCCGCCGCTCGGGGTGAGCCGGACGCCCAGCGCGCGGATGGTTCCGGTCAGGCCGGTCAGACGCACGGTGGAGGTCCGCCAGCCGCCGCTGCCCGCCTCGACGGGGAAGTAGGTGTACGGGGGTGCCCCGCCCGCCGTGCCGGGTTCGGCGGTGGCGACGGCGAGCTCGGTCCTGACCGCGCCCGCGTCGGTGCGGTGGGTCAGTTCGACGACGGTGTCCGTGCCGAGCGGCAGCCGGGTGGCGTACAGGTCCAGGGTGACCGGCGCGTCGAGCGGGCCGGCGACGAGCAGGCTGCTGCCGCCGCGCCAGGCGTCCGCGAAGTCGAAGGTGACGTCGGGGCGACGGCCGGTGGTGCGTACGACCCAGCGGCGGGAGGGCAGCCGGTCCTGGAGCCCGAGATGGTTCCATGCCCGGTCCGAGGTGACCTTGCCGCCGTCGTACCACTTCTGGCCGTGGCCGGTGTTGAAGGTGGTCGCGAAGGGGAGCGCGGTCACGGTCGAACGGTCGGCGACGGAGACGGCCGGGGCCCGCCAGCCGGCGGTCGGGCCGGGCGTGGAGGGGTCGCGTGAGGCGCCGGTCCAGAACGCGTCGTCGGCCGCGTGGAAGTCTCCCGGGGTGCGGTCCGCGGGCAGGTGGTTGCGGGTCCACTCGGGTCGGTAGAGGCCCACGGAGACGACGTGGGCCTTGTCGGCCGGCACGATGGCGTCCCAGTCGACGGACGTGTTGGTGCCGTTCGCCTCGACGTCGACGCCCGCCCACAACTCGTACCGGCTGCGGCCGAGTTGCTGTGCTGCCGTGCCCGAGGAGGCGAGCGTGCTCCGCGACCAGCGGAAGTCGACGAACATGGAGTCGGCCGTCTGGAAGAAGGCCTTGTTCCGGCTGTTCAGCGCGCCCTGCCAGCTGACCGAGCCGTCGGCGGTCATCGAGTCGTACCAGGTGACCCGCTGCCCCTTCGCCGCTCCGAGTGCCTTGAGCTCCTTGAGGAAGCCGAGCATGTCGGCGGCGAGGGCGGCGTCGCCGCCGCCGGTCTCGGCGTTGACGAACCAGCCGTCGAAGCCGTACGCGGCGGCGACCGCGACGAGTTGCGCGGCGAGCGGAAAGTTCCCGGATGTGTCCTTCTGGACGAGGTCGCGGGTCCACCGCAGCTGTCCGCCGTAGGCGGCGGGGGGCAGGAAGACGTTGCCCAGGACGGGTACGTTGTGGCGGTGGGCGGCGTCGACGACCGGCGCGTTGGGGGCGAGAATCAGGCCCTCGCCGGACGAGCCGCCCCAGAAGACGAGTTCGTCGATGTACGCCCAGTGGGTCAGGGCGTAGTAGTCGGCGGTCGGTGCGCCCTGGGAGGGGTTGCCCGCCGTCGGGCCGAAGGAGACGAGGGACTGGATCCGGGCCTGGCCCGCGCGCGCCGTCCGGTTCGCCGGTTTCGGTGTGAAGCGCGTGGCGAGCGGCACGGACGCCGCGTTGAACGCGAGGTCCGTGTCGTCCGCGGCGCGCCAGGTCTTCAGGCTGCGCCAGGTGATGCCGGCGCCCGGGGTGCCGGAGGGCAGCGAGTCGGGGTACCAGTAGGAGGCGTACGGCTGGAGGTCCCGGGTGGCCGCGCCGGCCGTGGCGGACAGGCCGGGGGCGAGTCCCGCGGCGGCGCCGGCTCCGGCGAGCAGGACGGTGCGTCTGCTGAGGTTCACGGTGTGCTCCGTAACGTTGGGGGACGGACTACGGTGCTTGCCCAGGTGTGCTCGTGGTGCGGCAGGTCACGTGGTGACCTGGTCGGGGGTGACGGTCTCGGTGATGCCGCGGGCGGTGAGGTGTTCCCTGTCGCCGGCGCGGCTCGCCAGCACGGTGGTGGGGCGGGCGCCGTCGCCGGCCAGCCGGGCGAAGGCCTCGAAGACCGGTCCGCCGGGCGCGCAGACCGAGCGGCCCGGCGTGGTGTCGACGACCAGCGCGGTGGTGCGTGGCGCGGGGCGGTGGGTCCGCCGCTCCGCGGCGATCCGCGCGATGGTCTCCCCGGCGGGCTTCGTCCGCCGGTCGTTCGTCAACAGGCCGAGCGAGTACTCGAGTTCGGGGAAGTCGACGAGGCCGCGGCTCACGTCGTGCGAGCACCACCAGGTGACGCCCCACAGGTCGGGGCAGTCCAGCACGTTCGTGACGGTCGCCTCGGTGAAGGCGGCCGCGTGCTCGGCGGGGATGACGGGCGCGGGCGCGCCGACCTCCTGGAGCCAGACGGGCCGGTGCGGGTCGTCCGCCCAGGCCTTGGACAGCTCGACGAGGTACGCGGCGTGGTGCTCCGTGGCCGGGCCGGCCCGGCCGTGGCGCTGGGCGGTGCCGTTGAAGACCCAGGAGTGCACGGCGGTGACCGCGCCGAGCCGTGCCGCGTGCGCGGGGGTGAAGGGCTGGTCGTCCTGGTACCAGGTGGCGTCGTAGGAGGCGTGCAGGTGCAGCTTGCCGGGGGCGCCCTTCTCGCAGGCGGCGAGCAGGGTCAGCAGCCAGGCCTCCGCCTCCGCGGGCGTGATGCGGTCCGGGTCGGGGTGCGGGCCCGCCGCGAACTGGCTGATCTCGTTGCCGACGGTCATGCCGATGAAGTTGGGCCGGTCGGCGAGTGCGGCGGCGAGGGTGCGCACGAACTCCGCCTCCCCCTCGGTCACTTCGGGGTCGGTGAAGATGTTCCGCCGGTGCCAGGTCTGGGTCCACGCCGGCAGGAAGTCGAAGCTGGACAGATGTCCTTGCAGGCCGTCCACGTTGACGTCGAGTCCCCGGTCGGCGGCGGCGTCGGCGAGGGCGACGAGCTGTTCGACGGCGCGCGGGCGGATGAGGGTGCGGTTGGGCTGGAAGTAGGGCCACAGGGGGAAGACCCGGATGTGGTCGAGACCGAGCCGCGCGATGGAGTCGAGGTCGGCGCGGACGGCGTCCAGGTCGAAGTCGAGCCAGTGATGGAACCACCCTTCGCTGGGGGTGTAGTTGACGCCGAAGCGCACGGCAGAGGACATACGGGATCCTTGCGAATCGGGTGGTGGCGGGAGTTCGGTCCGGCGCGCCGCGAGGAGAAGGGGGCGTGGCCCCCTCTCCGCGGGTTCAGCCCTTCACGGCGCCCTCGCCCACGCCGCGGAAGAAGTACCGCTGGAGGCAGGCGAACAGGGCGATCAGCGGTGCCACGGCGATGATCGTGCCGGCGGCGACCAGCCGTTCGTCGTTGGCGAAGGTGCCGTGCAGATAGTTGAGGCCGATGGTCAGGGTGAACTTCGACGGATCACTGAGCACGATGAGCGGCCACAGGAAGTCGTCCCAGGCACCCATGAACGCGAAGATCGCGACCACGGCGAGGGTGCCCTTCACCGACGGCAGCGCGATGCGCAGGAACCGCTGCCAGGCGTTCGCCCCGTCGACGTAGGCCGCCTCCTCGATCTCGTACGGGAGGTTGCGGAAGGCGTTGCGCATCAGCAGCACGTTCATCGCGCCGATGCAGCCCGGCAGGACGACCCCGATGAGGGTGTTGTTCAGGCCGAGCTCACGCATGGTCGTGAACTGGGCGATGATGATGCCCTCGACGGGGACGAGCATCGCCAGGACGAAGACGAGCGTGGCGATGCCGCGTCCGCGGTAGCGCAGCCGGGCCAGGGCGTAGCCCGCGAGCGCCGAGCCGACGCAGTTCGTGACGACGTTCGCTCCGGCGACCTTGAGCGAGTTGAGGGCGTAGTCCCAGACCGGGATGGTGTCGGCGACGCGCCGGTAGTTGTGCAGGGTGGGGTCGTCCGGCAGGAAGCGCGGCGGCGAGCTGAAGATGTCCTCGGTGGGGCCCTTGAGCGAGGTGGACAGCTGCCAGACGAAGGGGCCGACGGTGAGCGCGAGGACGGCGAGCAACAGGAGGTATCGCAGGGCGAGTTCGCGGACGCCGATGCGCCGGCCGTGCTCGTCGGTGACGCGCCGCCGCGGGGTGTTTTCCCCGGGTGCCTGGCGGGCCCCGGGCGTCTTCTCAAGGGTGGTCACGCGTCCTCCTTCCGGTCGGCGCGCAGCACGAGCAGCATGAGCGCGACGGTGACGACGAAGACGACGACGGAGAGGGCGGACGCGTAGCCGACCCGGCCGGTGAGGCCGGTGCCGGTGCGCTGGACGAGCATGACGAGGGTGGTGTCCTCGCCCGCCGGGCCGCCGTCCGGTCCCGCCATCAGGTACACCTCGGAGAAGACCTTGAAGGCGGCGACGGAGGAGAGCGCGCCGACCAGCACCATGGTGGAGCGGACGGCGGGCACGGTCACCGTGAGGAAGCGGCGCACCGTACCCGCGCCGTCCACCGCGGCGGCCTCGTGCAGTTCGCGCGGCACGTCGGCGAGCGCGGCCAGATAAATGATCATGTAGTAGCCGAGACCCTTCCAGACCGTGACGGCCATGGCGCTCAGCAGCAGCAGCCACTGGTCGCTGAGGAAGCCGACCCGGCCGGCGCCGATCGCCTCCAGCAGCGAGTTCACCAGGCCGCGTTCGTCCAGGAGCCACACCCAGATCAGTCCGACCACGACGACGGATGCGACGACGGGGGTGTAGAACGCCGACCGGAAGAAGGTGATGCCGGGGATGTTCTTCCGGACCAGCAGGGCGAGCAGCAGCGGCAGCAGGACGAGTGCGGGGACGACCCCGACGACGTACAGGGCACTGTTGCGCAGGCCGATCCAGAACATCTCGTCGTGCAGCAGCTCCCGGAAGTTGTCCAGGCCCACGAACCGGCCGGGGATCAGGGTCCGCCGGTCGGTGAAGGCGTTGACCAGCGTGGAGACGAACGGGTAGAGGATGAACGCGCCCGTGATCAGCAGGCCTGGCGCGGCGAACAGCCAGGGGCTGAACGGGAGATGGCGTCGCACGCGGCGCGGGCGCCCCTTTGGACCGGGAGGCGTCTCGCGCCGCGGACCGCTCACCCGGGAGAGTGTGGAACTCGCCATGCCGGTTCAGCCCTGCTGCTGGAGGAGCCGGTCGCAGGCCTTGACAGCGTTGTCAAGTGCCGCTTCGGGGCTCTGCTTGCCCTGCAGTGCCTTGGCGACCTCGTTGCGCAGCGCGGTCTTCATCTGCTCGCTGAACAGGACCGGCGTGTAGTTCACCGCGTTCTTCAGGGACTTGGCGGCGGCGACGCGCACCCGGGTCTCGTCGGTGCCGTCCTGCTTGGTGAAGTACGGGTCGTCCAGCGATCCGGCGGTGCTCGGGAAGATCGCGACCTTCCTGGCGAACGACATCTGGTTCTTCGCGTCGGTGACGTAGTGCGCGAAGGCGACCGCGGCGGGCTTCTGCCTGGTCCGGGAGTTGACCATCACGCCCATCACGTACATGTTCACCTTGCCGGTGCTGGTGATCTGGTCCGTGATGCCGATGTTCTTGTACAGGTTCGGCGCCTGCTTCTTGAAGTTGCCGAGGTCCAGCGCGCTGCCGGGGTTCATGGCGACGGCCCCGGTGAGGAACTTCTTGCCGGACGACTCGGGGGTCGCGGTCAGCGCCTGCGAGTCGAGCGCCTTGGCGTCGTACAACTCCTTGTACTTGGTGAGGAGTTCGATTCCCTTGGCGTCGTCGAAGGCGAATTTGGTGCCTTCCTCGTTCATCAGCCGGACACCGTAGCGGCCGAAGTCCTCGATGGTGGGAACGTTGGCGAGCGTGGCCACCTCGCCCTTGCTCTTCCTCGCCAGTCGCAGCGCGTCGGCGAAGAGTTCGTCGTACGTCTTCGGAGGCTTCGAGGAATCGAGCCCGGCCTGCTCGAAGAGGCTCTTGTTGTAGAACAGCGGGCCCGTGTTCAGGTACCAGGGGAACGCGTACGTGCCGGTCGTGCCCGGTATCCGGTGGCTGGCCCAGGCGCCGTCCAGGTACTCCTTCCGGTACTTCCCGGCGGCCTTGTCGAGGTCGAGGGCGAGGCCCGCCCGGGCGAGCGGGGCGACGAGGTCGGGCGAGACGTTGACGACGTCCGGCAGGGTGCCGCCGGCCGCGTCCGCGCTGATCTTGTCGGCGTAGCCCTCGGCGGGCTGGTCGACCCACTTCACGTGCGTGCCGGGGTACTTCTTCTCGAAGTCGGCGATCACACCCTCGAAGTACGGCTTGAAGTTCGCTCGCAGGTTCCAGGTCTGGAAGGTGATGTCGCCCTCGATCCTGCCGGAGGCGTCCGTCGAGCCGCTGCCGTCGTCCCCGGAGCCGCAGGCGCTCAGCGGCAGGACGACGGTGACGGCGGCGGCGACAGCGAGGGCTCTGCGGGAGATACGCACGGATGGGGCTCCTTCGCAGGGGATGAACGGGTGCCGTCGCAGACCTTGCACGCAGGCCCGCCGGGAAGTCAATGCATTCGTGCACACGAAATTGGCCTGCCGGACGAATTACCAGGTCAGACCCGCTTCAAGAATCCGTGCCCGCCTACGACTAATGCGCTTTAGTCAGCCCTGACTCAAGCGCTTTAGTCTGTAGTCGGCTGCGGTACGCTGACGGCCGCAAGCCACGGGAAAGGGGCCAGGTGTGTCAGCCAAGCGATCCCCCGCGCGCCGGCCGACGATGAAGGACATCGCGCAGCGTGCCGGGGTCTCCGAGAGCGCGGTCTCCTTCGCGCTGAACGACCGGCCCGGAGTCTCCGAGGTGACGCGGGACCGGGTGCGCCGGGTCGCCGAACAGCTGGGCTGGCGGCCCAGCACGGCGGCGCGGCAGCTGTCCGGCGAGGGCACGGCCACCGTCGGCCTCGTCGTGGCGCGCCCGGCGGACACCCTGGGCGTGGACTCGTTCTTCCTGCAGCTGATCTCGGGCATCCAGGAAGTGCTGGCCGAGCGCCATCTCGGCCTGCTCTTCCAGGTGGTCGAGGACGTGGCCGCCGAGTGCGCGGTGTACCGGCGGTGGTGGGCCGAGCACCGCGTGGACGGTGTGCTGGTCGTCGATCCGCGCACCGACGACCCTCGGCCGGACCTCCTCGACGAACTGGGCCTGCCCGCCGTGGTCATCGGCGGGGTGCCCGACGCGGGGCACCCGGGGCTGTCCGTCGTGTGGGCGGACGACGCCGGCGCGATGGCCGCGGTCGTCGGCGAGCTGCACGCCCTCGGGCACCGCCGGATCGTGCACATCGCGGGCCTGCCCGGCCTCGCGCACACCGAGCGCCGGATCCGTACGCTGCGCGACGAGGCCGGCCGGCGCGGTCTGGCCGAGGTGCGCTCGGTGACCACGGACTACTCGGACGCGCAGGGCGCGGCGGTGACCCGCCGCGTCCTGGAGCAGGGCGCACCGCCGACCGCGCTGGTCTACGACAACGACGTGATGGCGGTCGCCGGGGTGGCCGCCGCGGCCGAGCTCGGCTTCTCGGTTCCCGGGGACGTGTCGGTGGTGGCCTGGGAGGACTCCGCACTGTGCCGCATGGTCAAGCCGTGGCTCTCCGCGCTCTCCCGCGACACCGTGGAGTTCGGGCGCACCGCCGCGCAGGAGCTGACGGCGCTGCTGGACGGCGGCCCGGCGCGCACGGTGCAGGTCCCGGTGCCGCGGCTGATCGAACGGGACAGCACGGGGCCCTGCGGGACGTGACCGCCGACCGCTGAACAGTCGGGCACGGGCCGGAGGTTCCGGGGTGCCGGAGGTCCCGGGGTGCCGGAGGTCCCAGGTCCCAGGGCGCCGGGGTCCCAGGGCGCCGGGGTTCCGGCGTTCCGGCGTTCCGGCGTTCCGGGGCTCCGGGGCTCCGGGGCTCCGGGGCTCCGGGGCTCCGCACGCGAGGGTTCGCGATGACCGGGACGGCCGGTCGAAGGGGCTCGACGCGCGGCCCCCTTTCCGGGCACAGTGCTCCCTACTACTCGCGAGTAAGCCCGCGTTGCCCGACGAGGAACCCGCCGCGCCCCGCTGTGCGGCGCACCCACCGTGCGGCGCACCCACCGTGCGGCGCACCCACCGACAAGGAGCGCCCGTGACCAGCTGGGCCGGCCGGACCGCCGCCGACATAGCCGCCGCCGTGCGCGAGAAGAGGGTCACACCGCGCGAGGTGGTGGCCGAGCACCTCGCGCGGATCGAGCGCCTCGACGCCCGAATCGGCGCCTTCCGCAAGGTGCGGGCGGACGCGGCGCTCGCCGAGGCCGACGAGGTCGCCGCCCGCCCGGACCTGGCGGAACTCCCCCTTGCGGGAGTCCCGTTGGCGGTCAAGGACAACCTGCCCGTACGGGGCGAGGCCACCCGCAACGGCACCGCGGCGACGGCGGACACTCCCGCCGTCCACGACCACGTCACGGTGGCGCGGCTGCATGCCGCGGGCGCCGTCGTGGTGGGCGTGACGAACGTGCCGGAGCTCTGCGTCTTCGGGACCACGGACGGGGTGCACGGCATCGCGCGCAACCCCTGGGACACCTCCCGCACGGCGGGCGGTTCGTCGGGCGGCAGCGCGGCCGCGGTCGCCGCCGGGCTGGTGCCGCTCGCCCTCGGCAACGACGGGATGGGCTCGCTGCGGATCCCGGCCGCCCACTGCGGGCTCGTCGGGCTGAAGCCGGGGTACGGCGTGGTCCCGGCCGGTATCGGCCACGGGGACTGGTTCGGCATGTCGGAGAACGGGCCGCTCGCGACCACCGTCGAGGACGCCCGTCTGATGTTCTCGGTCCTCGCCGGTACCGCCGCTGCCCCCGGGACGGACAACCACGCGGCACACCCGTCCGGGGGCGCGGGGCACAGCATCGCCCTCTCCCTGCGCAGCCCGCTCGTCGGGGTGCGCGTCACCCGGCCGTACACGACCGCCGCCCGCGAGGCCGCGGGGCTGCTGGCGGGTGCCGGTCACCGGGTACGGCCCGCGGATCCCCCGTACCCGTGGTGGCTCGGCAGCACCTCGCTGGCCCACTGGACCGCGGGCACCGCGGTGGACGCCGAGGATCTCGACCCGCGGCGGCTCGCCCGGCGCACCCGTGTCCACGCGGCCGTGGGACGCCGGTTCGCGCGGAGCGTCCGCGGCGGTGACCGGCGTGCGGAGCTGCGCCGGCGGCTGGAGCCGTTCTTCGCGGAGCACGACGTGCTGCTGACCCCGGCGCTCGCCCGGCGCGGACCGGCCGCGGCGGCCTGGCACGAGCGGGGCTGGCTGCGCAACCTGCTGGTCAACACCGCCTGCTCGCCGATGACGCCGCCCTGGAATCTGACCGGCTGGCCCGCGATGTCCGTCCCGTTCGGCACGTCGGCGTCGGGCGCCCCGTGCGCCGTGCAGCTCGTGGGAAGGCCCGGTTCGGAACCCGTACTCCTGGACGTGGCGGGGCAGTTGGAGACGCTGCGGCCGTGGCGGCGCACCGCACCGCTCGACCAGCGAGCGGGGGCCGCCGTCAGAGGGCCCGGTACATGACGTGCAGGCCCACCCGGCCGTGCCGGGCGTGCTCGTAGGCGTCCGGGACGGTGCCCAGGATCGTGAAACCGAGCGAAGTCCACAGCTTGACGGCGGGGTTGGTCTCCACCACGGCGTTGAACACCATGCCGCGGTACCCGTCGGCCTTCGCCGCGGCGAGGAGGTGTTCGGCCAGCGCGCGGCCGATGCCGCGGCCGGACCGGTCGGGGTCGACCATGAAGCCCGCGTTGGCGATGCGGGCGGCCGGGCCGCCGTAGTTGGGGGTGACGTAGGCGGAGCCGACGACGGTTCCGGTGTCGTCCTGCGCCACGTACACCCGCTTGCCCGGACCCATCCACAGAGCGCGGGCGGCCTCCTCGGAGGTGTCCGGGTCCCAGGCGTAGGTCTCGGCGGCGGCGACGATGCGGTGCCAGAAAGGCCAGATCCGCGGCCAGTCCTCGGCCGCGGCTTCCCTGATCAGCATGGGCGTCAGTCTGGCACGCCCATGCTGATCTCTGTGGCGACGGGTCCTCTGCGGATGTTCCGGAGGTCAGTCCACGCTGGGCAGGATATGGGGCTCGGCGAGGTCGTCCTCGTAGCCCGCGAGGCGGATCGGTGCGGACCTGGCCCACACGTCGAGGCTGCCGAGCTTCTTCTCGGACAGGCCTGCACGCTCCAGGCGTTCCTTGGAACGTTGATCGGGGTTCGTCTTCTCCGGTGTCACCGCGCACTCCTTATGTGTCGGGTCACCCTCGGGATGTACTGGCCCACTCTGCTGCCGTGCGCCTGACGCCCGCTCGGGTCTGGGTCGAAGCAGTTCGGACGCGGTGGCGCCGGTAAGTCGAGGGAGAGCAGGCCGTGATGTACGGCTTGTCCCGGGACGGACCGTGGGTGTGGGTGGGACCCAGTGTGGCTGTCCGTCCGCTACAGAGTAACCAAATGAGCGGGCGCCCGCTCGATGGGGCTGAAAACAACAGGTAACCGTATCGAGTCGTCCGGCGTCCATCCCCCCACGATACGGGGGCATTTGGAAGTTTGCGCCCCAAGCGTCCACCACCCGTTCGGCTCAGCGGGGGAAAGAAAATGCGGAACGCGGCACATCCCGGGACGGGCCCCGACGGACGGGATGAACCGGGGGGATCGCGATGCGGCCCTGAACGCGCCTGCGCTGGCGGTCCGTTGTCTGACGACCCGTCAGGGCGCGGTACGTGGCGAGACGCCGTCAGCCCTGGGGGGTCACCACTTGCCGGGCGCGTAGTCCTTCAGGAAGACGCCGTACAGGTCCTCGCCCTGCTCGCCGCGGACGATCGGGTCGTACACGCGGGCCGCGCCGTCGATGAGGTCGAGCGGGGCGTGGAAGCCCTCGTCGGCGAGCCGCATCTTGTCGGGGTGGGGGCGCTCGTCGGTGATCCAGCCGGTGTCGACGGCGGTCATCAGGATGCCGTCCTTCTGGAACATCTCCTGGGCGCTGGTGCGCGTCAGCATGTTCAGGGCGGCCTTGGCCATGTTGGTGTGCGGGTGGCCCGCGCCCTTGTAACCGCGGTTGAAGACGCCTTCCATCGCGGAGACGTTCACGATGTAGGTCCGCTTCGCCGGCGCCGCCGCCATCGCCGCCCGGAGCCGGCTGATGAGGATGAACGGCGCGGTGGAGTTGCAGAGCTGGACCTCGAGGAGCTCGACCGGCGTGACCTCCTCGACGGACTGGATCCAGCTGTTGGTGTCGTGCAGGTCGGGCACGAGTCCGCCCGCGTCGATGGCCGTGCCGGCCGCGATCCGCTCCAGGGAGGCCGAGCCGGAGACCAGCGCGAGGTCGGTGACCTCCTGCGCGGTGAGCGCGCCGCCGCCGGCGACCGGGAGCGCGGCCACGGCGCCGGAGCCGAAGGTGCCGATCACCTCGGCCGGGGGCAGCTCACCGGCGGGCAGCGGGCCCGACTCGGCGGCCAGCAGCTCGCTGTAGGCGCCCGCGGAACGGCGTACGGTCTGGGCCGCGTTGTTGATCAGGATGTCGAGGGGGCCCTCGGCGGCGACCGAGTCGGCGAGGGCGACCACCTGCGCGGGGTCGCGCAGGTCGATGCCGACGATCTTCAGGCGGCCGATCCACTCGTCACTGTCCGGCATGGCCTTGAAGCGGCGGATGGCGTCATTGGGGAAGCGCGTGGTGATGGTGGTGTGCGCGCCGTCGCGCAGCAGCCGCAGCGCGATGTACATACCGATCTTGGCGCGGCCGCCGGTGAGCAGCGCCCGCTTGCCGCTGAGGTCGGCGCGGGCCTCGCGCCGCGAGCGGTTCTCGGCGGCGCAGCCCTGGCAGAGCTGGTGGTAGAAGTAGTCGACCTCGACGTACCGCGTCTTGCAGATGTAGCAGGAGCGCGGGCGCTGCAGGATCCCCGCGATCTCGCCGGCGTCCGTCACCGACGACGGGAGGATGCCTTCGGTCTCGTCGTCGATGCGCTGGGCGGATCCGGTGGCCGTGGACTCGGTGACCGCCTTGTCGTGGGCGGTCTTGGCGGCCCGGCGCTCCTGGCGGCGGCGCTGCTTGACCGTGCGGTAGACGCCGGCGGTGGCGCGGCGTACCGCGATGGCGTCGGGGTGGTCGACGTCCAGCTTGTCGAGCTCCTCGAGCACGCCGAGGCAGACGGCGAGGCGTTCCGGGTCGATGCCGGGGCCCCACGACACCTCCGCGAGGTCCGTGGCACCCGTCTGGCCGTGCTCTGTCACCGTCATCGCCGCTGCGTTCCTCATGTCACTCGGTCCGCCGCGCGCCTCGAACGGCCACGGCAGCTCCCAAAAGGGGGCACCCTACACGTTGCTCCCTGCATCCCGCCAGCTCAGGAGCATACTGACGCGGCGGGTGTCAGCAAAATGGTCGCATGTCACCCGGCCGGCCCTCCTGGGCCGCCCCGGGAGCCGGGTTCAGCGCCGGTCGCCGTCGGCCGGGAGCGCGCTGACCGCCACCAGTCCGGCGATCTCGTCGCGCAGGGCGCGCGCCAGCACGTCGAGATCCGGCACGGCCTCCGCGTCGGCCACCAGCCCGTAGTGGACGCGTCCGCGGAACGTGGACACGGCGACGGCGAGGGAGTGGCCGTGGGCGAGCGGTGCGAGCGGGAAGACCGCGGTGAGCGGGGAGCCGCCGAGCGTCAGGCCGAGGCTGGGCAGCGGCACGCTGGTGACGAGGACGTCGAAGAGCAGCCGGGCCGCCTGGCCGACGAGAGGCCCGCTGAGCCGGTGCCCGAGGGGCGGCACATGGTCGGCGAGCAGTGCGACGGCGCCTGCGCCCCGGTGGGGTCCGGCGTCCTTGTTGCGGTCCATCTCGGTGCGCACCGTGCGCAGCCGGCCGAGCGGATCCGGATCGTCCACCGGCAGCCGTACCAGGTAGCCCGACAGCCGGTTGCCCTGCGGGTGCGCGGTGCGCGGGCGGCGCCGGGACACCGGGATCAGCGCCCGGGGCGCGACACCCTCGCTGCCGTCGCCCCGCTCGTCGAGCCAGCGCCGCAGCGCACCGGCGACGACGGCGATCAGCACGTCGTTGACGGTGCCGCCCACGCTCTTGCGGACGCGGTGCACCTCGTCGAGGTCGATGACGGCACCCGCGGTCCTGCGGGTGCCGGTGGCCTCGGAGGTGAGCGCGGACGAGGACCGTACGTCCCAGGTGGCGCGGGCGACGGACGCCCCGATGTCCAGGGCGCGGCCCAGGTCGCTGAGCGTGTCGCGCAGGCGCCCCGGCAGGTCGCGCGCGTCCGGGAGAGGGCTCCGCGGGGGTGCGGCGGGGCGCGGCCTCGGGGCGGGCAGGTCCGTCGGGTCCATGAGCGCCGCGGCGAGCGTCAGCGCGCGCAGTCCGTCGGCGAGGGCGTGGTGGAAGGTGAAGAGGACGGCGAACGACCTGCCGTCCTCGGCGGGCAGCACGTTGGCCTGCCACGGGGGCCGCCCGCGCTCCAGGGGGAGCTCCATGAGACGGCCCGCGACGGCGTGGAAATCGCGCGTCGGGGCGTGGAGGCGTACGTGCCGGATCGGGTCGAAGTCGGGTACGGGCTCCCGCGTCGCACCGCCGAAGGCCAGCGGGGAGGGCAGCGGCTGCCAGCAGTCACGGATCCGCATGCGCAGCCCCGGAACGGCCGCCGCGCGCACCGCGAGGAGTTCGGCCGCGTGCGCAGCCGCGCCGGGCGACCGGGCCGCGAAGACCCCGAGGGCACCGAGGTGCATGGGGTGCCGGGCGGACTCGATGTTCCAGAACGCCAGGTCGAGTGGTGCGAGCGGCTCTGAGGTCAAGGGCTTGCTCTCGCGTCGACGGTCGGGTGAACCAGCAAGTCAACCCCTGACCGTCGATTACGGTCAAGGGCGATCAAGCTACGCTCAGTCAACATCAGATTACGTCCCGCCCCTCAGGGAGAGGCGGGACGCAGGGGTGGCGGAGGAGCTACCGGGTCAGTTCAGGGCGGGCGGAGCGGCCTCCTCGGACGTACCCCACCCGGACGGCTCCGGGCCGACGGTGAAGGCGAGCGAGCGGATGCCGCGCAGCTGGTCCGTCGTCAGATACGTACGTCCGTACGCGTCGCCGTCCACCCGCGCCGACCGGATGTACCGGGAACCGTCCGAGGTGCCCGGCGCCGTCACGGTCAGGGCGCCGCGCGGATAGTAGCGCCGGTCCAGCGTGAGGTCGACGCGGTCGAAGACGGGCGTGGACAGACCCCAGCTGTCGTAGCCGGGCTGCACCGGGAAGATCCCGATGGACGACAGGACGTTCCAGGCGGACATCGTGCCCAGGTCGTCGTTGCCCGTCATGCCGGTCGGGGTGTCGGTGAACAGGGTCAGCGCCGCGTGGACCACGTCCGTGGTCTTCCAGGGCTCACCGGTCGACAGGTAGGTGTAGGGGGCGATCAGGTCCGGCTCGTTCTGCGGGTTGTACTTGTCCGCGGTGTAGTAGTCGTACGGCCCGTTGACCCACACCTCGCGGGCGGTCTTCGCCGGGTCCTTCAGCAGCTCGTCGTAGGCGAAGAACGAGTCGAGCCGTTCGTTGGCCGCCCGCTTGCCGCCGATCAGGGCGACCATGCCGGGCAGGTCCTGCGGCACGAGCCACTGGTACTGCCAGGACGTGCCCTCGTGGAAGCCCTCGCTGCGGGCGGGGTCCGCCGGTCCGGTGAAGGCCCCGGCGGCGTCCCGTGCGCGGAAGAAGCCGGTCGAGGAGTCGAAGATCCTGCGGTAGTTCTGCGCCCGGGCGGCGTAGCGCGCGGCGTCCGCCCCGTGCCCGAGGTCGCGTGCCATCTCGCCGAGCATGGCGTCCGACAGGGCGTACTCCAGAGTCGCGGACGCGCCGTGGTCGTAGTCGGAGTCGCCGGGCTTCGCGTGCGGCCGCCCCTTGACGTGGGGTGCGAAGCCGTGGGCCAGGTACTCCTTGTTCGCCTCGCGGCCGACGGCCGGCGAGTCGGCGGGCGGCACCCCGTCCGCGTTCTTCTTCAGCGCGCGGTAGGCCCGCTCCTCGTACCCCTTGAGCAGCCCCTGCTGATAGGCGTTGGTGAGGAAGGGGGTGACCGGGTCGCCGGTCATGATGTTCGTCTCGACCGTCCCGTAGCCCCATTTGGGCAGCCAGCCGCTCTCCTCGTCGATCCTGATGACGGAGATCGCCATGTCGCGGGCCTCGCGCGGCGCGAGCAGGGACAGCAGCTGCGACTGGGTGCGGTAGGTGTCCCACAGCGACCAGTTCTGGTAGTACGTGAAGCCCTTCGCGCGGTGGATCCGCTGGTCCCAGCCGGTGTAGCGGCCGTCGGCGTCGCTGCCGATGTTGGGCGCGAGGAAGGACCGGTACAGGGACGAGTAGAACGTGCGGCGCAGGGTGTCGCCGCCGCCCCGTGCGCGTACGTCGTCGAGCCGGTCCTCCCAGGAGCGGTGGGCCGCCCTCCTGACCGCGTCGAACGAACGGCCGCCCTCGGAGCGGAGGTTGACGGCGGCACCCCGGGCGTCCACGTACGACAGGGCGGTGGTCGCCTCGACCGTGCGGTCCTCGGTGGTGTCGAAGCGGACGAAGGCGCCGTTGCGGCCGGTGCCCGTCGACTCCTTCGAGCCCGTGGTGACGGTGTCGCCGTTCCAGGTGCCGGACGTCGTGAACGGCCGGTCGAAGCGGGTGACGGTGTGGACGGTGTAGGGCTTCGTGTCCTGGCAGAAGCCGCTGCCGGTGATCGCGGTGCGCACCGTGCGGTCGTCGAGGATCTCGACCTCGGTGGTGATCCCCCTGTGCAGCGACTGGCCCGCGTTCAGCAGGACGTTGGCCTTGCCGGTCGCGGGGAACGTGTACCGCTGCACGCCGGTGCGTTCCGTTGCGGTCAGCTCCGCCTCGATGCCGGTCTTCAGGCCCACCTTGTAGTAGCCGGGGCTCGCGGACTCGTCGTCGTGGCTGAACCCGGCCTGGTAGGCGGCGTAGTCGGTCTTCGTGACGTCCCCGGTGGTCGGCAGTACCGGCAGATCGCCGCCGAGGCCGCAGCCGACGCCCGACAGATGGACGAGTGAGAACCCGCGGATGTGGGTGTGGGAGTAGTCGTAGCCGGTGTTGTGGCCGGTGTCCGGCGAGAACTGCACCATGCCGAACGGCACCGCGGCACCCGGGTAGGTGTTGCCCTCGTTCTCCGTTCCGATGAACGGGTTGACCAGGTCGGTGAGCGGTCCGTCCGGCGCGTCGGCGGCCTGGGCGGCCGGTGCGGTGAAGGAGCTGCCGAGCAGCGCGGCGGCGACGACCGCCATGCCCGCTCCGCGGAGCCGTTGGGTCCATTTCATGGGCGGGAGGGCCTCCTCAGGCTTGGACAACGTTGTCAAAGCACGCAGCGCGCTCATTCTTCGTCGTGTACGTGTACTCGTCAAGGGTCACGGCCGGGCCCCGGCGTGGGCGCCCGGGTGGGGGCGCCGCGGGGTTGCCCGGGCGGAGTGGTGGCCGGGGCGGAACCGGCCGCCGACGAGAGCCCGTTGGACCGCGGTCGGCCGTCGAGCGGGCCGAGCGCGGGGATGTCAGGCCGGCCCGGTCCGCCCGGGTGGAGGGCGGACCGGGCCGGCGACCCGCCGGCGGGTCGGGGGGGGGGGGGGGGGGTGGAGGGGGGGGGGGGGGGGGGGGGGAGGACCACACCCCCCGACACGCACACCCAGGGTGCCTTGTCCCCCCCTCCACCACGCACCCC
>NZ_JBWKDS010000017.1:8965-100774 GCF_056435845.1 Streptomyces sp. NPDC043867 | reverse complement strand
CCCAACCCCCACCTGGCCGTTTCTGCAGCGGCCACACCCCCCCCCCCCCGCCCCACCCCCCCCCCCCCCCCCCCCCCCCCGCCGTCAGGCGCAGCCCGCCGGTGTCGCCTGCGACGCGCCCCGGATCAGCGCCTCGTGGGCCGCCTTGAGCCGCCCCACATCGGGTTTGACCACCCTGCGGTCGTAGGTGACCAGGCCGTTCAGCTCACCCTCCACGTCCGAGATCTGGGTGTAGACGGCGCCGTTCCCGCCCTTGCAGGTCAGCTTCTGCACTTCGGCCAGCCGGGCGAGGTAGTCGTCCGTGTACGTCGACGGGTCCACGTCCACGTAGGACTGCTGCACCGACCAGGCGTGTCCCGGCACCGCGAGCCCGAGGCCCCCGTACTCGCCGCTGACCAGCGCCCGTTCACCGTCCGGCCGGGGTGGCAGCGCCGGGCTCGGGTAGCCGTGTTCGTCGATGATGTCGCCGGTGCCTCCGTCGCGTCCGAGGTTGATGCCCGACATGCTGTTGACCAGCCGGGTCGGGTCCCAGGCCTTGGCCTGGTCGGCGATGCGGGCCTCCTCGTACTGGCCCCAGCCCTCGTTGAAGGTCACCCACATGACGACCGACGGGCTGCTGATGTGCTCGTCGATCATCTGCTTCATCTCGCGCTCGTACTGGGCGCGGGACGCGGCGTCGGGGTCGGCACCCGCGGTCATCGCGGGCATGTCCTGCCAGACCAGCAGGCCCAGCCTGTCGGTCCAGTAGAACCACCGGTCGGGTTCCACCTTGATGTGCTTGCGGACCGAGTTGAAGCCCAGCTTCTTGTGCAGCTTCAGGTCGTACGCGAGCGCCTCGTCGGTCGGGGCGGTGTGCAGTCCGTCCGGCCAGAAGCCCTGGTCGAGCGTGGCCATCAGGAAGACCGGCTTGCCGTTGAGGACGGTGCGCGGGGTGCCGTTCACCTTCTCGACGGCGATGGACCGCATCCCGAAGTAGCTGCCGACGCGGTCACCGCCGACCCTCACCGACAGGTCGTAGAGGAACGGATCGTCCGGCGACCACAGATGCGGGTCGTCGATCTTCAGGACCAGGGGCTGTCCCGTGCGGCCGCTGACCGTGGCGACCTTGTGCCGCCCGGCGTACGCGGTGGCCGTGACCGCGAGTCCGTCGCGCACGCCCTTCGGCTCCACGGTCAGCTGCTTCCTGCCGACGTCGGGCGTGAGCTTCAGCGAGTCGACGTGGTCGGCGGCCACGGGCTCCATCCAGACGGTCTGCCAGATACCGGAGGACGGGGTGTACCAGATGCCGCTCGGGTCCAGGCGCTGCTTGCCCACCGGCGGGTTCTCGCCGCCCTGCGCGTCGGTCGGGTCGTAGACGCCGACGATCAGTTCCTGGGTGCGGCCGGGCTTCAGCGCGTCGGTGACGTCGGCGCTGAACTTGTCGTAGCCGCCCTTGTGTTCGGCGACCCGGGTGCCGTTGACGTACACCTCGGACTGCCAGTCGACGGCGCCGAAGTTGAGACGCAGCCGTTTGCCGGAGCCGACCTTCCAGTCGGCCGGGACGGTGAACGTGCGGCGGTACCACATGCGGTCCTCGTGCCGCTCGACGCCGGAGAGCTGGGACTCCACCGGGTACGGGACGAGGATCCTCTCGGCCAGCTTCCTGCCCACGGGCGGTCGCTCGCCGGCCTCGGCGGCGGCGAACTGCCACCGTCCGTTGAGGTTCCGCCAGGCGTCACGGGTCAGCTGGGGCCTCGGGTACTCGGGAAGGGCGTTACGCGGCCCCACGTCGTCGGCCCACCTGGTGCGCAGTTCGTGGGTGGAATGGTTGGGGCCGCTGCTCCAGAAGGCGCTGACAACGTTGCCGTCGGCTCCGAGCAGACCGCCCCGGCCGTCGTAGCGCAGGTCTGCGGTGCCGCGGGCGGTGCCGGTCTTGTTGCCGACGACCGGTTCCTTCAGCGCGATGTTCAAAGCCTTGGGGTCGGACCGGTCCAACGTGGCCTTGCCCAGCGGCCACTCGGCGCCGCCGATGACCGCCTCGACGTGGTCGGTGAGACCGGCCGGCGGCGCGTTCAGCCGCTGCGCGAAGTCCAGCCGGAGCGTCCGGCCGTCCTTGAGCACCGTGGTCCTGATCGCGCCGTCGTAGGCGTAGCCCTCGGGCAGCCGCAGCGCCGACTGCGGAACGGCCTCCTTGCTGCCGCCGGGCTCGGTCCAACGCAGATGGAGGTTGGAGCCTCCGAAGTGCTCGAAGTACTCGACCTTGATGTCGTAGGCGCGGCCGGCGGTCAGTTCGACCGGTTCCGAGGTCTGCTCGCGGTCCCAGTCGTCGACCCAGTGGTCGATGGCGGGCTTCCCGTCGATCCACAGCCGGAAGCCGTTGTCGCCGGTGATCGAGAAGGTGTGGGCGCCGGTCTTCTCCGGCACGATCCTGCCGGTCCAGCGGACGTTGACGTCGTCCGACCGGCCGGTGGCGAAGTTCAGGCGCGGCTCCAGGTTGTCGAAGTCGAGGTGGGTGTCGAAACCGGTGGCCTTGAGCTCGTGGAAGTCGAAGGCGCCGGGGGCGGACTGGGTGTAGTACTCGCCCTTGAGGCCGTGGACCTCGACGGGGTCCTCGGCCGCGGTCGCGGCGGGCGTGGCGGTGAGTCCCGCCGTCCCGAGGACCGCTGCGAGCAGGAACGCCATTCGGATTCTGAGTCGGCTGATGCGCACGGATCCTCCTTGGCTCAGGAAGGGTGGCGGCTCGGTGCTTCAGTCTGTACAACGTTGGAAGCAACGGCAGTTGGCATGAGAGCACGGCTCCCGGCCTCTGTCCAGGGCCATGACGAACGCCCCGGTGAGAGAGCCCCCATCGATGCGGAGGAGATCCCTTGCGGGTCAGCCTGAAGGACGTCGCCGAACGCGCCGGCGTCTCGATCAAGACGGTCTCGAACGTCGTGAACAACTATCCGCACGTCACACCCGCCATGCGCGCGAAGGTCCAGGAGGCCATCGACGAGCTGGGCTACCGCCCGAATCTGACGGCACGCCACCTGCGCAAGGGCCGTACGGGCATCATCGCGCTCGCCGTGCCCGAGCTCGGCAACCCGTACTTCGCGGAGCTCGCCGGCGCCGTGATCGACGCGGCCGCCGAGCACGAGTTCACGGTGCTTCTCGACCACACCCGCGGCGACCGTCAGCAGGAGATGCTGGTCAGCCAGGGCTTCCGGGCCAACGTGATCGACGGCCTGATCCTCAGTCCGCTGGAGCTCGAGGACGAGGACCTGCGCGCCCGGACGGACGACGTGCCCCTGGTGCTGCTCGGCGAGCGGGAGTACGACCTGCCCCACGACCACATCGCGATCGACAACGTGGCGGCGGCACGCGCGGCCGTACGACACCTGCTGAGCCGTGGCCGGACGAGGATCGCCTACCTCGGCGCGCGCACCGACTCGGCCAACCGGCCCGCCCATCTGCGCCTCGCCGGCTGGCGCGAGGAGCTGGCGGCGGCCGGGGTGCCCGCTCCCGAGGAGCTGGTGGTACCCGTCGGCGGCTGGGACCGCGACGAGGGTGCGCGGGCGATGGCGCGGGTGCTGGACTCGGGGGTGCGTCCGGACGCCGTCTTCGCGTACAACGACCTGGTCGCGATCGGCGCGATGCGGGTGCTGCACGAGCGCGGGCTGCGGGTGCCGTGGGACGTGGCGGTGGTCGGGTTCGACGACATCGCGGAGGGCCGGTTCGGCGCGGTCACGCTCACCACGGTCTCGCCGGACAAGCAGGCGATCGCCCGCATGGCGGTGGCCTCGCTGCTGCGCAGCCTGTCGGGCCGCACGGACCCCGGCGGGCGTGAACTCACCGCGCAATTCCGGCTCGTGGAGCGGGAGAGCACACTGGGCCGGCGCTGACGGGATTTCGGACAGAAGGCTTTACAGCCCTCTTCCAACGATGTAAAAACCTCCCCTGAACGACGTGCACATCGAGTTGACCGCAAGAGCCGAACTTCCCCGGGAGCGCTCTCAGCGCCGGGGCCGTGCCGTTTGGGGACTCCATGAAGCCGACCGCATTCCTTCGCCGCACCCCTGTCCGGACCCTCCTCGCCACCGGCCTCGTCACGAGCCTCGCGCTCGCCTCCGGATGCGCCAAGTCCGAGGACGACGACGGGAAGGACAAGAACCCCGCGAGCCGGGGCGACTCCGGCCAGGTCGTCGCGACGCCGGACGCCGGATCAGGACCGACCTGCGCCATCGACGCCTACGGCGGCAAGAAGATCGACCTCGAGACCGCCACCGTCGGCTTCTCGCAGTCCGAGAAGGAGGCCAACCCCTTCCGGATCGCGGAGACGGCCTCCATCAAGGCCGAAGCGAAGAAGCGCGGCGTGAAACTGCTGACGGCCAACGCGCAGTCGCAGTTCTCCAAACAGATCAGCGACGTCCAGGATCTCATCACCAAGGGCGCCGACCTGCTGGTGATCGCGCCGCTGAACTCCGACGGCTGGGAACCGGTGCTGCGTGCCGCGTCCGCCAGGCACATCCCGATCGTCACGATCGACCGGAAGATCAACGCCACCGCGTGCAAGGACTATGTGAGCTTCATCGGCTCGGACTTCGTCGAGCAGGGCAAGCGGGCAGCGGACCGGATGATCGAGGCGACCGGCGGCAAGGGCGAGATCGCCGTTCTGCTCGGCGCCGCGGGCAACAACGTGACCACCGAGCGCACCGAGGGCTTCGAGGACCGCATCAAGGAGAAGGCACCCGGACTCGAGATCGTGTTCAGGCAGACCGGGGAATTCGCCCGCGAGAAGGGCCAGTCGGTCACCGAGAACCTCATCCAGTCCAAGCCGGGCATCACCGGGATCTACGCCGAGAACGACGAGATGGGACTCGGCGCCGTCAACGCTCTCAAGGGGGCCGGCAAGAAGCCCGGCGCCGTCAAGATCGTGACGATCGACGGCACCCGCAACGCCGTACGGGGCATCGTCGACGGCTGGATCGACGGCGTCATCGAGTCCAACCCGCGCTTCGGTCCGCTCGCCTTCCAGACCCTCGACACCTTCACCAGGGGCGAGAAGGTCGCGCAGGACATCGTCATCGAGGACAGCGCCTACACGACCGGCAACGCCGAGGCGGACCTGGGCAAGGCCTACTGACATGCTGGCGGTGACCGGTCTGTCCAAGAACTTCCCCGGCGTGAAGGCCCTGTCCGGGGTGGACTTCACGGCCCGCGCCGGGGAGGTGCACGCGCTCGTCGGCGAGAACGGCGCGGGCAAGTCGACCCTCATCAAAGTCCTCACCGGCGTCCACCGGCCCGACGAGGGCGAGATGACCTACGACGGCGCCCCGGTCCGCTTCGCCACACCGCTCCAGGCGCAGCACGCGGGCGTCTCCACCATCTACCAGGAGGTCAACCTCGTCCCGCTGATGAGCGTGGCCCGCAATCTCTTCCTCGGCCGCGAACCCCGCGGCCTGCTGGGCCTGATCGACTTCCGGCGCATGCACCGCGAGGCCGACGAGGCGCTGCGCGGGCTCGGCATCCGGATCGACGTCCGCAGACCGCTGCGTGAACTCGGCGTCGGGGCGCAGCAGATGGTGGCCCTGGCCCGGGCGGTCTCGGTCGACGCCCGGGTCGTCGTCATGGACGAGCCGACCTCCTCGCTCGAACCCCGCGAGGTGCGCACCCTCTTCGGAGTGATCCGGATGCTGCGCGAACGCGGGATCGCGGTGGTCTACGTCAGCCATCGCCTCGACGAGCTGTACGAGATCTGCGACACCGTCACCGTGCTGCGTGACGGCAAGGTCGTGCACACGGGCCGGATCGCCGGCCTCGACCGGCTCAGGCTCGTGTCCCTGATGCTGGGGCGCGATGTCGGCGCCGTACGGGACAGGGGCCTGACGGAGTTCACCGGGAGTCACGACACGCAGGCGGAACCGGTGCTGCAGGCAACAGACTTGACGATCCGTCACCGGATGCGGTCGGTGTCCGTGAGCGTGCGGCCCGGTGAGGTCGTCGGCCTCGGTGGGCTGCTCGGCTCGGGGCGCAGCGAGACCGCGAAGGCGATCGCGGGCGCGCTGCCCGTCGACTCCGGCCGGGTCGTCGTGGCGGGGGCGGCGGTGCGCACCGGCTCGACGCCCGCCGCGATCCGGGCCGGCATCAGCCTGCTGCCCGAGGACCGGAAGGCGGAGGGCATCGTGCCGGGGCTCTCGGTCCGTGAGAACATCGCCCTCGCCGCGCTGCCGGGACTGTCCCGGTTCGGTCTGGTCGACGAGGCCCGCGTCGACCGGCTCGTCGACACCTTCATGAAGCGGCTGCGCATCAAGGCCGCGGGACCGCACCAGAAGGTCGGCGAACTCTCCGGCGGCAACCAGCAGAAGGTGCTGCTGGCCCGTTGGCTCGCCATGCACCCCAAGGTCCTGCTGCTGGACGAGCCGACCCGGGGCATCGACGTCGGTGCCAAGGCGGAGGTGCAGCGGCTCATCGACGAACTGGCCGACGACGGCCTCGGGGTGGTGCTGATCTCCTCGGACACGGAGGAGCTGATCGAGGGCAGCGACCGGGTGATCGTCCTCAAGGACGGCGCGGTGGTCGAGGAGCTCACCGGCGACGCCGTCACCGAGGACCGGCTGATGCGGGCCATCGCGACCGCACCCGCCGGCGCCGGAGGCACGACGCCGGCCCCGGCCGCCAGCGTCGTGGTGTCCGGCGGCCCCCCGCAGCCCGGCGCCGGCGCCGGGAACACCCCGCCCCAGTCCCACGGCACCGGAGAGACCCATGACTGACCTGTCCCTGGGCCGGGTGACCGCGGACCGCGACCGGCTGCTGCGTCTGCTCCAGGACTACGGCGTCTACCTCGGCGTCGCGGTCCTGCTCCTGGTGAACACCGTCCTCACCCCGCACTTCCTGACCGGCGAGAACTTCCGCACCCAGGCCGTCCAGGTGGCGCCGGTGCTGATCGTGGCACTGGGCATGGCGCTGGCGATCGGCAGCGAGGGCGTGGATCTGTCGGTGGGCTCGGTGATGGCCCTGTCGACCTCCCTGCTGTCCCTCTATCTCGGGTACGGGCCGTGGACCGCCGCCCTGACGGCGTTGCTCGGCGGGGCGGTGAGCGGCCTCGCGAGCGGCTCGCTGATCGCCTTCGTGGGCGTCCAGCCGATCGTCGCGACGCTCGCCCTGATGGTCGCCGGACGGGGACTCGCCCTGGTCCTCCTCCCCCAGCTCAAGGACGTCCGCGACCCGGGCATGGCCGAGCTCGGCTCCGGGGCCGTGCTGGGAGTGCCGTACCTGGTGCTGATCGCCGCCGCTCTCGCCCTGCTCGTCGCCTTCGTGATGCGCCGCACGACGTTCGGCCGGCAGCTCCTGGCCGTCGGCGACAGCCGTCCGGCGGCCCGGCTCGCCGGTCTGCCGGTGCGCCGGGTGCTGATCCTGGTGTACGTCGCCTCCGGCGTCCTCGCCGCGGTCGCCGGAGTGCTGGCCACCGCGCGCCTGACCGCCAGCGACCCCACCTCGCTCGGCACCCTGATGGAACTCTCCGCGATCACCGCCGTGGTGGTCGGCGGCACCCCGCTGAGCGGCGGCCGGGTCCGCGTCGGCGGCACCGTCGCCGGCGCCGTCCTGATCCAGCTGCTCACCACCACGCTCATCAAGCACGATCTGCCGCCGTCGTGGACCCAGATCGCCCAGGCCGTGGTGATCGTCCTCGCCGTCTACGCGGCCAGGGAACGGGGAAAGCGATGACGACCGACGTGGACACTCCCCCGCGCACGACCCCGGCGCCCGAGGAGGAGCCGCTCGGCGCCGGGCGCTCCGAGCGGATCAGCGCCCTGGCCCAGCAGCACGGCGCGCTGGTCACGCTCGTCGTCGCCATGATCGTGGCGTCGCTGAGCTTCGACACGTTCCTGACCGGCGACAACCTGGAGAACATGGCGCTGTCCTCGGCGTTCCTCGCCGTGGTCGCCCTCGGCATGACCTTCGTGATCGTCACCGGCGGCATCGACCTGTCCGTGGGGTCGCTGTTCGCGCTGGGCGGCGTGCTCGCGGCCTGGGGCTCGCAGTACGGGACCGCGGTCGCGCTGCTGCTCCCGCTGGCGGTGTGCGGGCTGATCGGGCTGGTCAACGGGGTGCTGATCGCCCGCTCCCGGCTGGCGCCCTTCATCGTCACGCTCGCCGCGATGCTGGGCGCCCGCGGCATCCTGCTCTCGGTCACCGACGAGGGGTCCCGGACCTACCTGGTGGACAAGGAGTCGTTCTTCGCCACCCTCGGCCAGGGCACGCTCCTCGGCATCGGCGTGCCCGTGTGGATCACCGTCGTGCTGTTCGTCCTCGGCGCCGTCGTCCTGCGGCGCACCCGGTTCGGGCAGTACGTGTACGCGGTCGGCGGCAACGAGGACGCGGCGGCGCTGATGGGCGCCCCCGTGGCCCGTACGAAGATCGTCGTCTACACGCTGTCCGGACTGTGCGCGGGGCTCGCGGGAGCCCTCAACGCGGCCTGGCTGGTGTCGGGGGTGACGATCCTCGGGTCCGGCATGGAGCTGGAGGCGATCTCCGCGGTGGTGATCGGCGGCACGCTGCTCACCGGCGGGTTCGGCTTCATCAGCGGCTCGCTGGTGGGAGTGCTGCTGCTGAAGGTCATCCAGAACGTCATCAACCAGATCGGTTCACTGGACTCGGCGTACCAGCAGGTCGTCAGCGGGGCGTTCCTCGCGGTCGTCGTCATCGCCCAGACCTGGCTGGGCCGGCGACGGCGGGTGCTGTGACGCCCGCGCCGGCCGTCCCGGCCCCGCCCGTCCACCGCCGCCCTAAGGGACCCGCTGCCCCTTGCCGAGGCCGATCACTCCGCCCTTCGAGACGGTGTAGAGCTCCGCGTCCCGCTCCGGATTGACCCCTATCGTCGCGCCGGGGGGCACCTCGACGTTCTTGTCGAGGATCGCGCCGCGCACCACCGCTCCCCGCCCTATGTGGACGTTGTCGTGCAGGACCGAGCCCTGCACGACGGCTCCCGGGTCGACGACGACGCCGGGCGAGAGCACGGAACGGGTGACCTGGCCGCGGATGAGGCAGCCGGCGCTGATGATCGACTCGCTGGCGATGCCGCCGGCGTTGAACCGCGCCGGGGAGAGCTGCCCGGAGTGGGTGTAGATGGGCCAGCTGCGATTGTAGAGGTTGAAGGCGGGGCGTTCCGCGATCAGGTCCATGTGGGCGTCGTAGTAGGCGTCGAGGGTTCCGACGTCACGCCAGTAGCCCTGGTCCCGGGTGGTCTCGCCGGGGACGTGGTTCTCACTGAAGTCGTACAGCTGCGCCTCGCCGCGCTCGGTGAGCATGGGGAGGATCGAACCGCCCATGTCGTGCACGGAGTTCTCGTCCTCGGCGTCCCGGTGCAGCGCCTCGATCAGGGCCTTGGTGGAGAAGATGTAGTTGCCCATCGACGCGAAGACGCACTCGGGGTCGTCCGCGAGGCCCGGCGGATCGGCGGGCTTCTCCAGGAAGCCCTGCACGGTCTGCCCGTCGGAGCCGGGCGTGATGATCCCGAACGCCGACGAGTCGGCACGCGGGATCCGGATGCCGGCGACGGTCACCCCGGCGCCGCCCTCGATGTGCTGCTCCAGCATCTGCCGCGGATCCATGCGGTACACGTGGTCGGCGCCGAACACCGCTATGTAGTCCGGCTGTTCGTCGTGGACCAGGTTGAGCGACTGCAGGATCGCGTCCGCGCTGCCGAGATACCAGCGCGGGCCGAGGCGCTGCTGGGCGGGGACGGGAGTGACGTAGTTGCCGAGGAGGCTCGACATCCGCCACGTCGTCGTCACGTGCCGGTCCAGCGAGTGCGACTTGTACTGCGTCAGGACGCAGATGCGCAGGATGTCCGCGTTGACGAGATTGGAGAGCACGAAGTCGACGAGGCGATACGTCCCGCCGAAGGTCACCGCGGGTTTCGCACGGTCCGCGGTGAGGGGCATGAGTCTCTTGCCCTCTCCGCCCGCCAGTACGATTCCCAGCACCGAAGGTCCACCGCGCCGCATTCCGCCGCCCCTCTACGCCCGGTCGGGCCGCCCCTGTCGCAGAGCCGGCTCCGGTTTCTCGACTACGCCTGTCCCACGGCTACCCCGGTTTGCGGACTTCCTCGTACAACTGGACGGTTCTGCGGGCGACCGCGTCCCAGCCGAACTCCCGCACGGCGCGCTCCCGTCCGGCCTCACCCATCCGCCGGGCCGTCTGCGGATCGGCGAGCACCGAGTCCAGGGCACGCGCGAGCTGTGCCTCGAAGTCGCCCTCGACCGGGACGAGTACGCCGGTGCGGCCGTCGTCGACGACCTCCGGGATGCCGCCGACCCGGGAGGCCACCACGGCCGTGCCGCAGGCCATCGCCTCCAGATTGACGATGCCGAGCGGCTCGTACACCGAAGGGCACACGAACACGGCGGCGTGCGTGAGGAGTTGGATCACGTCCGGGCGCGGCAGCATCTGCGGGATCCAGTGCACTCCCTCGCGTACGCCGCTCAGCTCCCGGAAGAGGTCGCGGAACTCCCGGTCGATCTCCGGGGTGTCGGGGGCGCCCGCGCAGAGCACCACCTGGACGGCCGGGTCGATGTCCCGTACCGCGCGCAGCAGATGGGGCACGCCCTTCTGACGCGTGATGCGGCCGACGAACAGGACGTACGGGCGGTCCGGGTCGAGGCCGACGCGGGACAGGACGTCCGTGCCGTGGTCCGGCCGGTAGAGGGACGTGTCGATGCCGTTGTGGACGACGCGCACCTTGGCCGGGTCCAGGGCGGGATAGCAGGTGAGGATGTCCTCGCGCATCGCCGCGGACACGGCGATCACGGCGTCCGCGGACTCCACGGCGGTGCGCTCCGCCCAGCTCGAAAGGGCGTAACCCCCGCCGAGCTGCTCGGCCTTCCAGGGGCGCAGTGGTTCCAGGGAGTGGGCGGTCATCACGTGGGGGATGCCGTACAGCAGCTTGCCGAAGTGGCCGGCGAGGTTGGCGTACCAGGTGTGCGAGTGGACGAGGTCGCGGCCTTCGAGGGCGGCGGCGATGGCCAGGTCCACGGAGAAGGTGCGCAGCGCGTCGTTGGCGCCGTCCAGCGCGGGCCAGGGCCGGTGCCGTACGACTCCGCCGGCGGCGCCCTCGCCCCAGCAGTGCACGTCCAGGTCGACGAGGGACCTCAACTCGCGGGCGAGGAACTCGACATGCACCCCCGCACCGCCGTACACGTCGGGTGGATACTCCCGCGTCAGCAGCCCCACACGCACTCAGAACCCCTTGTCGTCGCAGTCGGATTCCATGGTCACCCAGATGTGGCCCCCGGGGAAGAGCGCGGTGGCCGGGAACCGCTCCCCGGCGCCCGGGGCGGGCGGTCGAAACAGCAGTCGCCGCACAGGCCTCCGCCGGGCAGCCGGTAGTAGAGACAGCAGCTGCGGCGGCGGAGCGTGCTCCTGTCCAGCGTGCCGGACAGACCGGCGTGCGCGAGGAGCGGGCCCGCGAGCGCGCGGGCCCGCTCCGCGACCTCCGGACGGCCGTTCGCCCGAGCCCAGCGGTCGAGCTGCCGCACCGCGCCGGCGAGTGCGGAACCCGCGTTGCCCCACAGCAGACGGGCGGAGATCGTGTACCTGGCGTGCAGGGCGGCCGCCAGCGGCACCAGGTGTCCTTCCGTCACGACCTCGCCGAGCGCCTCCACGGGCAGCGCCCGCACCTCGGACAGCCACAGGTCCCGCGGAGCACCGCCGTCCGGATCCCAGCGCAGCCGGCGCGCGTCGAGGTCGGGCACCCGCCCGTACAGCGCGGCGGCGCCGAGGGAGACGGACCACAGGCGGGCCACGAGCCCCTGGTGCGCCACCGACACCGCGACCCGCGTCTCCGGCGCCCTCAGACTCCTCGCGACTTTCCGGACACGGAAAATTACCGGATCCTCGTAAACCTCCGGGCCGGCGGCCGTCGGATCCGCGTACGCCCGCGCGAGCGTCGGCAGCGCGCGGCCCGGTGCTACGCCGGTGCGTAGTACGAAGAAGCCGCCGAGGGCGTCCAGGTCTGCAAGCTCGGGGTCGAGGTCCACGAAGACCAGTAGTACCAAGGCCCCTAGGGGGTGACACCCCCGGGGAGGCGTCCGGTGTCACCCACCCTGGGGAGGACGGCGGCCCCGCTCTACTCCATCGGCAGTAGGACTCAATGACTGCTCAAGGACGACGACATGGACTGATTCGCGAGGCATCGTTGTAACCATGGAAGCCGACCGTACGTCGCGCCGGGCACCGCGCCCCCGCAGCACGCAGAGGAGGGACTCATGAACGCCCTCTCGCTGTCCGTGCTGCTCTCGCTCGTCTCCGCCGTCGCCTACGCGGGCGGGGCGATCGTCCAGGAGCAGGTCGCGCTGACGTCCCCGGACGAGACGTACGCGCCGCTGCGCAGGCCGGGCTGGTGGGCCGCCGTCGCGCTGAACGGCCTCGGCGGACTGCTCCACGTGGTGGCACTCGCCTACGGTCCGCTGAGCCTCGTGCAGCCGCTCGGCGCGCTGACGATCGTGTTCGCGCTGCCGATGGCGGCCCTCTTCGTCGGACGGCGGGCCGGATCGACCGCCTGGCGCGGCGCGATCATGGCGACGGTCGGCCTCGCGGGTCTCCTGTCCCTGGTCGGCACGGCCGACTCGCAGTCCCTGGGCGGCGCCCAGCGGGTGGTCCTGGCCCTGGTGACGGGCGGCGCGGTGGTGGCGCTCATGGTGGCGGCCCGCGCGGCACACCGCCACCCGGCGGTGCGCAGCGTGCTCCTCGCGGTCGCGGCCGGTCTCGCCTTCGGCATCTCGTCGGTGTTCACGAAGACCGTCGCGGTGGACTGGACCGGCGGTGTCTCCCTCGCGGACCTGCCGTCCCTGGCCGTCATCGCGGTCCTGGCCACGGCCGGCATGCTGCTGTCGCAGGCCTCCTACCGGGGCGGCGGCCTCGCGGCCCCGCTCGCCACGCTGACGGTGGTGAACCCGGTCGTGGCGGCGGCCGTGGGCATCTCGATGTTCGGCGAGACCTTCCGCTACGGGACGACGGGCACGGTGCTCGCGCTGGGCTGCGGTGTCGTCGCCGCGGGTGGTCTGATCCTGCTCACCACGGAGCGGCTCGGCGGTGGCCGTGGCACGGGCGCGCAGCCCGTCCCGTCGGGCACGCCCGTCACGGCCGGGGTCCCCGCGGCCCGGAATGCCGGGGCGGAGGCGGCCGGGGCGCCGGACGCGCCTGGGGTGGAGAGCACGGACGTGACCGTCCCGGACACGTTCGCCGGACCGAAGGCGGTCGACGGGCCGCACGCGTCACGCGCCTCGGACGCGCTCAGCGGACCGGACGTGCTGAGCGGACCGGACGTGCTCCGGGGGGCGGACGCCCTGATCGAGCGGGAAGCGCCGGCCGGGCCGGGAGCGCTGCCCGGACCGGAGGCGCTGGTCGCGTCGGACCTGGTCGAGGAACTGCTGCTGGCGCGGCTTCCCGACCAGCCCGTCGCCGCGGCTCCCGCGGACGCCTTCCCCTGCGTGACGCTGCCCGAGGACGTCCTCGTCCCGGTCGCGATGTCCGCCCCGGAGGGCGCGCACGACGACCGGGATCCGTCCGACGACGAGGTGCCGGGGTACTGGAGCCCCTTCTACGGCGCTCCGTACGTACCGCTGCCCCACCGCAACCACCGGCGGACCCGCGTCAGATCCTGACGCCGCCCGCTCGCAGATAGGCGACCGGGTCGACGTCGCTGCCGAAGCCGGGCCCCGTGCGCACCTCGAAGTGCAGATGGGGTCCCGTGCTGTTGCCCGTCGATCCGGAGCGTCCTATGCGCTGCCCGGCCGTCACGCTCTGCCCGCCGCGCACGGAGATCGCCGACAGGTGGGCGTACTGGCTGTAGCGCCCGTCGGCGTGCCGGATCACCACCTGGTAGCCGTACGAACCGCCCCAGCCGGCGCTGACGACCTGGCCGGCCCCGACCGCCCTGACCGAGGTCCCGGTGGCCACGGGGAAGTCGACGCCGGTGTGGTAGCCCTTCGACCAGGACGACCCGGCGGCGCGGTACGGCGTGCCGGTCGCCGCGCTCACGGGCGCGACGAGGGTGTGGGTCCTCGTCGCCGAGTCCGACGACGTCTTTTGCGGATCGGCCTTGCGGGGCGCCGGCTTCTTCGGGGCGGGCTTCGCGGCGGGCCTGCGGGCGGGCGCGGTCGTACCGGCGGTGTGGGTCGGGGACTTGGCGCGCAGGTCCAGCCGCTGGCCGGGGACGATCAGGTCGGGATCGGCTCCCACGGTCGCGCGGTTGGCCTCGTACAGCCGCCGCCAGCCGCCCTGGACCCGCCGCGAGTCGGCGATCCCGGAGAGTGTGTCGCCCTGGACGACGGTGTACATCCGCGCGGTGCCCGCCTGCGACTGGGGCGTGGTCTGCGGCTGCACGTCCCGGACGGTGCGCGGGGTCGTGCGCGGCGAGGTGTCGACGGCGGGTGTGCCGCCGCCGCGGGTGAGACCCGCACGAACGGAGCACACCGGCCAGGCCCGCGGACCCTGGCTTTCGAGCACCTTCTCGGCGACGGCGATCTGCTGGCCCTTCGTGGCGAGGTCCGCCCGCCCGGCGAAGACCTTGCCGCCGTACGCCTCCCACGTGGACTGGCTGAACTGCAGTCCCCCGTAATAGCCGTTGCCGGTGTTGATGCTCCAGTTGCTGGTGGACTCGCAGGCCGCGACCTTGTTCCAGGTCCCCACGTCGGCCGCGTCCGCGACGCCGGCGCCGATGAGCGGGATCGCCATCCCGGCGCCGCCCGCCGTGACGGTGAGCGAGGCCCGGTTGATCCTGTTCGGCTGGTACCGGCGATGCCGCCCGCGCACGGCCATGATGAAGCCCCCCTCGACACCTGTCAGGAGCGGCAAAAGTAAGTGCCGCGAACAGACCGTGACAAGGCGGCAATCGGCCGTGCTGTTGCCGTTTCACGAGGTGCTGAGGTCAGCGGCGGGCCACCTGGCCGGAATCCGACGGTGCGGGACGGTGCCGGCCGATGAGGCGCCGACGGGTTCTTCTGCGTACACACCCTCGGCGAGTCAGGATGGCCGGAGCGCAATACTGACGAGCACGACCGGCATCAGCGACAACAGGACCTCTCAGGAGTCACACCTATGAGCACTTCAGCGCAGATCGGCGTCACGGGTCTCGCGGTCATGGGCCGCAACCTCGCCCGCAACTTCGCGCGCAACGGCTACGCGGTCGCCGTGCACAACCGGACCGCCGCGAAGACGCATGCCCTGGTGGCGGAGTTCGGGCACGAGGGAGACTTCGTGGCGGCCGAGACCGCGAAGGACTTCGTGGCGGCCCTGGAACGTCCGCGACGCCTGGTGATCATGGTCAAGGCCGGCGAACCCACGGACGCGGTGATCCAGGAGTTCGCCCCGCTCCTGGAACCCGGGGACATGATCATCGACGGTGGCAACGCCCACTTCGCGGACACCCGCCGCCGGGAGCGCGAGCTGCGCGAGCAGGGCATCCACTTCGTCGGTACGGGCATCTCCGGCGGCGAGGAGGGGGCGCTGCACGGGCCGAGCATCATGCCCGGCGGCTCCCCGGAGTCGTACGAGTCGCTGGGCCCGATGCTGGAGAAGATCTCCGCGAAGGCCACCGACGGCTCGCCGTGCGTGACGCACGTCGGTCCCGACGGCGCCGGGCACTTCGTCAAGATGGTGCACAACGGCATCGAGTACGCCGACATGCAGCTCATCGGCGAGGCCTACCAGCTGCTGCGCGACGTGGCCGGGTACTCCCCCGCACAGATCGCCGACATCTTCCGCACCTGGAACACCGGACGCCTCGACTCGTACCTGATCGAGATCACCGCCGAGGTCCTCTCCCACGTGGACGAGGCGACGGGCGAGCCGTTCGTGGACATCGTCCAGGACCGGGCGGAGCAGAAGGGCACGGGCCGCTGGACCGTCCAGATCGCCCTGGACCTCGGGGTCCCGGTGTCCGGCATCGCGGAGGCGGTCTTCGCCCGCTCGCTGTCCGGACACGCCGACCTGCGGGCCGCCTCCCGCGGTCTCGCCGGCCCGACGGCCACCCGGCTCGGGGACGCCGAGGCCGCGGCCTTCGCGGACCGCGTGGAGCAGGCGCTGTACGCCTCGAAGATCGTGTCGTACACCCAGGGCTTCCACGAGATCAGCGCGGGCAGCGAGGAGTACGGCTGGGACATCGACCTCGGCGCGGTCGCCTCCATCTGGCGCGGCGGCTGCATCATCCGCGCCGCCTTCCTGGACCGCATCCGCGCGGCCTACGACGCCCGGGCGGACCTGCCGAGCCTGCTGTCCGACGAGACGTTCGCGCAGGAGATCGCCGCGGCGCAGGACAACTGGCGCGAGGTCCTCGTCGCGGCGACCCTCCAGGGTGTGCCGACGCCCGGTTTCGCGGCGGCCCTCGCCTATTACGACGCGCTGCGCGCCGAACGGCTGCCCGCCGCGCTCACGCAGGGCCAGCGGGACTTCTTCGGTGCGCACACCTACCGGCGCACGGACCGGAAGGGTTCGTTCCACACGCTGTGGGGCGGGGACCGGTCGGAGGTCGAGGCGTAGCCGTACGCGCGGGTACGGGGTTGCCGTACGCGCGGGTGCGGCGTTGCCGTCGTCCGGTCGCGCCGGCGAGCGGTCGCCCGGGGCGCGCCGGTCACCGCTCGTCGTGCGGGGCGCGCCGGTCGACCGCTCGTCGTGCGGGTCGTGCGGGTCGAGCGGTCGCCCACAGCGTGCGGGTCGAGCGGACGCCGACGTCGCGCCGGTCGAGGGGCCGCGCGGGTTCCTCGCCCGGGGTCGCCCGGGACGCCCTCTAGGAGAGCGGACCGGGTCTTCCGCGTCATGTGGGGCGAGCGCTCGTCCCGGGTCGCGAGCCCGGGGCATCCGGGGTCACCCGGTCGTCCGGGTCACCCGGGCGCGCCCGGACCGTCCCGGTCGTCCGTCAGGAAAGCGGTCCCGGCTGCGGCTCCGGCTCGGGGACCGGGTCGGGCCCCGGCGGCTTCGGAACGGGCGACGGCGACGGCTCCGGAGAGGGCTGCGGACCGGGGCCGGGACCCGGCGGCGGGGTCGGGTTCGGCGGAGCCGGGTCGGGGAACGGCTGCGGGTCGGGGACCGGCCCCGGCGTGGGGCTCGGCGGCACGGGTGTAGGGAACGGCTCGGTCATGTGTCCTCCAGCCAGTCGGTTCATCGGCCCTGGACTTTTCCCCCGCGTACCCGGCCCCGGCGCCCGCAGTCACCCCGTCGCCGCACGGAAGACGACCAGGTGGGTCCAACCGGGGCAACCGGGCCAGCCGGGTCGACCGGGTTAGCCGGGTCGTCCGGGCGCGTTCGCTCCGGGAGCGGAGGCCCGTCACCCGCGGCGCACCGCGTCCGCTCCCGCGGCCAGTCCCGGACGGGGGCTCGACAGCACCGGCACCGCGGTCGTCGTCAGGTGCTGCGCGGGCGCCATGGAGGCCTGGGCGAGGACGATCGAGTCGGCGTCGGTGACCGAGTCGGCGGCCTGGGCGACGGCGCGGGCGTACCCGTCCGTGTCGCCCGCCTCGAAACGGGCGAAGGCGCCGTCGACGAGGAGGGTGCGGACGTCGGCCGGGCGTCCGGCGCGCCGGGCCTCCTGCTCGACGAGGGCGACCGTCGGCGCCAGGGTGCTCTCCACAGTGGCGAGGACGACGACGCGGGGGCCCGTCGCCACCGCGGCGGCGGCCATCGGCCGGTCCACACGCAGGACGGGCACCGCGGCCCCCGAGGCCTCGGCGGCCTCGCCGATGGTCGAACACGTGCAGAGCACGGCACCCGCCCCCTCGGCGACCGCCCGCCCGACCGCTGCCCGTACGTCGTCGGCGACCGCGTCCGGGCCCTCGGCACGGGCCCGGGCGAGCAGGTCCTCGGCCACGAGATGCCGCAACTCCAGACCCGGGTGGGACTCGTCGCGCAGCGCGTCGAAGACGGGGATGTGCGCGGGCGAGGTGTGCAGCAGGGCGAGCGGGCGGGGCTGCGGCATCAGAACCGCTCCGGGTGCGCCGTCAGCCAGTCCTTCGCGGCCTGCACCAGCTCGGGCGAGACGGCCGGGGCCTCCTCGGGATGGCGGGCGGCCCATTTGACGACGTACGGGCACAGCGGCGCGACCGGGATGCCCTCGCGTCCCGAGAGGGCGTACAGCTCGCGCGCGAGGGAGCCAGCGATGCCCCGGCCCTCGTGCTCGGGTTCCACGATCGTGTGCACGGGGACGAGGGCGCGCCCGGGGGCGTCGAGAACGAAGTACTCGACGCGGCCGACCACTTCGTCCCCGGCGAAGGCCTCCAGGCGGCCGGAGTCCCGGTCGTCGCGGATCTCGAAGTCGCTCATGGGACACACCTCTCGGGATGGGGTGCGGACCCGGACGACGGAGTGCGGTTCAGGCCGGGACGGCCTGCGGACTGCGCTCCTGGTCCGAGCCCGGCACCGGCTCGGACGGATCGGCACCCAGGGCGACGATGCGGTTGTCGCGGTCCACGTGCACGACCCGGGGCTCGAGTGTCCGCGCTTCGGCGTCGGTCACCTGAGCGTAGCTGATGATGATCACCAGATCGCCGGGGTGCACGAGGTGGGCGGCGGCCCCGTTGATACCGACGACGCCCGAGCCCCGCTCCCCCTCGATGACGTACGTCTCGAGGCGGGCACCGTTCGTGATGTCGACGATGTGCACGAGCTCGCCGGGCAGCAGATCGGCGGCGTCGAGCAGATCGGCGTCGATGGTCACCGATCCCACGTAGTGCAGGTCGGCCTGGGTGACGGTGGCGCGGTGGATCTTGGACTTGAACATGGTGCGGAACATGAAGAGCTCCCGTTTCGTCAGCTCCCTGCCCGCTTCTGCGGGTCAAGGGCGGTCTCCGGAGACTACAACGGTTCGCTTGTCCGGTCAGCTGTCGGCGGGTGTTCGAGCCCTCACACCGACTCGTTGCTGACTGTTCTGGCGAACCAGGGTGTTGCGGACCCGCTCTGCAACCCAAAAGGAAGGCTGGCCGGGGCGCGCGAGCCGCTGCAGTTCGACGATGTGCTCTGCCGTGCGACGCGGCGCTTCACCGCCGGTCACAAGCACACGCGCCTCGACGTTGCGCCGAGCAGCGGACTCGGTCAGGTTGGCGCTGCCGAGCAGAAGAGTGCGACGGTCGGCGACCGCCAGTTTGGCGTGCTGGCGTAAGCGACTGCCGTGGAGATGGTCACGGCACTCTGGGAGGTGCCGGCCGCGGAGGATCCCGCTTGGCACCTGCCCTCGGACCGCCGCCGTTCGAGGAAGCGGCTGGCCGGTGCCGTCGTCCTGGCGTCCGGCGTCATCGGCGGCCTGGCCGGAGGAGTGGCGGCGCTGACGCCCGGTGACACCGGGGGCAGCCGTCACACACCCTCGTCCGCGGCTTCGGCGTCAGCGCTGGTTTCGACCGAAAACGGTCAGCCTTCGGCCGACACCGCGTACAAGGACAAGGACGCGGAACCGCAGGCCGCGACCGGCGATGCGGCGAGTGTGGTGAGCTGGAAGCAGGCGCAAACGGCACGGGGCGCGGGCGAGCACGACGTGGCACGGGCGGTCCTGCACGACGAGGGTGTCGAGGCTCAGGATCTCGGTGACGGCGCCGACTTCACGCCGGTGACCGTGCGGTTCCACGAGTCGCGCCGGGAGGTGTACCTCTCGTACCGGCTGACCTCCGACGAACAGGGGGCCATGTACGCGGAGGCGGAGATCGCCCGGTCGATGTGTCTGACGCTGCGCGATGTCGTTCTCCGCCTGCACCCGGACCTGCCCTACCGCACGTACGTCATGGTTAAGGAGGAGCAGGGTCAGGAGTCCCAGGTGACGTGGCAGGACAACTTCGTCACCAACTCTCAATGCCGGTCGGCCGCAGACGACGGCACCGGGCAGGACACGGACGTTTCGCAGGACTGGCAGCCCGACGAGGACGGTTTGAGGCAAGCGATGATCCCCAGCACCGACAGCGCGGAGATCCGAGTCGCGGACGGCGCTGCCAGGAAGATCATCACGGGGACCAACGGGATGCGCCGGACGCTCGGCACCGATCGTGTGCTCGGCAACGCGCAGATCAAGGTGGGCTTCGACCCCGAGAACTCGGTGATGTACGTCTGGTCGGACTATGTGCAGTGGAACGAGCAGCAGGTCGAGTCCTGGGCGGGTCTGGCCGCCGGCGAGGCGTGCCGGGCTCTCGTGAGCGAGCAGGAGAGCGCGGGGAGCGCCTGGCCGTACTCCCGCTACGCCGTGGCGGAGATCGGCGGGTCCGGCTACCTGATGCTCCGATCGGGCACAGCCTTCACGTCGGCCGACTGTCCGGCCTGAGCGGAGGAGCCGGACCGTGGCCGAGGTTGACCCTCGACCTTGTCGAGGGCTCAGAGTTCAGGGTGTGGAGCATAAGATGCGCAGCATCGGGGAGTCGGCCCGGGACGGCGAACTGAGCGTGAGCGCGCTACGGTTCCATACCGGTCGGAGCGGCCCTCGTCCGCGACCGCTGCTCTCAGCCGCGCGGCGGGGCAGAGGGCACTTCGTACCGTACGAGTGACCTCGCAAAGGGCTCGCCGCTGCGTCGGGCGTACTTCGCGATTGAGATTGCCCGCGACAAGGACGGCTCGGTGGTCGTGTTCCCCGCGCTGCCCGCACAGGCATAGGCGTGCTCGCACTCGCTTGGTGAGCGGTGCGGGGTTGCCAGAAACTTCGAAACGCGGTGGCGGCTCTCCTCGCATCGTTCAGCACCGTGGCCGGCGGCGGGACGGCTGCATGTCTGCTACGTCCCGTAAGCCTGCGAGACGTACCGTCACCTCACCTGAACTCCCGACGCCCTCTGCCATTTTGGCCCAAGTGGTTGCATACTCCACCAGAGGGACCGGTCCTGTATCCCATCAGGACCGAGGGGGTGGGGACGAACCATGACTCACGCACGTCTTGAGTGGCTCCAAGAAGCAGTTTCCGAATTCGGCGCCGGATGCAAGCGGAACCTGATGGGCCCCGGTGACCGCGAAGCAGCCATCCGCAGCCCTCTGGAACAGCTGTTCCGGACCATCGCTGTGCACCACGCCCGTCCCGAGGTCAGCTGGTATCCGGAGACCCGCATACCGCACCTGGGAGTACGACCCGACTACGCGGTGCGCGTCAACACGGACGTGACGGGTTATATCGAGGTGAAGCGACCCGCGAAGAGCATCGACCCCGACTCCTTCACCGGTCACGACAAGAGGCAGTGGGAACGCCTGCGCGACCTCCCCAACCTGCTCTACACCAACGGCACCCACTGGCGGGTGTTCCAGTACGGCGTGCAGATCGGTGAGGAGGTCGTGCTGTCGGGGGCCTTGAAGAGCGCCGGGGAGAAACTGACTGCCGTCGACCTCGCCGCCTTCGACGCGCTGGCCCAGGCTGTGCTCTGCTGGGAACCGCCGGAGATCCGTCGTGTCTCGGTACTCGTCCAGCACCTCGCTCCGCTGTGCCGCCTGCTGCGCGAGGCCGTACGAGAACAACTACGGGCCGAAGCCGGGCTGAACGCGGACGACTCCGCCGCCGACCGCCCTTTCACCGGTCTCCGAAGCGACTGGCGCCGGTACCTCTTCCCCACCGCCGACGATGCGACCTTCGCCGACGGCTACGCCCAGACGGTCACCTTCGCGTTGCTTCTCGCCCGCACCGAGGACATCCCGGTCACCGGCACAAGCTTCCACGAGATCGGCCGCCGCCTCCACGCGGGCCACGCTCTGATGGGCAAAGCCCTCCAACTGCTCACTGACAACGTCAACGAGCGGTTCGAAGTGACCTTGAACCTCCTCGCCCGCACCGTCGCGGCCGTCGACTGGCAGACCATCCGACACGGCAACCGGGACGCCTACCTCCACCTCTACGAATCATTCCTCTCCGTCTACGACGACAGCCTCCGCCAGCGCAGCGGCTCGTACTACACCCCTCACCAGGTCGTCGAGGAGATGGTCCGGCTCGCCGAAGAGGTGCTGCGCACCCGCCTGGGCAAGGCACGCGGCTACGGCGACGAGAGCGTCCACATCGTCGACCCCGCGATGGGCACCGGCACCTACCTGCACACTGTCATCGAGCGGGTGGCGCGGCAAGCGGCCCAGCGGCACGGCGAGGCCATGGCGCCCGACGCGATCGGCCGGCTCGCCGAGCGGCTGTACGGCTTCGAGCTCCAGATGGGCCCGTTCGCAGTCGCCGAACTCCGGGCGGCCGACCTGTTGAAGAAGCACGGCGCCCCAATCCCACCGGGCGGGCTCAACCTCCACGTCACGGACACGCTCGACGACCCCTACGTCCAGGAGGAGCAACTCGCCTCGACGTACGCTGCCCTCTCCGTGTCACGCGCCCGAGCCAACCACGTCAAGGCCAACGTCCCCGTCACCGTGGTCATCTCCAATCCGCCGTACGACGACAAGGCGGAGGGCCGCGGCGGTTGGATCGAGAAACGGGTGAAGGGCCAGGGCCGTCCTCCCCTGGACGACTTCCGGTATCCGGGCAACGGCCGTTACGAGCACGCGCTCAAGAACCTGTACGTCTACTTCTGGCGCTGGGCCACCTGGAAGGTCTTCGACGCCCATGCGGACGACCGGCACGGCGTCGTCTGCTTCATCACCCCGTCGGCGTTCGCCACCGGTCCCGCCGGGCGGGGCATGCGCGACTATCTGCGCAGGACGTGCGACGAGGGGTGGATCATCAACCTGTCGCCGGAGGGGCAGCGGTCCGACGTGGCCACCCGCGTGTTCCCCCATGTCGCCCAGCCGTTGTCGATCTGCGTCTTCGTACGGCGGGCGGATCATGACCCCGGCCGCCCTGCGCGCGTCCACTACCGGGCTCTGCAGGGCAGGCGGGCGGACAAATTCGCTCAGCTCCGGGGGGTGAGTCTGGATGACGGGGGCTGGCGGGACGCACATGCGCGGGGGGTGCGGCCGTTCACTCCCGCTTCCTCGTCGGGCTGGGACGAATACCCGGCGCTGGAGGCACTCTTCCCATGGGGCAGCCCCGGCAGCAAGGCAAACCGCTCATGGGTCACTTCGCCCTCGGCATCAGTTCTCGTTCGTCGCTGGGCGCGTGTCAGCGCGGAGGCGGACCCCGAGGTCAAAGCCGTCCTGTTCAAAGAGACACGAGACCGTCGGCTCAGCACACGGCCAGCGGCCCTGCCAGGTTTCCCCCACCGCGACCGAAGCATGGAGCAAGAGACAGACACACAACCGCAGTTGGCGCGAATGGCAATGCGCAGTTTCGACCGTCAGTGGCTCATCGCCGACAACCGGGTACTCGACTTCCCACGGCCCGACCTGTGGGAGTCTTTACAGCCTGGGCAGGTGTTCCTCAATCAGCAGAGCAGCCATGAGATAAGCAATGGTCCCGCACTGGTGGCGACCGCGCTGTTACCGGACACCCATCACTTCAACGGCCGAGGCGGCCGAGTGCACCCCGTGCTCCATCCCGACGGCAGCGCGAACGTCCCTACCGGACTGCTCCGGTACCTGGCCGGTGCCCTCGGCTCGGACGACGTGACCGTGCACGACCTCGCCGCCTACGCCGTGGCCGTCACCGGACACAGTGCCTTCACGGAGCACTTCGCCGAGGAACTGCTCACCCCTGGTGTCCGCTTACCCCTCACGCGCGACTCGGTGCTGTGGAGTGAAGCGGTCCGGGTCGGCCGCGAATTCCTGTGGGCGGCGACCTACGGCGATGTCGGCAGCCCTCCAGCCGGCCAGGAGAGCGTCGCCTTTCCGGCGGGAGACCCACGGCAGGTGCGGTACGAGACGGGGATCGGCACCACCGTGCCCGACACGCTCGCCTACGACACGGAGACCGGCACCCTGAGCGTGGGACCGGGTGCCTTCACCGGTGTCCCGCCCGGGGTCTGGAATTACGAAGTCGGCGGGATGAACGTCGTCAAGAAGTGGTTCGGCTACCGGAAGGCCTCCCCCACCAGCCGGAAGACCAGCCCGCTCGACGACCTCCACGTCACGTCCTGGCCGAGCAAGTGGACCGAGGAGCTGATCGACCTGTTGTCCGTCCTGCGGCGGTTGGTCGACCTCGCACCCGCGCAGCAGTCGCTCACCATGAAGATCGTGGGATCGCCGGTCATCAGCGTCACCGACCTCACATCGGCGGGCGTGCTCCCGCCGCAGCCCGGGGCGACTCGCGCCCGTCGCCGTGTGGTCCTGGACTTCGGCCAGCCGGACAGGTCATGAGCCGTCGGCGCCTGTCTCACCCGTGCGGACGTAGGATTTCGCCTGCTCCAGGGTCCATGTCCCCTCCGCCAGGCGTCTCAGGGCGAGTCCGGCGGAGCGGGGCGCCGCACCGGTGGACACGGTATCGGCGAAGGACGCGACGGCACTCAGGCGAGCCGCCAGCACGTCGCACTCCGCCGCGCGCAGAGCCGCCGCTCCGAGCGGAGTGAGCGCGAGGCCGCCCGTGTCACCACCTCGCTGCTCCACCAGTCCGGCCCACAACAGGGTGGGCAGGGCATCCCGGATCTCGTCCGTGTCGAGGTTACGAGCCAGGTAGGACTCCGGTTCCCCTTCGGGAGCCGGGAGGTCGCACAGATCCAGTTCCTGCAACAGGTGTTGTTGGAGCGGCGAAAGCTGACCGCTGGGAACGAGCATGCCCCCAGTATGGCCCGCGCCGCTGGTCCCACCGTCCCGATATCGAGGTGTTGATGATGCGATGCGCGACACTTGGACCATGAGCGCGGACACAGCGGCTGTGATGCCGGATGGCACTGCCATCCCCGGCCGCGACGAGGTGCTCGGCCAGAAGATCCCGTTCGACCGGGCGCGTTGGCTGCCTCTCCTGCCCGGCCCCGACTGGTGGCCCGCGGACCTCGACGACTGCCCAACGGTGGCCGGCCGAACGAGGGTCGACCGCAGTACGGTCTTCGGCATCGCCCGACGCTCGGAGACCGTCGAAGGCCGACGGCACCTTCTGACCGCAGCCCTCGTCTGGGGCACCGGAACCAAAGCCCAGTCCGTCGCGCGGCGCGCACGCATCTTCGCGGAGTCCTCGCCCCGGGACATCGACGCTCGTCTGAAGGCCGCGTTGTGCATCCTTCGGGAGGAGGGAGCCGTCGCGGCGTACCGCGCCTTCAACAACTGCCACCGGATCAGGTTTCTGGGCCCGGCGTTCTTCACAAAGGTGTTGTACTTCGCCGGTCACGAGCAGTGCGCGGGGGTGTTGCGTCCGCTGATTCTGGACCGTTTCGTCGCCCTGGCGCTGCGGACATCCGACCCCGGCGAGAAGTGGCGTGGAGGGGGCTGGACCACGCCGCGCTACAGCCGGTATCTGGCTCTCGCCCACGACCACGCACAACAAGCGGGAGTCCTGCCGGACCAGATAGAGGCCACATGGTTCGCCCAGGGCAGGCGACAGGCCTGACCCGGGCGACGGCGTCGAGCCCCGCCGTGGCGGCTCTGCCCGGGAGGTGGCCGGAGCCTGAACTGCCAGGTCCTGCACACCTGTTGGTCGGCATTCGACGCAGGGGCCAGCTCACGACACGCCGCCGCTCGGTGGCCCCACACCCACCGCCCTACTCGGATCGGCTGCTCAGATCACGTACTCCGGCCCCGCGCCCGGGTCAGCCGCTTCAGTTCGATGATGGTCGCGACGGCGCGCAGCCAGGTGGCGGCCGTGTCGTCGGCGGCGATCCCGCCCACGAGTTCGGTGCCGGCCCGCAGCCACTCCCGGACGAGGACGGCCGCCTCCCGGCGGGGCAGGGGCTCGGGCAGTTCCGCGGCGCGGGCGAGTCCGCCGGCGCGCACGGTGTCGGCGAGGAAGGCCACCGAGCGCGGCTCGGTGCCGAGGCGGTCGAGGACGACGGCCGCGGCCGCGGCGCCGTCGCCGAACAGGGCGGTGCGCCGGGTGCCGGGCGGGGCGGTGAGCCCGTAACGCAGCAGGACGGCGACGTCGAGCCGGACCAGCTCGTCGTCCGTGCGGTCCCGCGGGTACGGGGCGTCGTCGTCCGTGCGGTCCGGCGGGTACGGGGCGTCGTCGTTCATGGCTGGGCCTCGGGTGTCTCGTCTCATCGGGCTGGTCCGCCGCGGCTCAGGTGACGGTGACGGTGTACGTGATGCGTTCGGGGGCCTGGGAGGGGGTTGGCGACCCCGTGGTCGGGGTGGCGGAGGGTCCGGTCGTCTCGGGTGGCACGGTGGAGGTGTTGCCCTGGCAGGTGCTGGACGTGCAGTGCAGCAGCGTGAACCGGGTGGTCCCCTCCCTCTTGGCCTCGAAGGTGAACGTGAGCCGGCCGCCGGCACCGGGCATCGGCTCGTCGCCGGAGTCCGACGCGTAGTCCCGGCCGCGGCTGACCAGCACCGAGCTGTCGGGCTCGGGGCCGACCAGGTACCAGTACTCGCGGGTGGAGGCGTTCTGGTGGACGGTGAGCGTGAAGCGCTCGCCCGGCTCGGCGGTGATGCTGGTGTCCTTCACCGAGCGGCCGGCAGGTCGGCTCGCGGTGTCCGCGGAGCCGCCGGCCGGCTCGTCGGTGCCCGAGCCGCAGCCCGTGGCGAGAGCGAGGAGCGCGGCCGCCGCGGCCGCGGCACCGCTACCGCTACCGCTACCGCTACCGCGGAAGATAGACGCTGTACGCATTGGGGAGTTCACTCTTGGATGCCTTGCCCATGTGGCCGTTGATGAAGTCGTCCTCGCTGACCCAGGTGGTCAAGCCCCAGGGGTTGTACACCTGGAGCTTGTCACCCTCCTGGGCGATGATGGTCATCGCGTGGGCGCCCTCCTTGCCCGAGACGTCGACCGGCACCGGTCGCCCCTGCGCCACCGCCTTCTCGACCTCGGTGAGGACCGCCCTGCGGTCGGCGGCGCTGTTCAGGTCCTGGCGCTGGTAGTCACTGCCGGTGGCACTGCCGACTGTGGTGTCGTTGATTCGTTCCTGTCCCTCGGATCCCATACCGCCCCAGTTCTCGCCACCGTCGCCCTCGGTGTGCAGCCGGTGCTGTTCGGCGACCAGGCGCTGCTTGAAGGCGTTGGGGTCGTCCTGCTGCCCGTCGGGGCCGCCGGTGAGGTCGAGCGCGTAGAGCGGGTCGACCATGGCGCGGGACGTGACGGTGGACGAGGCCACGCAGGTGCCCTCGGAGCCGTTGCCGCCCTGGACCCACAGCTGGCCGTCGAACGTGACGTAGTCCTTGTTGTTGTTCGAGCCGTCCGGTGCCAGGCCCTCGTCGTTCATGCCGTCCGCGGCGGTGACCACCGGGGTGAGGTGCCTGCGCAGCCAGTCGGGGTCCTTGCCGTGGATCTTGTCCTGGAACTTCCCGATCTCGGCGACACTGTGGCCGGCGGCCAGCGATTTCATGAGGTAGGCCCGCTCCTGCGGGCTGTCCGACTTCGCCAGCATCCGCTGCATGGCCGTCTCGTCGTCGAGGCTCAGCAGGTCCATACGCGTCGACGCGCGCGCCAGGTCGTCGGCCGTGAGGATCTCGTTCAGCTCGGTGTCGGCGCCCGCGACGCCGGTGTCCGCGAGCATCAGCTTGTCGACCGCGGTGAGTTCGCTGGTCTCCAGCTTCCCGGCCCGTGCCTCCGCGGCCCACTTGTTCAGGTCCCGGGCCGCGACGCGGGTGGCCTCCTCCGCCTCGGAGACGGCAGCGTGCATCAGGTCGACCGCGTAGGAGCCGAAGTGGGCGGCGTTCTTGCGGTCCCACTCCTCCTCGTCGTTCTCGTGCAGGTCGTCGAAGAAGCCGTCCTTGCCGCCGAGCGTCTTCTTCTGCTCCAGCAGCTGCCCGCGGCCCTGCTCGTCCTTGCGCTGCGCGGCGCCGATCGCGTCGGCCAGCGTCAGCAGCACCGTCGCGCACCCCCGGAACGCCTCGCTCATCTGGGTCACGGACCGCCCGGCGGCGTTGACCACCTCGGAGGCGAGGACGCTCGTGTCGCCGACCCACACCTCCGGAAGACCCTTGCGGCCCACCCGGTCGACCTGGTCGAAGACGCTGCCGACGTGGTCGACCTGGTCGCGGTAGAGCCTTGCCAGACCTTCCAGTACGCCCTGGTCGCCGCCCGGTACGGGCACCGAGAGGGCTTCGTCGATCAGGTCGAGGAGCTCGTTCTTGCTCCCGGCACCGAGCATGTTCTTGGACAGCCCGGCGAGCAGAGCGAGGCGGAAGGAAGGGGAGTCGAGGGGAGAGGAGAAGAACGACACCGGCCCGTTCCTCAGTAGCTCGACAGGGCGGAGGTGCGCCCGGCCCGCGTCGATGTGCCGGTGAGACTGCTCGCGCCGCCGACGGTGACGCTGTCCGCGTCCGTCTTCACCAGGCCGTCGGTGCCGTGGTAGGTCTTCTTGGCCAACTGCACCTTGCCACCGAGCTCGTGCAACGCCGACGCCAGGGTCTTGGCCTCCGCCTCCCAGGCCTTGACGAACGCGTTCAGCGCCGACGCGGCATCCTCGCCGCCGACATCGCCGTACGAGTACGTCGTGCGGGACTTGACGGCCGAGGTGACGCCGTCCATGTCCGTGCCGGCGTCGTCGAGTTGCTGGGCCTGCCCGGTCATGCCTGCCCTGACCTGGTAGCCGTCCGAGCCCACCGTGCCTCCCCCGTACGCATTTGATCTTGATCGCGGGCAGGCTAACACGCGCTGTATGTACGAAGATCACACACCATTCGGCGCACACACCTCCGTCACGGCATCCGCCCCACGGCACGCCTGGGCGCTCGTCCGGCCTCGCCCCGGCCCGGACGATCGGCTGCAACTCGCCGTAGGCGTGCAGCGCGTGCGAGCCGACGCCGCCCCCGGGCCTAACGTAAGGACGGGTCAAGCCGCCCGACCGATGTCATCAATCAGCCCGTAGCCGAGAGGGTTTACGCCCTCCGGCCCGCGCGACGGTGTTCACCGTCCAGCTGCCGGTCGCCCGGGCGGGAACCGTGAGCCCCTGAGCCCGACGCTCGGGGACTCACGGCCGCGGACCACGAGCCCCTGAGCCCCCGCGCCCGCCGGGGCTCCCGCCACCCACGAGCCCCTGGACGCCCGCCCCCGCGGGACTCACGCCACCACGGTCCGGGGTGTCTCCCCGGGGGCCGTGTCCTCCCGGTCCGTCCCGCCGTCGCGGGCGGTGCCCGCCTTGGCGAACTGCGTCCGGTACAGCTCCGCGTACCGGCCGTCCGCCGCCAGCAGTTCGTCGTGCGTCCCGCGCTCCACGATCCGTCCGGCCTCGACGACGAGGATGGCGTCGGCGGCGCGCACGGTCGACAGGCGGTGGGCGATCACCACGGCCGTCCGTCCCTCCAGCGCCTCGGCGAGCGCCTCCTGGACGGCCGCCTCCGAGGTGTTGTCCAGGTGGGCGGTGGCCTCGTCGAGGATGACGACGCGCTGCCGGGCGAGCAGCAGCCGGGCGATGGTCATGCGCTGGCGCTCGCCGCCGGAGAGCCGGTAGCCGCGCTCGCCGACCACCGTGTCGAGACCGTCGGGCAGGGACCGGACGAGATCTTCCAGCCGGGCGCGGCGAAGGACGCCCCACAGTTCGTCCTCGGTCGCGGTGGGACGGGCGAGCAGCAGGTTGGCCCGCACCGAGTCGTGGAAGAGGTGCCCGTCCTGGGTGACCATGCCGAGGGTCGCGCGCATCGACTCGGCAGTCAGGTCGCGTACGTCGACGCCGCCGATGCGGATGACGCCCTCGTCGGTGTCGTACAGCCGCGGCAGCAGCTGGGCGATGGTGGACTTGCCGGCGCCGGAGGACCCGACGAGCGCGACGGTCCGGCCGGGTTCGGCACGGAAGGAGACACCGTGCAGGACCTCGGCACCACCGCGCGTGTCGAGGGCGGCGACCTCCTCCAGCGAGGCGAGGGAGACCTTGTCGGCGGAGGGGTAGGCGAAGCGGACGTCCTCGAACTCCACGGACACCGGGCCCTCCGGGACCTCGCGGGCGTCCGGCTTCTCCTCGATGAGGGGTTTCAGGTCGAGGACCTCGAAGACGCGCTCGAAGCTGACGAGGGCGCTCATGACCTCCACACGGGCCCCGGCGAGCGAGGTGAGCGGGGCGTAGAGGCGGGTGAGGAGCAGGGCGAGCGAGACGACGGCGCCCGGTTCCAGGCTGCCGCGCAGGGCGAACCAGCCGCCGAGCCCGTACACGAGGGCGAGGGCGAGGGCGGACACCAGGGTCAGGGCGGTGATGAACGCGGACTGGGCCATCGCCGTGCGGACCCCGATGTCCCGTACGCGGCGGGCCCGGGCCGCGAACTCGGCGGACTCGTCGCCGGGCCGCCCGAACAGCTTGACGAGGGTGGCGCCGGGTGCCGAGAAGCGCTCGGTCATCCGGGTGCCCATCGAGGCGTTGAGGTCCGCCGCCTCGCGCTGGAGCCTGGCCATCCGGCTGCCCATGCGGCGGGCCGGGACCACGAACACCGGGAGCAGCACCAGCGCGAGCAGGGTGATCTGCCAGGACAGGGTGAGCATCACGGCGAGGGTGAGCAGCAGGGTGACGACGTTGCTGACGACTCCGGACAGGGTGTTGCTGAAGGCCCGCTGGGCACCGATCACGTCGTTGTTGAGCCGGCTGACGAGCGCGCCCGTACGGGTACGTGTGAAGAACGCGACCGGCATGCGCTGCACATGATCGAACACCGCCGTCCGCAGATCGAGGATCAGCCCCTCCCCCAGCGTCGACGACAGCCAGCGTCCGACGATCCCGAGCGCCGCCTCGGCGAAGGCGATGACCGCGATGAGCACGGCGAGCCGGGTCACCGTGCTCTCGTCGCCGCCGGACACGATGGCGTCCACGACGCGTCCCGCGAGGACCGGCGTGGCGACGGCGAGCAGGGCGGTGACCACGCTGAGCGCCACGAACCAGGCGATGCGGCGGCGGTGCGGGCGGGCGAAGGCGGCGATGCGGCGCAGGGTGACGCGGGCGAAGGGGCGGCGCTCCTGCTGCGCGTTCATGACGCTGTGCAGTTGCATCCAGGCTGTGGTCTCCATACTCATGAGAGAGACGTTAAGACCTCAAGCAACGTTGAGGTCAACGGTTCACCGGTCTCTCCCGGTTCTTCCGTGCCTTGCCCCGCGTGTCAGCCGCCGTCCTCGCGTCCGCAACCCCACGTTGGCGCGGTGTGGAAAACCTCTCCGGATGTGACAGCCGTCGTACGCCCTCCCGAGACCCTCTCCCGACGCGTTCCGGTCCGGCAGCTGCTGTGCCTGCTCCCGCTCGCCCTGGTGCTGTGGGGGGCGGTGCGCCACCGTGCCGTGATCCAGGAGGGCTTCGGGCACCTGCGGGGCGCCGAGCTGCCGTGGCTGGCGGTGGCCGCCGCGGCGACCTGTCTGACCTGGGTGGCCGCGGCCTTCACCCGGCAGGGCGCGGTCGTCGAGCGGCTGCCCGCAGGCCGGCTGCTCGCCACGCAGTTCGCGGCGGGCGCGGCCAACCACCTGCTCCCGACGGGCCTCGGGGCGAGCGCGGTCAACCTCCGCTTCATGACGGTGTGCGGTGTCCCGCCGGCCCGCGCTTCGGCCGCGCTGGCGCTGTATCTGCTCGCGGAGTCCGTCACCCGGGTGGGCCTGCTGCTCGTGCTGATGATCGCCTTTCCGGACGCGCTGCGCCCGGGGACCCTCGTGCCGCCGGGTGCGGCCGGCCCCCTGCTGCTCGCCGTGGCGGCGGTCCTCTGCGCCACGGTCACGGTCCTGTTCCTCGTCCGCCGGCTGCGCGCGGCCGTCGGCTCGTTCCTGCGGACCGCGCTCGGTGAGGCGCGTTCCGTGCACGTCCGCCCGGCCCGTGCGTGCGCCCTGTGGGGCGGATCGCTGGCGTTCCCGGCGCTCCAGGCCGCCGGACTGGCGGCGGTGGGGCGGGCGTTGGACGTGCCGGTGCCGCCCGCCCATCTGGCCGTGGCGTATCTGGCGGCCACGGTCGCCGTCGCGCTCGTGCCGGTGCCGGGCGGTATCGGTTCGGTCGAGGCGGCACTGATCGTCACGCTGGTGGCCGCGGGCAGCCCGGCGGCCCTGGCGACCGCCGCGGTCCTCGGCTACCGGATCATCACCGTCTGGCTGCCGCTGCTGCCCGGGGCGCTGACACTGGGCGCCCTGCTGCGGCTGAGGGTCGTCTGAGCCCGGCGGACACGGCGCGGCGCTGCGCCGACGACGTGCGCGGACGCACGGAGCCGAGCCGAGGCGAGGCAGCGGATGCCGGTACGGACCGAACACTGGGGCACGTCACCACGGTCGTCCTCAATTCGTTCACCGAGCGGTGACGGCGACTCCCGCACAACGAGGCGGAGTTGTGATGCTCAACTCGCGGCCCCGGCTGCCGGGCCCCTCGGCGACGTCCGGCACAGGACCCGCGGTACGGCGCGTCGGAGCAGGTCAGCGACCCAGCCTCCCGCTCGCCCCGGCCGTCGCGTGCGGTGGGGAGTCAAAGGCTTTGTCCCACAGGCCCGGTGACGGGCGGGCAGCCGGATGCGGCAGGATGAGCGGTCGTCCCGGACGGCACGCTTCCGTCCGGCGCGATCGTGCATTCCCGGATTCGAGCAGGTGGCAAGTGACGACACTTCACATCGGGCCGACGAGCCCTTCCCTCGGCCGTACGGGAGGCGACCGGTGAACCGCGCCCTGACCCTGGACGATCTCGTCGTCGCCGGCATCGCCCTGGCGGCGGGCCTCGCGACGGCCTTCCTGCTGCGCATGCTGCTGCGCTGGCTGGGCAAGCACGCGCTGCGCACCCGCTGGAGCGGGGACGACGTCGTCGTCGACGCGCTGCGGACCCTCGTGCCGTGGGCGGCGGTGTCCGCGGGCATCGCGACGGCGGCCACGGCGCTGCCGCTGACCGCCTCGGTCGGACGGAACGTGAACCGGGTCCTGACCGTGGTCCTCATCCTGGTCGCCACCGTCACCGCGGCCCGGGTCATCACCGGCCTGGTGGGCAGTCTCGCCCAGTCCCGGTCGGGCGTCGCGGGCTCCGCCACCATCTTCGTCAACATCACGCGCGTGGTGGTGCTGGCGATGGGCTTCCTGATCATGCTGCAGACCCTGGGCATCTCCATAGCCCCGCTGCTCACGGCCCTCGGCGTGGGCGGTCTCGCGGTCGCGCTGGCCCTCCAGGACACCCTCGCCAACCTCTTCGCCGGCGTCCACATCCTCGCCTCGAAGACGATCCAGCCCGGCGACTACATCCGCCTCAGCAGCGGCGAGGAGGGCTACGTCGTCGACATCAACTGGCGCAACACGACCGTCCGCCAGCTGTCCAACAACCTGGTGATCATCCCGAACGCCCAGCTCGCGGGCACCAACATGACCAACTTCACCCGCCCCGAGCAGGAGATGACCCTGCTCGTGCAGGTCGGTGTGGGCTACGACAGCGACCTGGAGCACGTCGAACGCGTCACCACCGAGGTGATCACCGAGGTGATGACGGAGATCACCGGGGCCGTCCCCGAGCACGAGCCCGCCGTCCGCTTCCACACCTTCGGCGACTCGCGCATCGGCTTCACCGTGATCCTCGGCGTGGGCGAGTTCAGCGACCAGTACCGGATCAAGCACGAGTTCATCAAGCGGCTGCACCGGTGCTACCGGGACGAGGGCATCAGGATTCCGGCGCCGACCCGGACGGTGGCGCTCCAGCAGGGCGCGTCATCGCTGCCCGACGCCGTCGGCCCCGACACCGTCCTCCCCGAGTCCGGCATCCCGCACCAGCGGGAGGCACGGACGCGGCTGCCGTAGCTCCGGGAGCCACCGCGGGCGGTGCCTCGCCGGGGACGGGCGTACGGATGGCGGGCAGGGCCCTGTCGAGTGGGGGCCGGTCACGAGATATCTTGATGTCGAGCAATGTTGCAGACGTGGAGCGGAGCACCGGTGACTGACTCGACCATCATCTATACGCACACCGACGAGGCCCCGGCCCTGGCGACCCATTCGTTCTTGCCGGTGGTCCAGGCATACGCGTCGCAGGCCGGTGTCACTGTGGAAACCCGTGACATCTCGCTTGCCGGGCGCATCATCGCCCTCTTCCCGGAGTACCTGGAGGAGGGCCAGCGCATCCCCGACGCCCTGGCGGAGCTCGGTGAGCTGGCCAAGACGCCCGAGGCCAACATCATCAAGCTGCCGAACATCTCGGCCTCGATCCCGCAGCTGAAGGCGGCCGTCGCCGAGCTCCAGGAGCAGGGCTACGCGCTGCCGGCCTACCCGGACGACCCGAAGAGCGACGAGGAGCGGGAGATCCGCGCCCGTTACGACAAGGTCAAGGGCTCCGCCGTGAACCCGGTGCTGCGCGAGGGCAACTCCGACCGCCGCGCCCCGTCCTCGGTGAAGAACTACGCCAAGGCCCACCCGCACCGCATGGGCGCCTGGACCGCCGAGTCGAAGACGAACGTCGCCACCATGGGCGTCGACGACTTCCGCTCCACCGAGAAGTCCACGGTCATCTCCGAGCCGGGTTCCCTGCGCATCGAGCTCACGGCCGACGACGGCTCCACCACCGTGCTGCGCGAGTCCGTACCCGTCCTGGCCGGCGAGGTCGTGGACGCGTCCGTGATGCACGTCGCGCCGCTGCGCGAGTTCCTCACCGCGCAGATCGCCCGCGCCAAGGCCGAGGGCGTGCTGTTCTCGGTGCACCTGAAGGCCACGATGATGAAGGTCTCCGACCCGATCATCTTCGGTCACGTGGTCCGCGCCTTCTTCCCGAAGACGTTCGCGAAGTACGGCGAGACCCTCGCCGCCGCCGGTCTCTCCCCGAACGACGGTCTCGGCGGCCTCTACAAGGGCCTCGAGGCGCTGCCCGAGGGCGCCGAGATCAAGGCGTCCTTCGACGCCGAGCTCGCCGAGGGCCCGGAGCTGGCGATGGTCGACTCCGACAAGGGCATCACCAACCTGCACGTCCCCTCGGACGTCATCGTCGACGCCTCCATGCCGGCGATGATCCGCACCTCCGGCCACATGTGGGGGCCGGACGGCCAGGAGGCCGACACCCTCGCGGTCCTGCCGGACAGCAGCTACTCCGGCGTGTACCAGGTCGTCATCGACGACTGCCGCGCCAACGGCGCCTTCGACCCGTCGACGATGGGCTCCGTCCCGAACGTCGGTCTGATGGCGCAGAAGGCCGAGGAGTACGGCAGCCACGACAAGACCTTCGAGATCCCCGCCACCGGCACGGTCCGCCTCGTCGACCAGGCCGGGAACATCGTCCTGGAGCAGACCGTCTCGGCCGGCGACATCTTCCGCGCCTGCCAGACCAAGGACGCCCCGATCAAGGACTGGGTCAAGCTCGCCGTCACCCGCGCCCGCGCGACCGGCGACCCGGCCGTGTTCTGGCTGGACGAGACCCGCGCGCACGACGCCCGGCTGATCGAGAAGGTCAGGCGGTACCTGCCCGAGCACGACACCGAGGGCCTGGACATCAAGATCCTGTCCCCGGTCGAGGCGACCGCGTTCTCCCTGGAGCGCATCCGCCGCGGCGAGAACACGATCTCTGTCACGGGCAACGTCCTGCGCGACTACCTGACCGACCTGTTCCCGATCCTGGAGCTGGGCACCAGCGCCAAGATGCTCTCGATCGTGCCGCTCATGAACGGCGGCGGCCTCTTCGAGACGGGCGCGGGCGGTTCCGCCCCGAAGCACGTGCAGCAGCTGGTCAAGGAGAACTACCTGCGCTGGGACAGCCTCGGCGAGTTCCTCGCGCTGGCGTCCAGCTTCGAGCACCTCGCGACGACCACGGGCAACGCGCGCGCCCAGGTCCTCGCCGACACGCTCGACCGCGCGACGGCCTCCTTCCTGGAGAACGACAAGTCGCCGACCCGTCGCGTCGGCGGCATCGACAACCGCGGCAGCCACTTCTACCTGTCCCTGTACTGGGCCCAGGAGCTGGCCGCGCAGACCGAGGACGCCGACCTCGCCAAGGCGTTCGGCGCGCTCGCCGAGACGCTCTTTGCCAAGGAGCAGACGATCGTCGACGAGCTGATCGCCGCGCAGGGCAAGCCGGCCGAGATCGGCGGCTACTACCAGCCCGACGTCACCAGGGCCACGGCCGTCATGCGCCCGTCGAAGACGTGGAACGAGGCGCTGGCGATCCTCGCCTGACGCACCACCGCGGACCCGCCGTCCGCACACAGCCGCCCCGGCCGGAATCCCTCCGGCCGGGGCGGCTGCCGTTTCCGCCGCCGTGGTGGGGCGCGTCGGGCCCCGTACGGGTTCGCAGGGCCGGGGGCGGGTAGCGATCAACGGGGCCGCGACCCGGGTTTCGGCGGTCGACGGCCCACCGGACTCGACGGAACGGAGTGAGACGTGACAGCGGACGCCGGTATCGATGTGCGGCCGGCCTCGGGCCACACCGGCGCGGAGATCGGCGGTGTCGACCTGGCAGGGCCCCTGGACGACGCGGTCGTCGCGGCGATCAGGGCGGCGGTGCTGCGCTGGAAGGTGGTGTTCTTCCGGGACCAGCACCTCGATCACGCCGCCCATGTGGCGCTCGCCCGCCGCTTCGGGGAACCGGTCGTCCTGCGGTCCCGCGGCACGGCGTCCCCGGCGGACTTCCCGCAGGTGGAGACGACGGCGGACCGGCTGGAGCTGGCCGGGCGGTACGGCATGGACCGCGACGAGTGGCTGGAGCGGCGCCGCCACACGCTGCTGCGGGGCTGGCACTGCGACCACGGCGCCCGGATCGATCCGCCGGCGGCCACCATCCTGCGCGTGGAGACCGTCCCCCCGTACGGCGGGGACACCACCTGGTCGAACCTGGCGGCTGCCTACGCGGGCCTGTCCGAGCCGGTGAAGCGCTTCGCCGAGGGACTGCGCGCGGAGCACCGGCTCGGCGTCGGATACCAGCCGCGTCCCGGCCACGACGCCTACGTCCGGCACCTCCAGGACCATCAGGTCGCCTCGGTGCACCCCCTGGTGCGGGTGCACCCGGAGACGGGCGAGCGCCTGCTGTTCGTCAACGGGTACTACGTGGAGCGGATCCTGGGCGTGTCCCGCGCGGAGAACGTGCGGCTGCTGGAGATGTTCGTCGAGCAGGCGACCCGCCCCGAGTACACGGTCCGCTTCCGGTGGGAGCCGGGCAGCGTCGCGTTCTGGGACAACCGGGCCACCGTCCATCTCGCCCCCGGCGACACCGGCCACCTCGACCACCCCCGCGTCATGCACCGCGTCATGCTCGCGGGCGACATCCCGAAGGGCGTGGACGGCAGGCCCTCCGAAGCCCTGACCGGCTCCCCGCTGCACCCGTCCTGAGCACACACCCCCTTGCCACAAAAGTGAACATTCCGCCCCTTGTGCGATTGTCGCTTGATCGTCCTATTCTGATGCGGGGAGGGCTCGGACAGTCGACGGCCGGCTCCGTGCCGGTGGGAAGTGGGCTTCCATGGCTGAGCGATTCAAGCGGCTGGGGCTGGTCGGCGAGATGTCGGCCGAGTTCCTCGGCACCATGATTCTCATCCTCTTCGGTTGCGGCGTGGTGGCCCAGGTGGTCGCCGGCGGCGCACTCACGACGCCTGCGGGCGGTCTCGGCAACCACGACAGCATCGCCTGGGCCTGGGGCCTCGGCGTGACCCTCGGCGTCTACGTCGCGGCACGGCTGAGCGGTGCTCACCTCAACCCCGCGGTGACCGTCGCGCTGGCCGCGTTCAAGGGGTTCCCGTGGAGCAAGGTGGCACCGTACGCGCTGGCCCAGACGGCCGGCGCCTTCGTGGCCGCCCTGCTGGTGCGCTGGAACTACTCCGAGGCGCTGGCCAAGGCCGACCCCGGCCACACCATCAAGACACAGGGCGTGTTCTCGACCCTTCCGGCGAACGGCAACCCCAATCTGCCGGTCCACGAGTGGGGCGCGTTCCGCGACCAGATCATCGGCACCGCGATCCTGCTGCTGCTGATCCTGGCCATCACGGACCTGCTCGGCACGCCGCCCGGCGCCAACCTGGCACCGTTCATCATCGGTCTCGTCGTGGTCGCCATCGGCATGGCCTGGGGTACCAACGCGGGCTACGCGATCAACCCGGCGCGTGACTTCGGGCCCCGGCTGGCCAGCTTCCTCACGGGATACGGCGGAGCCTGGCGAGATCAGTACGGGAACTTCTACTTCTGGGTGCCGATCATCGGCCCGCTGATCGGCGGAGTGCTCGGCGCTGCCCTGTACAAGCTCCTGATCGGCCGGTTCCTGCCGACGGCGGAGCCGGAGCCCCCCGGACGCGTCCCCTCACCCGACGAGTCCTGACGCCCGCGAAGGAGGCGTATTCCCATGGCGGACTTCGTGGGCGCGGTGGACCAAGGGACCACCAGCACCCGTTTCATGATCTTCGACCACGCCGGCAACGAGGTGGCGAAGCACCAACTCGAGCACGCCCAGATCATGCCGCGCTCCGGCTGGGTCGAACACGATCCGGTGGAGATCTGGGAGCGCACCAACTCGGTGATGCAGAACGCCATGCGGCACGGGAACCTGTCCCCGACCGACCTGGCGGCGATCGGCATCACCAATCAGCGCGAGACCACGGTGGTCTGGGACCCGCGCAACGGCCGTCCCTACTACAACGCCATCGTCTGGCAGGACACCCGCACCGACTCCATCGCCGCGGCGCTGGAACGCTCGGGGCAGGGCGACGTCATCCGCCGCAAGGCGGGGCTGCCGCCGGCGACCTACTTCTCCGGCGGCAAGATCCAGTGGATCCTGGAGAACGTCGACGGGGTCCGTGAGGCGGCCGAGCAGGGCCACGCCCTCTTCGGCAACACGGACGCCTGGGTCCTGTGGAACCTGACGGGCGGTCCCGACGGCGGTATCCACGCCACCGACGTGACCAACGCCAGCCGCACCATGCTGATGGACCTGGAGACCCTCGACTGGGACGACGAGCTGCTGGGCTTCTTCAACATCCCCCGGGCCATGCTGCCCGCCATCAGCCCCTCGTCCCACCGGGAGGCGTTCGGGGTGACCCGGACCTCCCGGCCGCTGCGCGCCCCGATTCCCATCACGGGCGTGCTCGGCGACCAGCAGGCGGCCACCGTCGGACAGGTCTGCTACGCGCCCGGCGAGGCCAAGAACACCTACGGCACCGGCAACTTCCTGGTGCTCAACACCGGTACGGAACTGGTCCGTTCCCAGCACGGCCTGCTCACGACCGTGGCGTACCAGTTCGGCGACAGCCCGGCGATCTACGCCCTGGAGGGCTCGATCGCGGTCACCGGGTCCGCCGTGCAGTGGCTGCGCGACCAGATGAAGATCATCAATGACGCGGCCGAGAGCGAGACCCTGGCGAAGACGGTCGAGGACAACGGCGGCATCTACTTCGTGCCCGCGTTCTCGGGTCTCTTCGCCCCGTACTGGCGCTCGGACGCGCGCGGCGCGATCGTCGGCCTCGCCCGGTACAACGACGGCGGCCACCTGGCCCGGGCCACGCTGGAGTCCATCTGCTACCAGAGCCGCGACGTCGTGGAGGCGATGGAGCAGGACTCCGGGGTCCACCTCGACGTGCTGAAGGTCGACGGCGGCGTGACCGCCAACGACCTGTGCATGCAGATCCAGGCCGATGTCCTCGGCGTACCGGTCAGCCGTCCCGTCGTCGCCGAGACGACGGCGCTCGGCGCCGCCTACGCGGCCGGGCTGGCCACCGGCTTCTGGCGCGACACCGACGAACTGCGCACCCACTGGCAGGAGTCCAAGCGCTGGGAGCCCCAGTGGTCCGAAGACCGGCGCGCGGAGGGTTACGCGGGCTGGAAGCGGGCGGTGGAGCGCACGCTCGACTGGGCGAAGGTCGAGTAGCCGGGCCCGGCGGCGCAACGGCCGGAGGCCGTACCGGATGTTCCGGTACGGCCTCCGGCCACGACGTTCGCACACCGAGCACGGCGTCATCAAATCCACGGCGATGGAGACAACCAAGCCTTCGACACGCCCAGTTGAACATGCGTAGCGACTATCCCCTTCCCGGAAATACGGCATGATAGTGACTCAGGTCTTCAGGGTTGGCACGTCGGCCGAGGCACGAGGGGGCACAGTGTCGCGTGTAGTCATCTGCCACGGCATCGGTTACCAGTACAAACACGCCGAGACGATGGTGACCGAATGGTACGAAGCCTTGCGGGTCGGCATGATGGACGCCGCGTACCCGGTGCCGGACGCGGGGGATGTGTCCGGCGTGTACTACGGCAGTTGCTTCCGCAGCCGAAGCGTCAAGGGCGGCGGCGTGGACGACGAGTTGGAGGACATCCCGGCGTTCCAAATCGGTGACGTGCGCGACGCGCTCGAGCTGGAGCTGCTGGAAGCGTTCGCCGAAGGTACCGATGCTCCGCTGCCCGGCGACAAGGGACTCGGTCAGATTGCCCTACGCCGACTGGAGCGGTACGAGGGGCTCGGAAAGCCGATGAGCCGCACCGTCATCTGGATGATCCGCCAGATACGACGCTACCTGGACGCCTCCGACACCGTGCGGGCGTGCGCACAGCAGCGCTTCGAACGAGTCGTCACCCCGGATACCAGGGTCGTCATCGGCCACTCGTTGGGTTCCGTCGTCGCCTACGAGACCCTCCGCGCCCACCCCGAGTGGAACGTGCACACCTTCATCAGCATCGGCTCCCCCCTGGGCCTGCGCGCGGTCCAGGACCGCTTGCTGCCGGCGCCGCCCTCCAAGGGCAACGCGTTTCCCCCGGTCGCCCGCTGGGTCAACGTGGCCGCCAAGGACGACCCCATCGCACTCGTGAAGCACCTCGCGCCCGCGTTCGGCGACGTCGACGACCGACCCGTCGTCAATCTGCCCTGGCACAAGCCCGGCAAGTACTTCTTCGGCAGCCATTCCGTGCTCCGCTACCTCACGACCGAAGAGGTGGCCGAGGCCGTCGCGACCGCGCTGTTAGCCACCGAGCGGTGACGACGGCGTCGTACCCCGGTGGCAGCTTGACGGACCTCGTCCGGGTGGCACTCGTCTCCGGCACCAGTTGCTTCGGAGACGGGTTCGAGCCACTGCCGCGCGTGCCGGACGAACTTCGGATGATGCGGGCCGTCCTGGCGGAGGCCGGGTTCACGATCCACCACGGCTCACGGACCGATCCCGAAATCAGCGACCTCGTGAGTAGCTTCGAGCAGGCACTGGACGGCGACGACGGCACACCCCCCGACGTCCTGCTCTTCTACTACTCGGGACACGGCATCGACTTCGGTAACGGGGACATCCTTCTCGCCGCTCACGACAGCAAGGAGGCCGAGCGGTCGAGCATGCTGGACGTCGCCCAGCTCATGTCGCTCATCATCCCGGGCGGGAAGGCCCGGCCGCGCGAAGTGGTCATCCTGTTCGACGCCTGCCGATCCGGCCTGGCGATCAACCGGTTGGGCGAGGAGGCGCGCAAGCAGATCGACAAAGGTGCCGACCTTCCTCTGCTCACTCTGATCAGCTCCACGGACCGGATCACGGATGCGCAGCAGATGCACTTCGCCGACTCCTTCGCTGCCGCCCTGCGCAACACACGCGCCAGCCATGATGACGAACACCTCGACGCTTACAAACTCTTCGCGGAGCTGAAAGTCCGCATGGAGAAGGGGTCCGAGAATCCCAAGGATCCCCAATTGCCCGGCCTGGTGCCCCCTCAGGAGGAGATCCGCGCCTTCCCCAATCCGCGTTACAAGCCACTTCGTCGCGTACGGCGGCCACCCGAGGCAAACAACGACAGCGGATGGGCCTTCTGCGGACGTGCCGAAGCCGTGCGAGACATCGCCTCCTATCTGGACGAGGCGCCGCCGTCACACCCTGGAGCACCGCTTGTGGTCACCGGACGGCCGGGCTCGGGGAAGTCCGTCCTGCTCTCTTGGATCCACACCTCGTCCTCCTCGGAGCGGCCGCTGCCCGTCGGGACACCGGCGCCTGCCGCCGCGCCCGGCGGATGCGTCGACGTGCTCATGGACGTCCGCGGCAAGAGTGTGGACGCCGTGGTGTACGACCTGGCCGACCTCTACGAGACCGATCAGGAAGACTGCGTCGGCCTGGTGGAGACCCTCGGCGACCGAGGACTGCGCCTGATTTTCGACTCGGTGGACGCGAGCCAAGAGCCCGAGCTCCTCTACAGCACACTGCTGGCACCCCTGGCCGCACAACCGCGGACCCGGGTCGTGATTGCCACCAGTGAGATACCGGAAGGCTTCGACGGCCAGCTCGTCGACCTTGACACGGACGCGTACTTTCGCAAGGCCGACGTCGTCGGGCTGGTCGAGCACGTGCTCAGGAACCGTAAAGGCACCAGATGGTCGGCCACGAGCGCCCAGTCAATACGTGACATCGCGCTCGCCACGGCCTCGGCGGCCGACCGGTCCTGGCTCCGCGCCTACCTCTTCGCCGTCGACACAAGCACCCAAGACCCAGCGACCGCCAGGGTCCAGGCCGAGCGGTCGAACGCCGACCTGTTCTTGGACGCTCTCGACCAACTCAGCCACGCACGGAGCGACGACGATCCCAGGTGGGCCCGGGAGATGCTCCTCCCGGTGGCACTGGCCCAAGGCGACGGACTCCCGGCCGACGGGCGACTGTGGGCCGCGGTGGTCCGTGCGTCCGGCAGACCCGGAGCGGGCCCCGCGGCCATCGCCGACGTGTGCAGAGCGGCGAGAGACTACCTTGATCTGCTGGAGGACGGCATGAACGGTCACGGATGGAGGCTCAAGCACCCGCCGACCGCCGACTACCTGACCGAGTCGGCCGACGCGGGCAGGTACCACGCGTTGTTCGTCGCCGCGATGACCGAACAACTCGCCGTGCTGCCGTCCGGACAGCGCAACTGGTCCGGCGCCGACCAGTACACCCGCGAGCACCTTCCTCACCATGCGCGGCTGGCAGGCATCCTGGACGAGTTCCTGGACGATCCGGAATTCCTGCTCGCAATGGACAGCGAAACGCTGTACCGAGCCCTCGGTCTCCTCCAGGAATCCACCAAGGACAGGGTGGCCAACGTCCGGTCCCTCTGCTGGGAGTTGATGGGGGCGCGCTGGCGGCCCGACGGACACACCCTGGCGCGGCTTGCTCTGCACGCCCAGGTACGAGCCTTGGACGAACTCGCCCGACGTGCCCGTGAGTACGCCTCGGGCTGGCAGGCCGTGGCCGTGGACTGCCGCCCGACTTATCTGCGTCCGAAAGCGAATGATCGTGACGTCCCGGAGGACCGGAGCATCAAGACGGTCCACTGTCTTCCCGACGGCGGCGAGCTGGCGCTGACCGGGAGCACCATCTTCCACCGGCCGGGAGGCGCCGACGACACCGCCTGGACCGTGTTCAACCCGGACAACGTGCCGAGCCGCAGCCGCGGCGTCCGACCACGGATCACCACATCCTCGGTCATCGACCACGCAGGGCAGCCCGCGCTGTTCGCGGGGGAGATCACGGGCGGGGCGTGGGTTGCGCTCTTGAACCGCATGGGCCAGGAGATCGCGCCACTGGATCTCAATTGTCCCCTGCACACTTGCGTCAAAGTCGGACAGGCCCTGCTGATCGCCGGAAGCGAGGGGTGGCAGTGGCGGAGCGGGGGCGTCACCGGGAAGCGTGTCGACAAGCCGGGACTGCGACTGGGCGGAGCCACGGCAGCGACGACAGCTGGCGGAGTCCGGGTGGCGGCGCGCACGGCCTCGCAGGTGGTCGTGTGGCGCAATGACGGCGAACGCCTGCACACCTTCGAACCGCCACAGAGCCGCGGTCTGATGAAGATCGCTTCCAACGCTGACGGCATCTACACGGGAGCCGGCGACGGGTCTGTCTGGTGGTCGGACTGGAACGGCCGCACCCACCGGTGGATCACGGACCACGGCAGCGGCATCAGCGAACTGCGACTGTGCACTGTGGGTGACACGCAGGTGCTGGTCAGCGCGGGTGTCCACGGCGACATCCAGTTGTCGTCCGACACCGATGCCAACCGAGCCCGCCACTTCGACATCGGGCTCGACGTCCACTCGGTGGACTTGCACCACGACGGCCAGATCGTCGCCGGAACCGTGGAGGGTCTGATCCGCATCACGCCATGAACGGCACGCACACGGGCAATCGAGGAGTCGGCGTGAGCCATGAGAACCTGATCTCGTCCAACGTCGACAGGGAATCGTCCCTGATACATGAACTGCACATGGCACTTCATGCGCTGGCCACGGACCTTGTGAGTCCAACGGTCGACCGGTTCCGCGTCGAGTCCCGGCTCCGCACGGTCATCGACCTCGGGCAGAGGGCCCTGGACAGAAAGATCCCCCTCCCCCGACGCCCCTTCAGCTTCTCGGAAGAGAGAACCCCAATCGGCCCCGGCGCACTCCTTTTCGAGTACGCGGGGGGTGGGGCCACGCACTTGAGCGGCCTTCTCGGCGAGCTCGACACAGAGTTGCTGGCCGAGCTCGACCAACTAGTGACCCGAGCCGACCGTGTGGCGACCGACAGCGACGACGCGATCAGGCCGACGCCTGCGGGCGGGGTGCCCCTTCTGCTGGCACCGGTTGACGACTGGTACGTCATCGCCGTTGCGGACATCGTGCTCGATCCCCGCAGCGGCGCCCTGCCCTGGTCGCCGCTCCCCGACCCCGCCGCGATCGACCGGGGTCTGCATGCGGCACGGCCCCTCGTGGCGGCCGTGGGCAACAAGCTCTCCACCGAGGCCCACCCCCGTGTCGACGCCACGTACGTCCTCAGTCCCTCCACCGTCGCCCCGGACTCCGCCCCGGCTGCCGTCGCCCTGGCCTGGATCGCCGCAGAGGGCGGTCTCCCGGACCTCGGCACTCTGGGTGTACTCGTCCTTGCGGGCATCTCGCAGGACGGTGACTGGCTGCCGCCGGCTGTGATCGAACAGGTGAAGGTGGCTGCCGCCGAGACGGGGCTCGACCTCCTGTGGCGCGACACCGGCGGCTGGCAGTTGCACCGGGGCGGCACGGTCGAGTCCGACTCAGAGCCCACCCTGCTCGGAGCCGCCCGCCTGCTCTGGGGAGAGCAGTGGCACGCCGCGGTGGAGCGGCGGGCGTCGCAGGCTCTCGACGAGGAGGAGTGGCGCATTCTGCACTCGACCGCCGCAGGCGACTCCGCGCCAGGGTGGGGTGGACCCGCCGACGAAACCCTGGTCGATTTCGAGCAGTCCTCCTTCCTCTTCAAGCGGTATCATCAGCGGCCCTTGTCGCGGGTGATCCAGTCCGGGCCACCCAACAGCGGAAAGACGGTGTGTGCCCAGCAGGTGGTGCGGAAGTTGGAGGCCGCCGGCTGGCAGGCCCTCGTACTGTCCCCCGACCGTCGTCAACTGCCCTCGGACGGCGACCTGCTGCCCGTCGTCCGCGCCGCGCTCACCGCCGCCGGCGTCGGCCACACGCGCCGGAAGGTGCTCGTGGTCCTGGAGGACCTGCACGCCTTGGAGGACGGCAACATCGGCGAGGCTCTGGAGTGTCTGGGCGAGCTCAAGGTGGGCGTGCTCGCACTGACCCGGTACGTCGACGGGGCCACCAACCGATGGGAAAACCACGGGGTGACCGCCTACGTCACCCTGGTTCCGTCCGGGGAGGTCCCCGACCTGGCCCGGCGCATGATCCGTCAGGCGCCCGGGAAGTATCGGGTCCGCGCCGACGACACCGCCGCCGTAGGCCTGGCCGTCGAAGCGTGCCACGGGGATCTCGGTCTGCTGACCGATCTGCTGTGTGAGGAGCCCGCCGACAAACCGGCCGCTGCGGGAGCTCTGCCGGACAGGGGTCTGGGGGCCGACCTCGTACGAGCACGGGCGCAGGCCGTCTGTGCGCCCCTCGACACCGACGTCCGCGCCTCGGTCTACCTCCTGGCCGCACTATCGTGGCTGGACGACGGAGTCCCGACCGCCCATATAGACGTGATCCCCGAGGGTACGCTTCAGGCTCTCGGCGTCGTCGTCCATAACGGGCTGGCCAAGATCCCCAGCACCGTCCGAGCCGAGGCGGTGATTACCTCCGCCAGCCGCGATGGGCTGGCAGCTTTCCCCGCCCAGCTCGAACCATACGTGCTGGATCTCCTCCGGAGCGACAACCAGTTGCGGCTCAACGCACTGCTGCGTAAGTGCGCCGCCTACGCACCAGAACGGCTTGCGCTGCTGCTGAAACTCACTTCGGTGCGCGAGGCGATCACGGCCTGGACGGCCGAAACTCACCCGCGCGCAGCCCTGTCGGTGCTGCGGCTGTGCCGGCGCCACAGTGACGCCGACTGGACCGCCGCCGCACTTCCGGCGGTGCTCCAACGCCTCAAGAGCCTTGACGATCTGACGGTCCGCGATCTCACGATCGGGCTCACGGCGCTGTGGGATGACGAGTTCCGACTGCCGCGGAACGTTCTGGCGGACCTCGTCGCGTGGGTCGGCACACCGCAGGGTGGTCTGGACACGGTCCTCAGCCGGCCCTCCAGCCTCACGGACCGGTACCGCCTCATCAGCGCTCTGCTCAAGCTAGCGGGTGAAGGCACCACCCCGACGGCGACGATCTGCGACTGGTTCGAGCAACGCACAGACAGCCTCGTCCGTGATGCCGATCCCGCAAACTACAGGGACCTGATCGCCGTACGGCGCATGGACGATCTGATCTTCACCAAGTCACGGCAGGCCCGGGAGGACAATGCCGCGTCGGCGCTGCGCCCCCTCTTCAAGCCCGCACAGTTCCTCATACTGTCCAGTCCCACCAAGGACAGGTCCCTTGCCGCCATCCTTTCCTGGATCTCGCTGCGCCTGCACTTCGACGGCACGGGCGACTGGGACCAGATCATCGAGCAGTACAAGTCGCAGCTCCAGGCTGCTCTGGCACACTCGGACGCCATCCAGATAAGCCAGGCCCTGTTCGACCTGGCGCAAAGCAACCGCGGGCTCTGCAACCGACTGCTCAATCACCTCAAGTTCGGGCGCACCCTGGTTCCCGTGGTCAAGGCGGCGCCGCCCGCCGAGGCGGCCATCCTCCTCTCGACAGTTCGAAACATCCACGGCGGCACGCTGCGGACGCTCCTGTACCAGGAGAACCGGAACGGTGACCTGATCGCCGATGCCGGGCTCGCCCGCGAACTGGCCAAGACCGTCCGCAGTTTCGAGGATGCGCGGGGCGCCGGCATGCTGCTCAGCGCTGTGAGTCGTGTGGACGATCTCTACTGCGACACCAAGGAGCGATTCAGCTACCGTCTCGCCTCTGAGATCGGTCAGGAGTTCGTCAAGAACGTCATGCGGCGGGAGCGCCGACCCGCCATCGTCTACCACCTGCTGCGCGGACTGTGGGAAGCCGGCGCGGACTACAGGCAGTCCATCGAGGAGGGTGCGCTGGGGCTCGTCGTCTCCAGCATCCACGCGCAACGCGGCACGGCCCGCCCTTGGGGTCCGCGCATGGCCATGCTCCTGATCCAGGACGACTACTTCGGTCAGCACTTCCTCCACGAGCTGGCGCAGCGACTGGACAGGAAGGTGCTGTGCGACCGGATGTCCCAGGTCGGGCTCGACCCCGAGAGCATGGTGCACACCCACCGTCTGGGGCTCGCGCTCGTACCCGACATCGGCGTGGACTACGCCCAACGGCTCGAACTGGACAAGGCCGTGCACGCTCCGCTGCTGAGCAGTGCGAGCAACGTGGCACAGAAACTCCATGTGATGGCCGACACCTTGCGGGCCGGCGGCCGGGCCGAGGCAACCGAGCTGGTACTCCGCTACTTCAAGGAACAGCACCCCCACTGGAACTGGGCCGAGCGGCTTCAAGTCGGCCGCAGCATCGGCGCCTTCACGACCGCACTCGGGCAGCTCCGCACCCTGGATCCGGGCGCAGCGGCCATGGCCGTGAACATCCTGAGTCAGCCGCACGGCGGACAGGACCTCTCCCATCTGCGGGAACTTGTTCTCCGCAGCGTCGTGCATCCGCCGCTCACCGCCGAGCTGCTGAGCGAGGCTGAGCGCTGCAAACCGGGACTGGGCAAGGCGGAACTCGAAGCCCTACGGAACGAACGAAGGCGCTGGCGGACGCTCGTCGAAGCCTTCAAGTTCGAGCAGAACCCAATGGTCCAGGGCAACGTAGGACGCGCCCTGGCCCGGCTCGGGGTGACCAATCGCACCGAGGAGACCGAGTGGATGCACACCTTGGTCACTACACGGTGGGAGTCCACCATGCATCTCTTCGCCAGTCCGCGTGCGGTCAATGAGATGCTGACGCTCGCCCACATGTGGGAACCGCAGTGGGGCGAGCAACTGGCCGCCAGCGTCAATGTCAATCGGCTGATCAATCGGTTTCGTCTGAGTCTCCGGTCGGATCTGCAAGAGGTTCCCGGTCTGCTGCAAGCTTTGTGGCTGACCGGTGGGACTGATGCGTTCGACGAGATCCTCGGCCATGTACTCGGATTGCACATCGACGTCCTGGCAAATGCGCTGGGACTTCATCAAGCGAGCAGGCTACTGAAGGTGACCCAGGTCGCGAACAGATCCGCAGACTCTCTGGCCCAGGCGGTGGGACGGCTCGTCGAGCAGGTGGCAGGTCGCCACCTGGTAGTGGACGCAGAGGCACACTGGACCGGCATAGGGTGGGCGGCCCAGGCACTACACGAGTGCCACGGCCAGCGCTTTCTCCCAGACGTGGTCCCGGCGCTGCAGCCCAACACCGTGGCACATCCGGCCGCAGTGGCCTGGGCATCCGTGTGGTTGCCACGCACGGATTGGTCGGCCGACATGGTCGCGGAAGCCGTGGGCTCCTACGAGAGGTCCGGCGCCCAACAGTGGCATCCCCAGGAGACCTGCCGGGCCCTGATCGCTGCTGCGCGAGCCGGCTTGCTTCCGACCACCGGCCCGCTCGCCGTCCATTGGCATGCGGCCACTGAGGCGAGCCCCGAACTCATCACGCTGCTGGCCCGCGAAGCGACCCAATCTCCCGTCCTGCGCGACCACTTCGCGAGTCCACAAATTGCTCGGCGCATGTGGGACATGATCGGCGGGTCCGCGCTGTCCCACCATCTCTGCGAAGCCGAACTGCGGGCCGCCGTGGAGCGGCTCTGCCCCCAACCACCGGCCTCCAACTCCAACGCAAACGTCGGGCTCGGCCTGTAGTACTCGGCGACTCTCCCTCATCGTCCCTGGCGGCAGCTGTACGAACCCGCTCTCGCACTCCTGCCGGTCCAGGACGGGGCGATGCGGCCCGTGCCTAGTGCGCTTCGTCCTGTGAAGTGTGCTGGTCCTCCCGTAGTCCCAAAAACGGAAGGGGCCGTTTCAGATTTCCCTGAAACGGCCCCTTGACCTGCGACTTCGTAAAGTCGGGACGACAGGATTTGAACCTGCGACCCCTTGACCCCCAGTCAAGTGCGCTACCAAGCTGCGCCACGTCCCGCCGCGTCCCGTGGTGGCCCACGTGATCGCGCAGGTGAACCCTACCGCACGCGCACGGCCGGTCTCGCCGCGCGTGCTCGTCAGGCGTTGGGGTCGAAGGCGATGCCGGCCGGCTTGGCCTTTTCGAGGTGCGCGTTGAAGTTGCCGTCCTTGAGGCCGAAGACGGCGCTGCCCCAGTTGGCCTGGCTCAGCTTGTCGCGGAGACCGACGGGGTAGCCGTTCCAGCCGACGAGGCTCGGGAAGCGCCAGGCGTGGGAGTGGTTCTCCGGCGGCTCGTCGTTGGAGTTGGCCGGGCGGAAGCAGTGCGTGCGCACGCCGTCCTTGTGGTAGACGACCTTGGGGTGGGTGCCGTCCCACCGGATCCGGTCGCGGCCGTAGACGCTGAAGCCGCCGTGCGCGGAGGTGGAGACGTACTGGGCCTGGTTGTTCTGCACCCACACCACGACGTGCTCCCAGTCGTGACGGTGCCCGCCGAGGCTGCTGCCGGCCAGGGCCTGGTCCTTCTCGAAGTAGAGGCCGTACATGATCGCGCACCACCCGTTGTTGCACTTCTCGCGCGCGTAGCCGTTGGTGTTGTCGAGGTCCCAGGAGTCGCGGCACTGCCCGTTCAGGGCACCGGACGGGTTGAGACCGGGGTTCAGGGTCCCGTCGGGACCGATGGCCGGCGTCGGGTAGCAGCCGTCCGTGTCGTAGTCGAAGGCCGGCTGGAACGTCTGCTCCAGTCCGTCCGCGTTGGCCGGCAGGGCCGTGGGCGGATCGGCGAGCGCGCTGCCCGGGAGGGCGACGACCAGCGCGAGCGCGCTGCCGAGGATCACCGAGACTCGGCGGGTGCGTGAGTTCTTCTTCACTACGTCCTCCTGGTCGACCGCGGTGGGGGCGGATCGGGCGGCGCATTGACATGCCCGGATCAGCTTTCCGGGCCGTCGCCGAAAGCACCAGAGGCGGCAGGTGTCGGAGTGATGAAGGATCAACCGGAGTCGGGAGAAAGCGGGTTGGTGAGGCGCGCGGTCACACGGCCGCGCGCGGCATCACCAGCCGTGCGCAGCCTCACCGGCCGCGCGCAGCCTGACCGGCATGCTCGGCGTGACCGGCTTGCGCAGCGTGACCGGCTTGCTCGGCGTGACCGGCTTGCGCAGCGTGACCGGCTTGCTCGGCGTGACCGGCTTGCGCAGCGTGACCGGCTTGCTCGGCGAGCGGCTGGACAACTCCCGCCGCCCGGTCGCCCGCGCAGGACCGGGCAGCGTCAGCGGGCAGCGGGCAGCGGGCAGCGGGCGCTCAACGCAAGGGGACCGGACGGTCGTAGACGTTCTTCGGCGTCGCGATCTCGGTGACCGCCCGGGCGACGAGCGAGGACGGCTCCTGCTCTCCGACGAGGATGTCGGTGTTGATCATCACCACCAGCGTGGCCTTCTTCGATGGCAGGTGGACGGTCACCGTCTCGTAGCCCGGGATGGAGCCGTTGTGCCCGATCCAGCCGCCGGACTTGAAGATGCCGAGGCCGTAGCTCGTCCCGGGGTCGCCGATCGGCAGCGTTCTGAGCCGTTGTGCCTGGGTCTTCGGGCTGAGCAGCTCGCCGGTGGCCACGATCTTCGCCCAGCGGCGCAGGTCGCGCAGGTCCGAGATCATCTGCCCGGCGGCCCAGGCCCAGCTGGGGTTCCAGTCCGTGGAGTCCTCCACCTCACCGCTCAGCGTCTGGTCGGTGTAGCCGCGCGCGTGCGGCGCGGGGAACTCGTGGTCCTCGGGGAACAGCGTGTGGCGCAGGTGGGCCGGCCGCAGGATCCGCTTCTCGATGAAGTCGCCGAGGCGGTGGCCGCTGACCTTCTCGATCACCAGGCCGAGGAGCACGAGATTGCTGTTGGAGTACTGGAACTCCGTCCCCGGTGCGGAGGTGTTGTCGTGCCGGTAGCCGTACGCGAGCAACTCCTCCGGGGTGAACGAACGGCTCGGGTCGCTCAGCAGGTCGTGTTCGAAGTCCGGGTCGGCGCTGTACGGGAACAGACCGCTGCGCATCTCGGCCAGATGCCTGAGGGTGATGTGGTCGCCGTTCGGCACGCCGTCGATGTACTCGGAGATCGGGTCGTCCAGTCCGATCCGGCCGTCGTCGACGAGTTCGAGCAGCGCGGTGACCGTGAAGGTCTTGGTCTCGCTGCCGATCCGGATGAACTGGCGGGTGCTCATCGGCTCGCCCGTCCCGGTGTCGGCGACTCCGGTCGCCCGGACGTAGTTCCCCTTGCCGGGCATCCACAGTCCGACGACGACCCCGGGGATGCCTGCCTCGCGGCGGACCTTCTCGACGGCCTTGTCCAGTCTGGCGGTTAGTTTGCGGCCGAGGCCGTCCGGCGGGGTCCTGTGCTTGTCGTGCCGGTCGACGGCCACGGCGTGACCGGCGGCGGGAATCGCCGTCATGGGCGCCAGGACGGACGCCACCAGCAGGGATGCGGCGAACAGGCGGCGGGAGGGGGTACGTCGCACGGGACTCCTCTTCCTGGTCAGGGGTTCGAGTGGCAACGTCACCATCCGCTCCCCGGGGTACACCCCTCGTCCAGTACGCGTTCCTCCGAGTCCACCCGTTCGGCGCCACGGGGGTCTCCGGACGGCCCGGGACAAGGCCGTACGCCCGGTCCCGTTCGGCGCCACAGGGGGTTTTGGGGAGGGCCCCTGACAAGGGCGTACGCCCCGCCGGCCCGTCCGCGGATCCCGCGCGCCCTGCCGCACCCGGGGCGTCGGACACCGGTGACGGGACACGACGCGGGGCCCCGGCGAGGACCACCCGGGTCGGCGGCTCAGCGGCCCGCGCGCAGCCGCCAGCCGTGGTCGACCGGGCCGAGGCCGGCGCCCAGCGGGAAGCCCGCCGCTATCGCGCCCGTGACGTAGTCCTTCGCCAGCCGCACCGCCTCGGGCACCGTCCGCCCCTGCGCCAGGCCGACGGCGACGGCCGAGGCCAGGGTGCAACCGGTGCCGTGCGTATGCCGGTTGTCGTGGCGGGGGGCGCGCAGCCAGTGGGTCTCGGTGCCGTCGGTGAGCAGGTCCACGGCCTCGCCCGGCAGATGCCCGCCCTTGACCAGGACCCAGCGCGGCCCGTAGGACAGCAGTCGCTCCGCGGCCTCGGACATGCCCCGCTCGTCCGTCGCACGGACGCCGGTGAGCTGCGCCGCCTCGTCGAGGTTGGGCGTCGCCACCGTCGCGACCGGCAGCAGTACGGAACGTACGGCGTCCAGCGCCTCGTCCGCGAGCAGCCGGTCGCCGTGCTTGGACACGCTCACGGGGTCCACGACCACGGGTGCGGCGGTGTCCGCCAGCAACCCGGCCACGGTGGCGACGAGTTCGGGCGAGGCGAGCATCCCGGTCTTCACCGCCTGCACGCCGATGTCGTCGACGACGCTGCGGTACTGCGCCCGCACCGCCTCCGCCGGAAGCTCCCAGGCGCCCTGGACACCGACGGAGTTCTGCGCGGTGACCGCGGTGAGCACGCTCATCCCGTGTGCGCCGAGCGCCAGCATCGTCTTCAGGTCGGCCTGGATGCCCGCGCCGCCGCCGGAGTCCGATCCGGCGACGGTCAGGACACGGGCCGGTGCGGCGGACGGTCCGGCGGGGGCGGCGGGCATCCGCCCGGTGACGACGCGCTGCGGGCCTGCGACGGCCGCCTCGCCGCGGGCACGCGGCAACGACATGAGACATCCCTCCGCCAGTGCGAACTGGTTCAGGTTCGACGGGTGTGTTCTCAGCCCTCGTGCGGGGCACCCCGTGTCCGGTACGCCGCACAGGATAGCCGGAGCCGCGCCGTCCACGACCCCGGGCCCCGCCCACGACTCCGGGCCCAGTCGGCCCGCCTGCGCCCGCGGACCCCGTCGGCCCCGCCCACGGCTCCGGGTCCCGTCGGCCGCAATCGGGTCGGCGGTACCCCGGAACCGGTTCACCGACTCACCGCGCGCATGCCCCGGTAACGGACGGCAGCCTCCGCCGACCGGGCAGGCGGCACGTCAGGCGATCTCCACGAGCAGGTCGCCGCCCTCCACCTGCTGGATGCGGTTGATGGCCAGCCGCGACACCGTGCCGCTCCTGGAGGCGGTGACCGCAGCCTCCATCTTCATCGCCTCGATGGTGGCCACCGTGGCACCGGCCTCGACCTCGTCCCCCTCGGCGACGGCGAGCGTCACCACTCCCGCGAACGGCGCGGCGACGTGTCCGGAGTTGGCGCGGTCGGCCTTCTCCGTGGCCGGGATGTCGGAGGAGACGGCGGCGTCGCGCACCTGGATCGGCCTCAGCTGGCCGTTCAGCGCCGACATCACGGTGCGCATGCCGCGTTCGTCGGCCTCGCCCACGGCCTCCAGCTCGATGAGCAGCCGGACGCCGGGTTCGAGGTCGACCGCGTACTCCTTGCCCGGACGCAGCCCGTAGAAGAAGTCCTTGCTGTCCAGCACACTGGTGTCGCCGTAGGTCTGCCGGTGCGTCTCGAACTCGCGGGTCGGCCCGGGGAACAGCAGCCGGTTGAGTGTCGCCCGCCGGTCCTTCACCAGACCGTCGCGGTCGTCCGCGGTCAGCTCCTCCCGGGGCTTCGGCGCGGCACGGCCCTCCAGCGCCCGGGTGCGGAACGGCTCAGGCCACCCGCCGGGCGGATTGCCCAGCTCGCCGCGGAGGAAGCCGATGACGGAGTCCGGGATGTCGAACCGGTCCGGGCGGGCCTCGAAGTCCGCCGGGTCGACGCCGGCGCCCACCAGGTGGAGGGCGAGGTCGCCGACCACCTTCGACGAGGGGGTGACCTTCACCAGGTGGCCGAGGATCCGGTCGGCGGCGGCGTACATCGCCTCGATCTCCTCGAAGCGGTCGCCGAGGCCCAGCGCGACGGCCTGCGTGCGCAGGTTGGACAGCTGCCCGCCGGGGATCTCGTGGTGGTAGACCCGCCCCGTCGGCGAGGCAAGGCCCGCCTCGAAGGGCGCGTAGATCTTGCGGACGCTCTCCCAGTACGGCTCCAGGTCGCCCACGGCCCGCAGGCTCAGCCCGGTCGGCCGCTCGGAGTAGTCGGTCGCGGCGACGATGCCCGACAGCGACGGCTGGGAGGTGGTCCCGGCCATGGACGCCACCGCTCCGTCGACCGCGTCCGCCCCGGCCTGGATCGCGGCGAGGTAGGTGGCGAGCTGGCCGCCCGCGGTGTCGTGGGTGTGGATGTGCACCGGCAGGTCGAACTCGCGGCGCAGCGCCGATACGAGTGTGGCGGCGGCCGGGGCGCGCAGCAGGCCCGCCATGTCCTTGACGGCGAGGACGTGGGCGCCCGCCTCGACGATCTGCTCGGCCAGGCGGAGGTAGTAGTCCAGGGTGTACAGCCGCTCGGACGGGTCGGACAGGTCGGAGGTGTAGCACAGGGCGACCTCGGCGACGGCCGTCCCGGTCTCCCGTACGGCGTCGATGGCGGGCCGCATCTGTCCGACGTCGTTCAGCGCGTCGAAGATCCGGAAGATGTCGATGCCGGTGGCCGCCGCCTCCTGCACGAAGGCGTCGGTCACCTCCGTCGGGTACGGCGTGTAGCCCACCGTGTTGCGGCCGCGCAGCAGCATCTGCAGGCAGATGTTCGGCACCGCCTCACGCAGTGCGGCCAGGCGTTCCCAGGGGTCCTCGGCGAGGAAGCGGAGCGCGACGTCGTAGGTGGCGCCGCCCCAGCACTCCAGGGACAGCAGTTCGGGCAGGGTCCTGGCCACCACGGGGGCGATGGCGAGCATGTCCTTGGTGCGGACGCGGGTGGCGAGCAGTGACTGGTGGGCGTCGCGGAACGTGGTGTCGGTGACGCCGATGGCCGGTGACGCGCGCAGCCACCGGGCGAAGCCGTCGGGGCCCAGCTCGACGAGCCGCTGCCGGGAGCCGGCGGGCGGCTCCCCGGCCGGCACGGCCGGGATCTTGGTGGTGGGGTCGACCAGCTCGGGCCGTTCACCGTGCGGCTTGTTCACCGTGACGTCGGCGAGATAGGTGAGCAGTTTCGTGCCGCGGTCGGCGGAGTGGCGTGCCGTGAGCAGGTGCGGACGCTGTTCGATGAACGAGGTCGTGACCCGGCCGCCCCGGAAGTCCGGGTCGTCGAGCACGGCCTGGAGGAACGGGATGTTCGTCGCCACGCCGCGGATGCGGAACTCGGCGACGGCACGCCGGGCCCGGCCGATCGCGGTGTCGAAGTCACGGCCCCGGCAGGTGAGCTTCACCAGCATCGAGTCGAAATGGGCGCTGATCTCGGTACCGGCGTGGGTGGTGCCGCCGTCCAGCCGGATCCCGGAGCCGCCGGGCGAGCGGTAGGCGCTGATCCGGCCGGTGTCCGGGCGGAAGCCGTTGGCCGGGTCCTCGGTGGTGATCCGGCACTGGAGGGCGGCGCCGTGCAGGGTGACGGTCTCCTGGGAGAGGCCGAGGTCGGCCAGGGTCTCACCGGAGGCGATGCGCAGCTGGGCCTGCACGAGGTCGACGTCGGTGACCTCCTCGGTCACCGTGTGCTCGACCTGGATGCGCGGGTTCATCTCGATGAAGACGTGGTTGCCGTCGCGGTCGAGGAGGAACTCCACGGTGCCGGCGTTGCGGTAGCCGATCTCACGGGCGAACCGCACGGCGTCGGCGCAGATCCGTTCGCGCAGCGCCGGGTCCAGGTTCGGCGCGGGGGCCAGCTCGATCACCTTCTGGTGGCGGCGCTGCACCGAGCAGTCGCGCTCGAACAGGTGGATGACGTTGCCCTGCCCGTCGGCGAGGATCTGCACCTCGATGTGCCGGGGCTCGATGACGGCCTTCTCCAGGAACACCGTCGGGTCGCCGAACGCGGAGGCGGCCTCGCGCGACGCGGCCTCGATGGACTCGCGGAGCTGGGCGGGGTCCTCGACGCGGCGCATGCCGCGCCCGCCGCCGCCTGCGACCGCCTTGACGAACACCGGGAACCCGACGTCCTCGGCGGCCCGGACGAGTTCGTCCACGTCGGTGGAGGGCGCCGAGGAGCCGAGCACCGGCACGCCGGCCGCGCGGGCGGCGGCCACCGCGCGCGCCTTGTTCCCGGTCAGTTCCAGCGTCTCGGTGCCCGGCCCCACGAAGGTGATGCCGGCCTCCTCGCAGGCGCGGGCCAGGTCGGGGTTCTCCGAGAGGAACCCGTAGCCCGGATAGACCGCGTCCGCTCCCGCCCTGCGTGCCGCGCGGACGATCTCCTCGACGGAGAGATACGCCCGCACCGGGTGCCCGGGCTCACCGATCTCGTAAGCCTCGTCGGCCTTCAACCGGTGCAGTGAGTTGCGGTCCTCGTGCGGGAAGACGGCCACGGTCCGCGCGCCCAGCTCATAGCCGGCACGGAACGCGCGAATCGCGATCTCACCTCGGTTGGCGACCAGCACCTTGCGGAACATGCGGGATCCCTTCAGCCTGCCGGTGACGCGCACCATGGTGTCGGCCCCGCCCGTTCCGCGCCATGTGAGGCGGCCCACTCCCCCGCTGTGAAGCAGACCACTCCGGCGGCTGCCCCGACCGCCCGGGTCCTCGCGGTCAGGGCAGCCGGGCCCGCGCGGGGCTGTCGGCGAGGAAGCCGCCCGACTGGTGCTGCCACAGCTTCGCGCAGGTGCCGCCGCGGGCGAGCAGCTCCTGGTGAGTGCCCTGTTCCACGATCCGTCCGCGGTCCAGGACGACGAGCCGGTCCATGCCGGCGACCGTGCCACAGCACCACCGATCCGAAGATCAGCGGTACGAGGCTGCCCACGACCGAGAACGTCAGGGTGTCGACGCCCTCCTCGAAGCGGGAGGCGAAGCTCAGGACCCGCTTCGTCAGCGACCCCGCGAAGTTGTCGTGGAAGAAGGCGGCGTCCTTGGCGAACAGCTCGTCCATGCCGATGACGTACAGGTGCTCGATACCGAGGGCGTCGACACGGTTCAGGCAGTGCAGGCCGATGCGCCACAGCAGCTCGGCGAGCAGCAGCACGCCGGCGAAGCCGAGTACGTAGGGCAGGGTCTGGCCGAGGCCCACTCCGGCGTCCCCGGCGATGCGGCCGACGAGCTTGGCGACGACGAGCGGCGCGAGGTAGTTGAGGCCGATGTTGCCCAGCGCCGGCAGCAGCACGGCGGGCACCGCCAGCCACCGCAGCCGGGCCAACTCCCGTCCGTGGAAACGAAGTGCGAGGGACACCGCACCTTTTCCGGGCGGAGTCCCACGCGACATGACCGGTCCCATCCCACCCCCCGTGTCGTCGTACGGCGACCGCCCCCGGGGTCGTCCGCCGGCGAGGGGAGGGGTGACGACGACGGTCACACGCCTCGCGCCGGCTCCGACACGCACGTCCCGGCGGTCCGGGAACCGCAGTGTGTCGCGGCGCCGCCGGCACGGTCCAAGCGTTTTCGCGGCCGGCGGCCCGCCTTGCGGCGGTTTCACGCCACTCACGGGAGGTGGGCAGGGCCGGTCACCGGCTCGTCACGCGCCCCGTACAACGCAGACCAGCGGGTCTGCCATATCGGCAAACCCGCTGGTCGACACCGTCGGGACGACAGGATTTGAACCTGCGACCCCTTGACCCCCAGTCAAGTGCGCTACCAAGCTGCGCCACGTCCCGGTGCGCCTTCCGAGGTGACCCGCGGAACGGCGCGTACAGAACTTTACCGCACGTCGGCGGCGGGTCCGAAGGGGGCGCCGGGGCGGCGCCGCGCCCCGGGCGGGACAATCGGAGGATGACCGGGACTTCTGAGGGCCGGACGGACGACGGACGCGACCGGGACGCGGAGGGACGGGCACGCAACGCCCGGCCCCGGGACGGGCTGGGCCGCCCCCTGCCGTACGGCGCGGACGGGGTGGAGCGGCAGCCGGAAGGGGTCGTGCGCACTCCTGCGGAGACGGTCGCGCAGGCGCAGGCGCTGCTGGACGCGGGCAAGCCGTTCCACGCGCACGAGGTCTTCGAGGACGCCTGGAAGTCGGGCCCCGAGGAGGAGCGCGGGCTGTGGCGCGGGCTGGCCCAGCTCGCGGTGGGGCTCACCCACGCGGCCCGGGGCAACACGACGGGCGGCGCCCGGCTGCTGCGGCGTGGCGCCGGGGCCGTCGAGCAGTGGGCCGCCGAGACGGGCCGGCCTCGGCCGTACGGGATGGCCCTAACGGAACTCGCCGACTGGGCACGGGAGTTGGCGGGCGGCGTGGAGCGGGCCGGGACGGCGGTCGACGCCGGGGAGCGGGCGCCCAGGCTGACCGGGACCGGGGCCGGGACCCGGTAGACCGGGGCCGACGGTTCGGGGATTCCGGAGTCGGCGGTGCGGGATTCCGGGTCCGGATCGGTGGTGGCGGTCCGCGCGGCGCCGGGGACCGCTCCGCGGACGCGGTGCGCCGGGTGCCCGCGGCGTGCGGCAGACTCGGTGCGTGCGAAAGATACATGTCATCGGTATTGGGGCGGGCGATCCCGAGCAGCTGACCCTGCAGGCGGTCAGGGCGCTGAGGAGCACGGACGTGTTCTTCATCCTGGACAAGGGCGAGGTGAAGTCCGACCTCGTCGGGCTGCGCCGTGACATCCTCGACGCGCACGTGCCGGAGGGGACGTACCGGCTGGTCGAGGCGCGCGATCCGGACCGGGACCGGGCCGCCGGGGGTGCGGCGTACTCGCCCGCCGTGGGGGACTGGCGCAGCGCCCGCGCGGAGATCTACGAGCGGCTGATCGCCGAGGAGCTGGGCGAGGACGAGAGCGGCGCCTTCCTGGTGTGGGGCGATCCCGCGCTGTACGACAGCACGCTCGGCATCCTGGAGGAGATCCTCGGCCGGGGCGCGGTGGAGTTCACGTACGACGTGGTGCCCGGCATCAGCAGCGTCTCGGCGCTCGTCGCCAGGCACCGCACGGGCCTGAACCGCGTCGCGCGGCCCGTCCAGATCACCACGGGGCGCCGGCTGGCGGAGGGCTTCCCCGAGGACGTGGACGACGTCGTGGTGATGCTCGACGCCCACCAGACCTTCCGGCAGTACGCCGACCAGGACATCGACATCTACTGGGGCGCCTACATCGGCACCCCGGACGAGATCCTCGACTCGGGTCCCCTGGCGGAGGCGGCCCCGCGGATCGAGCGCCTGCGCGCGGAGGCCCGGGAGCGCAAGGGCTGGATCATGGACACGTATCTGCTGCGCAGGCGTCCGCGCGGGTAGGCGCAGGCGTCGGCGGGTGGGCGCCCGGGTCCGCCCCGGCCGGACCCGGGCACCGGGGCCTGCGCACGGAGACGGGGCGACCGGCAGGCACCGTCCCTCGCCGGGCTCCGCGGTCCGTCACCGCGGGCCGAGGTCCAGCCGGTCCAGGGCTCCGGCCACGTCCGGCACCGCGACGACCCCGGCGGGCAGCGGCGGACGGCGTACGACGACGACCGGGAGGGCGAGTTCGCGCGCGGCGGTGAGCTTCGCCGAGGTCGCGGCTCCCCCGCTGTCCTTCGTCACCAGGACGTCGATGCGGTGTTCGCGCAGCAGGGCCCGCTCGTCGGACACGGTGAACGGGCCGCGGGCCAGCAGCACCCGCGTGTGCGGCGGCATCGGCGGCCGGGGTGCCTCCACCGAGCGGACGAGGAAGTGGTGTGCGGACAGCCGCGCGAAGGCGGCGAGGCCCAGTCGGCCGGTGGTGAGGAAGACCCGGCGGCCGAGCGGGGGCAGGGCCGCGGCGGCTTCGTCGAGGGACGCGACGGGGTGCCAGCGGTCGACGGGTTCCGGGTGCCAGCCCGGGCGGCGCAGGACGACGGCCGGGACACCGGCCGTCGCGGCGGCCCGCGCCGCGTTCGCCGTGATGCCCGCGGCGAAGGGGTGGGTGGCGTCGACGACGGCGTCCGCCCGGTGCTCGCGCAGCCAGGACGCCAGCCCCTGTGCCCCGCCGAACCCCCCGACGCGGACGTCCCCGTCGAGCGCGCCCGGCCGGGACACGCGTCCGGCGAGCGACGTCGTCACCCGCACTCCGGGATGCGCCGCGAGGCGGGCGGCGAGCTCGCGTGCCTCGGTCGTACCGCCGAGGACCAGGATGTGCGGGGACATGGCGCCGAGCGTACGGGGAGCGCCTGGACGACGGTCCGTGAGGTGCTGCCTGCGCGGCTCAGCGCAGCAGCAGCTGGACGCCTCCGACGATCGTCGCGGCGATCACGAGTTGCTCGAACAGGCGCTGGTCGATGCGGTCGACGGCCCACTTGCCGATGAGGGCACCCGGCAGCACGAAGGCGGCGAGCGCCGCGTCGAGCAGCAGCGAGTTCCCGTCGATCAGGCCGAGCCCGACGCTGAAGGGCACCTTGGACACGTTGACGATGAGGAAGAAGAAGGCGGAGGTGCCGAGGAAGCCCAGCTTGCGGAAGCCGGCGGACAGCAGATAGAGCGACATCACGGGACCGCCGGCGTTGGCGACCATCGTGGTGAAGCCGCCGAGGACCCCGTACGACCGCGCCTTGATCCGGCCCGTCCGCGTGACGACGGAGTCGGGGTCCCGGTCCGCGGTCCGGCGGCGCCACAGCGTGACCGCCGCCATGAACAGCAGGATCGCGCCGATGGACGTCCGTACGATCCCGTCGTCGGCCCGCGCCAGGAAGAGCGTGCCGAGGACGACACCCGCGGCGACGGCGGGGAACAGCCGCCACAGCGTGGGCCAGTGGGCGTGCCGCCGGTAGGTGAGGACGGCGAGGACGTCACCGACGATCAGGAGGGGCAGGAGCACGCCGGTGGAGGCGCGGGCCGGCAGGACGGCGGCGAAGACGGCCAGGCTGATTGTGTTGGCCCCGCTCACCGCGGTCTTCGAGAAGCCTACGAGCAGGGCCGCCGCGGCGAGGGCGGCGAACTCCCAGAGCGATATGTGCCAGAGCGTCATCGTGTTCATGCGGGAACCGATGCTATGCCCCCGTGTTCCCGCCGGGCCGGGAGCGTCCCGTCAGGTGGCCGCGCCCGCCGCCGTCACCTCGTGTACCGCACCCGCAGCTCCCGCTTGAGGACCTTCATGCTCGGGCCGAGCGGCAGCTCGTCGGCGAACTCCACCCGCCGCGGGTACTTGTGCCGGCCCAGGTGCTCCTTGGACCACTCGGTGATCCCCGCGGCGTCCGGCGCGGCTCCCGGCGCGCGGACGACGACCGCGCACACCTCCTCGCCGTGCAGTTCGTCGGGCAGGCCGATGACCGCGACCTGGGCGATGCCGGGGTGGCGGGCCAGGACCTCCTCGACCTCTCGCGGGTAGACGTTGAAGCCGCCGCGGATGATGACGTCCTTCTTGCGGTCGACGATCCGCAGGAAGCCGTCGTCGTCCTTGGTGCCGAGGTCTCCGCTGCGGAACCAGCCGTCGACGACGGCCTCGGCGGTCGCCTCGGGCCGGCCCAGGTATCCGGAGAAGACGTTGTGGCCGCGGATGACGACCTCGCCGAGCTCCCCCGGCGGCAGCAGTTCGATGCGGCCCTCGACCTCGGCGCGCGCGATCTCGACGTCGACGCCCCACAGGGGATGGCCGATGGTGCCGGGCCTGGTGCCGAAGAGGGGCTGGTTCACTGTCGCGGTCGGCGAGGTCTCCGACAGCCCGTACCCCTCGTAGACCGTCGCGCCGAAGGCCTCCTCGAAGCGCTCCAGGACGGCGACGGGCAGTGAGGCGCCGCCGGAGACGCACACACGCAGGTCGGGGAGCTTGTCCATCGAGGCCGCGACGGCGGCGAGCGCGACGAACATCGTCGGCACGCCGTGGAAGGTGTTCACCCCTTCCTTCACCATCAGCTCGACGGCGCGGGCCGCGTCGAAGCGCGGCAGCAGGACGAGGGTGGCGCCCGCACGCCAGGTGGAGTTCATGGAGACGGTCTGGCCGAACGCGTGGAAGAGCGGGAGCGCGCCGAGGGCGATGTCGTCGGGGCGGATGTCGTTGGCGTCGAAGGCGTTGACGGTCGCGTTCATCACCAGGTTGAAGTGACTGAGCACGGCGCCCTTGGGGACGCCGGTCGTGCCGCTGGTGTAGAAGACGACGGCGGGGTCGTCGGCCTGGCGGCCGACGTACGACGGCAGCGGTTCGGCCCGCGCGGCGAGCGTCTCGAACTCGGCGCCGAGGGTGACGACCGGGACGTCCGCGGTGCGCGCGGCCGCCGTGCCGGTCTCCGCCTGCGCCGGGTGGCACAGCAGCAGGGTGGCGCCGCTGTCCTTCAGGACGTGCTCGACCTCGGAGGCCGACAGCAGCAGGTGGACGGGGACGACCACGCCGCCCGCCGCCGCGATCGCGTAGTAGGCCTGCGGGAACTCGGCCGTGTTGGGTGCCATCAGCGCCACCCGGTCCCCGGGCCGTACGCCGAGTCCGACGAGGGCGCCGGCCTGGGCGAGGGCGCGCTGCCAGACCTCGGCGAAGGTGAGGCGCAGCTCGCCCTCGACGAGCGCCGTCCGTCCGGGGCGGCGGCGGGCGTTCTCGGCGAGGATCGCGGCGAGGGACAGGGTTGCCATGGAGGAGTACTCCGTTTCCGTGCTGGTGCGGCTCTGGACCAGGTCGTTCTGCGGTGGCGTCCCGGGGCTCTCAGGGGCGCTCGACGAGCACCGCGCTCCCCTGTCCGACGCCGACGCACATCGTGGCGAGGCCTCGTGCCGCGCCGGAGCGCCGCATGCGGTGGAGCAGGGTGGTGAGGATGCGGGCTCCCGAGCAGCCCAGCGGGTGGCCGAGTGCGATGGCGCCGCCCGTCGGGTTGACGAGTTCCGGGTCGATGCCGAGCCGGTCCACGCAGGCCAGGGCCTGGGCGGCGAACGCCTCGTTGAACTCGGCCTCCTCCAGGTCGGCGACCGTCCAGCCGACGCGTCCGAGCACCTTCTCGGTGGCGGGCACGGGTCCGATGCCCATGACGTCCGGGTGGACGCCCGCGGAGGCCCCGGCGACGTACCGCCCGAGGGATTCCAGCCCCAGTTCGCGCAGGGCGTCCTCGCTGACCAGGAGGAGCCCGGCGGCGCCGTCGTTCATCGGTGAGGCGTTGCCCGCGGTGACCGTGCCGCCGGGGCGGAACACCGGCTTGAGGCGGGCCAGCTTCTCGTACGACGTGTCCTCGCGGACGCACTCGTCGGTGTCGACGACGACTCCGTCGGGCCGGGTCACGGGCAGCAGCTCGGCGTCGAAGTACCCGTTCTTGCGGGCGTCCGCGGCGCGCTGGTGGCTGCGCAGGGCGAACTCGTCCTGGCGTCGGCGCGGGACGCCGTACCGTTCGGCGACCTCCTCGGCGGTCTCGCCCATGGAGAGCACGCCGTGCAGGTCCTTCATCGCCGGGTTGACCAGGCGCCAGCCGAGCCGGGTGTCGACGGTCTCGATGCGGTGCGGCAGGGCCTCGTCGGGGCGGGGCAGCACGAACGGGGCGCGGCTCATGGACTCGGACCCGCCGGCGAGCACGATGTCGGCCTCGCCCGCGGCGATCGTGCGGGCGGCCGTGGTGACGGCCTCCAGGCCGGAGGCGCACAGCCGGTTGACGGTGGCGCCGGGCACGGTGTCGGGGAGTCCGGCGAGCAGGGCGGCCATGCGGGCGACGTTGCGGTTGTCCTCGCCCGCCTGGTTGGCGGCGCCCCAGTAGACGTCGTCGATCCGGGCCGGGTCGAGGGCGGGCGCATCGGCGAGGAGCGCGCGGAGCACGGCCGCGGCGAGATCGTCGGGGCGTACGGCGGAGAGGGCTCCGCGCAGCTTGCCGATGGGGGTGCGGCGGGCGGCCGCGAAGTGGACGGGACGCACGGCATGACTCCTGACGGACACCGGACTGGGACGGGGCGTGATGACGAGGACCCCGTTAATTAGCACTGCTAGTTTTTGACTATAGACGGCCGCCCGCCCGCTGGGAAGGCCCTTCGGGGCCCTGCCCGCCCCTCCCCGCCCGGAAACGATCAGAGCGGTTTCCGCCCATCCGTCCTGGGCACCCGCGCGTGGGGACCGGGCCCCCGCGGGAGCCGGGCGCGTCCACGGACCCTCGTCCCCGGAAGCGACCGGAAGGAGTCACACCGTGACCGACGCCCTCGAACTCGACGCGCTGTGGGCCGAGTTCCACCGTGTGGTGAACATGACCTCCCAGGAGCTTGCGGCGTGGCTGCGGATCCGCGACGCCGACGAGAACGCGGAGCCGGCGCCCGAGCACGCGGGCGCGCCCACCGGGCAGCACGTCCTGGCCCTGCTCCAGAAGCGGCGCACGGACCTCACCGACGACGACGTCCGCGTCATGTACGAGGTGGTGGACACCGTCACCGCCGAGACGGACGGGGCGAAGGGGTCTCTGGCCGGGGACGAGCGGCGGCGCCACCGGCTGATGACCCTCGGACACGACGCGCTCCGGCCGCCCCAGGGAGCCGGGACGTGACCGACGGGCAGCGCCGCGTGATCGAGCGGCTCGTCGCCTCGTACGGCCGCACGTACGCGGAGGAAGCGGGCATCACGCTGCGGAACAGCCCCCAGCCGCTGTACCGCACCCTCGTGCTGGCCGGCCTGCTGAGCGCGCGCATCCGTGCCTCCGTCGCCGTGGCGACCGCCCGCGCCCTGTACGACGCGGGACTGCGGGATCCCCGACGGATGGCCGCGGCGGACCGGCACACGCGGGTCGTCGCGCTCGGCGCCGGCGGCTACCGGCGCTACGACGAGCGCACGGCGACCCAACTCGGGGACGGCGCGCGGTTGCTGACGGAGCGTTGGGGCGGCGATCTGCGGCGCCTGCGGGACGAGGCCGACGGCGACCTGTCCCGGCTGCGCGCGCTCCTGCGGGAGGTGCCCGGCATCGGGCCCACGGGCGCGGACATCTTCCTGCGCGAGGTCCAGCGCGTCTGGCCCGAGACGGCACCGTACGTCGACGGCAAGGCCCTGCAGGGCGCAGGGCGGCTCGGCCTTCCCGAGGATCCCGGCCGGCTGGTCGAACTCGCCGGGAACACCGAACCGGCCGTCCTCGCGGCGGCGTTGGTCCGCTCGGCGCTCGACAGGCGGGTGGCCGAGGAGGTCCTCGGGACCGCCGCGTGAGAGCACCCGTCCCGGACGGTGCCACCGCCGGCGGACACGAGAGCGACGACCGCCGGGGCCGGGGCGTCCGTCTGCTCGCACATGGGGCGCTCAGCTCCGGCCTGCGCCCGCCGTCACCCGGCGTGACCGGCGCGACCTGCGGCAACGGGGTCCCCGAGGGGTGTACGGAAACCGGTGTGGCCGGTCCCCGAGGGGCGTACGGAGACCGGGGTGTGGCCGGTCCCCGAGGGGCGTACGGAGACCGGGGTGTGGCCGGTCCCCGAGGGGTGTACGGAGACCCGTGTGGCCGGTCCCGGCAGGACGGTCCCGCCCGTGCGGGGGCGGGACCGCCGCGACGTCACCGGGTCGGTGCCGTGCGGGACGCCGAGCCCGGGGCCGGGGCGTAGCCGGCGGGCCGGGCGGTGAAGACTCCCCGGCCCCGGGTCCGGCCGCGCAGCCGCGTCGCGTAGCCGAACAGTTCGGCCAGCGGCACGGTGGCGGTGATCACCGCAGCTCCCCCGCGCGTGGCCGAGCCGGAGACCCGGCCGCGACGCGCGGCCAGATCGCCGAGCACACCGCCCACGGCGTCGACCGGCACGGTGACCGTGACGTCGGCCACCGGCTCCAGGAGGGCCATCGTGCTCGCGCGCAGGGCCTCCCGGAGCGCGAACCGGCCGGCGGCCCGGAACGCCATCTCCGAGGAGTCCTTCGCGTGCGTCGCCCCGTCGGTCAGCACCACGCGCAGTCCTGTCACGGGGTGACCGCCGAGCGGCCCCTCCGCCAGCGCGTCACGGCAGCCTGCCTCCACCGCACGGACGTACTCCTGGGGCACCCGGCCGCCGACGACGGCCGACCGGAACGCGAAGCCCGTCGCACTGCCCCCGGCGTCCGCGCCGCTGCCCGCCTCCATCGGTTCCACGTCGAGGACGACATGGGCGAACTGACCGGCGCCGCCGTCCTGTTTGACGTGCCGGTACACCAGTCCGCCCACGCCCCGGACGACGGTCTCCCGGAGCGCCACCTTCGGCCGGCCGACCCGGACGTCCAGCCCGTGGGCGCGGCGGATCTTCTCCACGGCCACCTCCAGATGCAGTTCGCCCATGCCGGACAGCGTCGTCTGGCCGGTCTCGGGTTCGGTCCTGACGACCAGTGAGGGGTCCTCCTCCACCAGTCGCGCCAGCACCGACGCCAGCCGGTCGGTGTCCGTGCCCGCGCACGCCTCGACGGCCGCGGAGACCACGGGGTCGGCCACGGTCGGCGGTTCGAGCACCAGCGGCGCTCCGGCGGCGCACAGGGTCGATCCGGCGCGCGCGGCCTTCGGCCCGATCACCGCGACGATGTCACCGGCCACCGCCCGGTCCAGCGGGGTGTGGCGGCCGGCCTGCACACGCAGCACCCGGCCGACGCGTTCGGTGCGCCGTGCAGTCGCGTTCCACACCGTGTCTCCCGTCCGGATCGTTCCCGAGTACAGGCGCAGGAAGGTCAGCCGTCCCATGGCGGTCGCCTCGACCTTGAACGCCAGGGCCGCGAGCGGTGCCGCCGGGTCGGCGGCCCGTTCCTGTTCCTTGCCGTCCCAGGTGCCCCGCGCCGCGGGTACGTCCAGCGGCGAGGGCAGATAGGCGACCACGGCGTCCAGCAGGGGTTCGATGCCCCGGTTGCGGTAGGCCGAGCCGCACAGCACGACCACGCCGTCACCGCTGCGGGTCAGGTCGCGCAGCGCCGACCTCAGCGTGTCCGCGGAGAGCGTCGAGCCCGCGCAGAACTCCTCCAGGGCGAGCGGGTGCAGCTCCGCCACCGCTTCCTCCAGCAGCCGGCGGCGGCGCCCCGCCTCGTCGCGCAGCGCGTCCGGTACGGGCCCCTCCTCGGCCGTGTCCCCGCCGTCGGCCCACACCAGGGACCGCATGCGCAGCAGATCCACGACCCCGGTGAAGCCGTCCTCCGTACCGATCGGCAACTGGACGACCAGCGGGGCCGGATGCAGACGTTCCCGGATCGACGCGACCGCCGAGTCGAGGTCGGCACCCGCACGGTCCAGCTTGTTGACGAACGCGATGCGCGGGACCCCGTACCGGTCGGCCTGCCGCCACACCGCCTCGCTCTGCGGCTCGACGCCCGCGACGGCGTCGAACACCGCGACCGCGCCGTCGAGCACGCGCAGCGAGCGCGTCACCTCGTCGGAGAAGTCGACGTGGCCCGGGGTGTCGATCAGGTTGATCCGGTGGGCGTCCCAGTCGCAGCTCACGGCCGCGGCGAAGATGGTGATGCCCCGGTCGCGTTCCTGCGGGTCGAAGTCGGTGACGGTCGTGCCGTCGTGGACCTCGCCGCGCTTGTGGGTGGCTCCGGTGAGAAAGAGGATCCGCTCGGTGACGGTGGTCTTCCCGGCGTCGACGTGGGCGAGGATGCCCAGATTGCGGACGGCGGTCAGCGGGACGGTCGGGTGCGGGTGCAGGTCGGTGCGCACGGCTCGGGCCTTTCGGGCGCTCTGGAAAGGGGCGGCGCTGTTCCCGGACGAAGCCGCCTGTGAGCTACCGGGGTCGGGGCTGCGGAGACGCCCGGCGCGGCGCGGCCCCGCAGGGCGCGCCGCGCCAGGTGACTGTGTGTCAGGTCAGGCGTTCGTCACGGACGTCCGGTGCCGGCCGCGCAGCGGGCACCGGGCGGACGAGGACACGAGGATCACCTCGTAGCGTGACCGGGAAGCGACGACAGCGGTGCGGCAACGCACGGCCCGGCTCCCCTCGTTCGTCACGGCGTGCGCTGCGGACGTGTGGTGGCGCACGGTGTGTGGCGAGTGTAGGGAAGCGGGCGGGAGCGGGTCACCGGGTTTTCTCCCGCCCGGCCTTCGGCGCCGAGCCCGCCGCGCGGACGCAGCGCCGCGCCCCGCGGCGTGGTGCGGCCCGACGGGTATCCGGGCGCCCGGCTCCACCCGCCGGTCACCACCGCCCTGGGTGCGTACCTCGCGGGCGTCCTGCGCAGCTGAGGGACGGTGCGCGGGATCGCCGAACGGCCCCGGAAGAACCGGCGGGCACCATGTCGGGCCGGGCGGCGTGGCCACCTTCGCGACCGTCGTGGCCGCCGCGCGCGACCGCGGTGAGTGCGCCATCGGCTACCGCCGTCACGACCTGCGGAGGCAGCCGCCCGACCACGGGGTCCGGCTCAATCCGCCCAAGGCGGAACAGCGCGAGTGGCGGGCCGAGGACCAGGTGGTCCTCGTGGCGACGGAACCGACGGCCCCCACCGGGACGGACACGCACGCGGACACCGGAGGCGGCCACCGGCAAACCCCGCACCCCGTCCCGGAACCCGGCCCGCGGCCATCGCGGCCATCGCGGTGAACCGGGAAGCGGTCGGCGCCCGAGCCCGGTTCGCCCGCCGAAGACCCGCGTGATCCCGGAACGCCGGCCGCGGGCGTCGAGCGCCTGGACCGCGCCCGCACGTCGGCGTGAACCTTCACGGACGCAGGAGACGCACCAGGCTAAGGTCACCGCATGCGCCTGGCTCTTTTCGACCTGGACGGGACCCTGGTCGACCGTCGTTCCGCGTTCGCCGAGGCCGTGGGCGAGCTGACTCGCACGCGCGGCTACGGGCCCGACGTCGAGCACTGGATGCTCACGCAGCTCGCCGACCGGGCGGGCCCGGAGGACTTCGCCCGGCTCCGGGAGCTCTTCAACCTGGACGAGTCCGCCGCGGACCTGTGGCGCGCGTACATCGACCGCATGGCGTCCGCCGTCACCTGCCGCCCCGCCGTGCTCGACAGCCTGGCCCGGCTCAGGGCCGCCGACTGGACCGTCGGCGTCGCCACCAACGGGCCGTCCGACATCCAGCGCGCCAAGATCCGCGCCACCGGCCTCGCCGACCTGATCGACGGGATCGCGGCCAGCGGCGACATCGACGTGCGCAAACCGGATCCCCGCCTCTTCGAGCTGGCGGCGGCCCGGTGCGGCACCCAGCTCTCGCGCGACGACTGGATGATCGGCGACGACCCGGAGAACGACATCGCCGGCGGGTACAAGGCGGGACTGCAGCCGATCTGGGTCCGCGGGCGGCCCTGGCCCGACGATCTCGCCGTGCCCCATCACAGCGTGGACGACGTCACCCAGGCGATCGACTACCTGCTCACGCACTCCGCCCGCTGACGCGGACCCCGCGGGTGCCTACGGCGCGCCCGAGGAGCGCTGGCGCTGTTCGGTCTCTCGCATCAGCCGGGTACGGCGGCCGATGTCACCGACCCGGTCGGCGAGTTCGGGATGCACGGTGCGCAGGTGCGGCCCCGCCGCCGTGAGGGGGTCCAGCAGACGGGCCGGATCACTGTCCCCCAGCGCCGCCCGGAGGTCGCTCAGCGCGTCCGTCGCCGCCGCGGGAAGGTCGGGCAGGTCCGTGATCGTCCCGGCGAGCTGGCGCAGTGCGGCGGCGTGGTCGTGGGCCCAGGACGCGACGGAGCGGTCCGCCGCCCGCCGGTCGCGGGTGGCCCGCACCCGCTGCTCCTTGGTCGTACCGGCTTCCCCGGGCCGTACGCGCAAGTACCGCCGCTCGGCCGCCTGACGGCTGGAGACACCGAGCGGCCGGGCGAGGTCCGCCCAGCTGGCGCCCGCCTCCCGGGCCGTCTCGATCAGACCCGGTTCCCAGTCGGCGAGCTGCTCGCGCACCTCACGCAGAAGCAGCAGCGCCGCCATCGCCTGCTCGGGGTCGTCCGTGGAGGAGGCGTCGGCGGCGCGGGCCGTCCGCATGGCCCGCGCGATGGCCTCCAAAGCCGTGGCCGCCGCCATGAAGGAGGCCGGAGCCGGGGTGCTGTCGTCGTTCATCGCCTCTCCTTCTTCTCCTTCGTCTCCTTCGTCGAGCGGCTCCGCAGACGGCGGCTCCGCACTTCCGCAGACCCGCTGACCGCCCGCCGGACCCGATCGTCATCAATCGGATGACATCTCACTTGTCGTCGTATGGATGACATGCTACAACGGAGTCAGGTGAAGCGCATTGGCAGCAACTGCCTGAACCTTCTGGAGGTGTTTCCCGTGTTGATGCGCACCGACCCGTTCCGTGAACTCGACCGGCTGGCCCAGCACCTGATGGGTCCGGGGACGTGGTCCCGCCCCTCCGCGATGCCGATGGACGCCTACCGCGACGGCGACCAGTACGTGATCGCCTTCGACCTGCCCGGCATCGACCCCGACGCGCTGGACATCGACGTCGAGCGCAACATGCTGACGGTGCGGGCCGAACGGCGCCCCCTCGCGAGGTCCGAGAACGCGCAGACGGAACTGTCCGAGCGGCCGCTGGGTGTCTTCTCCCGCCAGGTCGTCCTGGCCGACACCCTCGACACCGAGCACATCACGGCCGACTACGAGGACGGCGTCCTCACCCTGCGCATCCCGATCACCGAGCGCGCCAGGCCCCGGAAGATCAGCGTCCGCGGCAGCGGGAAGCGCAGGGAACTCGACGGCTGAACAACCGGTCGTACGCCCGCCGTTGCGGCTCGGGGCGGCTCGGGGCGGCTCGCCCAGGGTTCCGCCCCGGCGCCCCGGCGCCACGGGCCTTCCCTCCCCATGAGGACGCCTCGACATGAGGACGTCGGCCCGCCCCCCACACACACCCGGTCCACGCCCGACATCGGCCCACGCAAGGAAAGACGTCGCACCTCACATGACCCTCCTCTCTCCCGCCGCGCCCCCCACGCCTCCGGCAGCGCCGGCGGCGGCCGTCACTTTCGAGCAGATGCTGGAAAGGGTGCGCTACGAGGGCGCCTACCCCACCCGCCGACGGGCGGAGGACGTCGTCCGCCACGTCCTCGAAGCGCTCGGCCGGCAGCTGACGGGTGACGAGCGCGTCGAGCTCGCCGCCCTCCTGCCCCGGGAGGCGGCCGCCTTCCTCGCCTCGCAGATCCCCTCCGGCAAGCCGCTCAGCGGCTGGGGGTTCGTGAAGGACCTCGCCGAACGCACCGGCGGCTCCCCGGCCACCACGCGCTGGGACACCGGCTCGGTCCTCGGTGTCGTCGCACGCCTCGCCGGCGACGATCTGACCTCCCGCATCATCCGCCGGCTCCCCGACGGATACGCCCTGCTGTTCGGACGGGCGCAGCTGGTCCAGGCGGCCTGACGGACACCCCGGCCGTCGGAGTCCCGCCTCCGCCACGAACCCCGGACACCCCACGACAGCCGTACGCGGTGCCCGCCCCCTCTCCGGGACGGGCACCGCGTACGGCTGTCGCCGTCCCGCGCCGGCGGTCGTCCGGCGCGGGGCCCGGCTCATCTCACGTCAGCTCACGGGCACCGGGTACGTCGGGTACTCCACCCCGGACACGTGCTGGACGACGCGGATCACCTGGCAGGAGTAGCCGAACTCGTTGTCGTACCAGAGGTAGAGGATGGCGTCGTCACCCTCCACCTTCGTGGCACCGGCGTCGACGATCGAGGCGTGACGCGAGCCGATGAAGTCGCTGGAGACCGCGTCGGGGGCGCTGATGAAGTCGATCTGGCGCTTCAGCGGCGAGGTCAGCGAGACGTTCCGCAGGTAGTCGAGGACCTCCTCGCGGGTGGTCTCGCGGGCGAGCCGCAGGTTCAGGATCGCGATCGAGACGTCCGGCACCGGCACGCGGATCGAGCTGCCGGTGATCCTCGCCTCGAGGTCGGGCAGCGCCTTTGCGACGGCGGAGGCGGCGCCGGTCTCGGTGAGCACCATGTTGAGCGGCGCCGAACGGCCACGGCGGTCGGAGTTGTGGTAATTGTCCAGCAGGTTCTGGTCGTTGGTGAACGAGTGGACGGTCTCCACGTGCCCGCGCAGGACGCCGTACTCGTCCGCCATCGCCTTCAGCGGCGGCACGATCGCGTTGGTGGTGCAGGACGCGCAGGACAGGATCTGCTCGTCGGGCTTGATCGTGTCGTGGTTGACGCCGTGGACGATGTTCGGGACGTCGCCCTTGCCCGGCGCCGTCAGGACGACCTTGTCGATGCCCGGACGCAGGTGCTGCGACAGGCCCTGGCGGTCGCGCCACTTGCCGGTGTTGTCGATGAGGATGGCGTTCTTGATGCCGTACGCCGTGTAGTCGACCTCCGACGGGTCGCCCGCGTAGATCACCTTGATCTCGTTGCCGTTGGCGATGATCGTGCTGTTCGCCTCGTCGACGGTGATCGTGCCCTGGAACTGGCCGTGAATCGAGTCCCGGCGCAGCAGCGAGGCCCGCTTGACGATGTCCTGGGCGCCGCCCTGCCGGACGACGACGGCCCGCAGCCGCAGGCCGTTGCCCGAACCCGCCTTCTCGATGAGCAGGCGGGCGACGAGCCGGCCGATCCGGCCGAACCCGTACAGGACGACGTCGCGTCCCTCGCGGCGCTCGATCTTGTTCTCACCCGTCGCGCCGGCGACGGCCTCGGCGGTGAAGTCGGCCACCGAGAGCCCGCGGTCGTCGCACTTGTAGGTCGCGGCGAGCATGCCGATGTCGATCTGGGACGGGCCGAGGTCGAGCGTGGTGAGCGTCTGCAGGAACGGCAGGGTCTCGGTGACCGAGAGCTCCTCACCGGCCATCTGCCGGGCGAACCGGTGGGTCTTGAGGATGCTGACCACCGACTTGTTCACCAAGGAGCGGCTGTGCAGCAGGACCGTGACGTCCCGCTCGCGGTGCAGCTTCCCGATGATCGGGATCATCGACTCCGCGATCTCCTCGCGGTTCTTCCAGTTGGTGAACGAGTCGTCGTTGACAGTCACAGGTTTATCTTTCGAGCTAGGCGGTGCTCAGATGTTAACGCTCCCGGTACTTTGATCACACAGGGGGTGCCCCAGGCAGGAGTGCCGGGTCCGCGAGGACATCGGCGAGAGTCACCGCGGGGCAGCCGAGCACCCCGGTCAGCACGTGAGGCCGGTGCGCCGGGCTCCGGCACCGTCCTGGACCGGCGCCGCTGGTCCTACTTGTTCGCCTTCTGCTTGCCGGACGCCTTCTCCTTCTTGGGCGCCATCTGCTTCTTGGGCGCCTTGTGCTTGGGCGATCTGGCCTGCGGCTCGGGGTTGGCCGGCGCAGCGACCTGGCGAGTTGTCACCGCGTTCTCCCGGGGAGCGGGGGCCGACGCGGAAGGCGCGGACGCGGAGGACGTGACGGGCTGCGTGCTGGCCCGCGCGGAGGCGCTCCCCGGCGCGGCCTTCGGGTCCGGCGCGGCCGCGGAGGTGTCCGACGGCTCGGTGCCCGCGCTGGACGAGGCATGGCTGTCGGGCCCCGCGGCGGCGCCGTGGTCGGGCAGACCCACCACGCCCGCGAGGGTGACGCCCAGGAGCGTTGCCAGCGCCGCGCCCGCGGTGGCCAGCGCGCGCCCGCTGCCGTGCCGTAGGGGAGCGGCGTCGCCGTCGGCGGCGCGCATGCCGGGACCTGCGCCGAGGACCCGGGCCGTGTCGTTGCCGTCCTTCGCGCCGGGGGACTGCGGGGGCAGCACACGGATCACGGCGGGCCGCTCCCCCGCGCCCAGGGCCGACAGCAGGTCCGCGCAGGTACGGGCGTCGGGGCGCTCGTGCTCGTCCACGGCGGTCATGGCGCCGAGCAGAGCGGTCAGCTCCTCGCCCAGGAAGGACGGGAGGACCGGGGCACGGTGCAGGCGGGCGATCGCCGCCTCCAACGGGGCGCCGTCGTACTCGAGCTCTCCCTTGAGGCATTCCAGGAGGGTCAGTCCGAGCGCGTACACGTCGGCGGGGGGCCCGACCGGCCGGCCCATGACCTGCTCGGGAGCCAGGTACGCGGCGGTGCCCACCAGCGCGCCCGTGGCGGTCTGCGTGGTGCTGTCCATCAGCCGCGAGATGCCGAAGTCGGTCAGGTGGGGTGCGCCCGTCCCGTCCAGGAGGATGTTCGACGGCTTGACGTCGCGGTGCACCACTCCGGCCGCGTGCACGTAGTCGAGGGCGTCCGCCAGGGCAGCGCCGACGGTGCACGCCTCGGCGGGGGTGAGGGCTCCCCCGGCGACCCGGGCACGCAGCGTCGCACCGGTGACGAGCTGCATGACGAGGAACGGGCTGCCCGCTTCCCGTCCGGAGTCGAAGACCGTGACGAGTCCGGGGTGCTGGAGGCCGGCCAGCATCACGGCCTCCTCGGTGAACCGTTCCTCCGTCTGCGCGTCGGTGCCGAGCCTGAACACCTTCACCGCGACCGGCCGCCGCAGTCTCAGGTCGAAGCCGCCGTACACGTCGGCGGCGCCGCCCCGGCCGAGAAGAGCGTCCAGACGGTACCGGCCCGCCAGCACGTCGTTGCTGCCGAAGCGGGTGTCCGTCCGCAACGGCCATTGCGGTGCTGGCATGTGCCCTCCTGTGCGGGACGGTCGGGACGGTGCGGGACCCCGGTCGGGTGATTCCGGGGCAGCCGTCCGCGTTCCCACAATGCGCCGCGCTATCCCTTTTCGGGCCGATCCCGATGCCGCGCACCGGACCGGCGGGAGTCGTCCGCCCGGAGACCGGCGCCCGACGAGCGGCGATCTCCCGGGCCCGGGGAGTGCCGGGAAAGACCGGCGGATGGCCGCGTCCGAGAGGGGTACCGCACAGAACCGGACCGTGCGTTCGTGATCATAGAGGGGATGACGCGTGGCCCTGTGTCACCCGAACACCGCGCCCTGGACGGGCCGGGGCGTGTCGGACGCTTCGGCCGGGGCGCACGATGCCACCGTGGGCTCCGCTCCCTGGGCCGAGGAGGAACTTGTGGATTCCGACATGCCGAAGACCGCGCTGGTCGTCATCGACATGATCAACACCTATGAGCACGAGGACGCCGAGGTGCTGGTCGACTCCGTGCGCAAGGCGCTGCCCGCGATGCGCCGGCTGATCGGCCGGGCCCGGGAACAGGGAGCGGACGTCATCTATGTCAACGACAACTCCGGGCGGTGGCGCTCGCACCACGACGAGCTCCTGGAGGCCGCCCTGCGAGGGCCCCACGCCGACCTCGTCGATCCGATCCGGCCGGACGGTGAGTCGCTCTTCGTCGTCAAGGCCCGGCACTCGATCTTCTACCAGACGCCACTGGAGTACCTGCTGGCCGAGCAGGGGGTGAGGCACATCGTGATGTGCGGGCAGGTCACCGAGCAGTGCGTGCTGTACTCGGCGCTCGACGCCCACATCCGGCACTTCCGGGTGACCGTGCCGAGCGACGCCGTCGCCCACATCCACGAGGATCTCGCGCGGGCGTCCTTCCAGATGATGGAGCGGAACATGAACGCCGAGGTCGTGCGGGCCGACGAGGTCGACTTCGCCAAGGCGTGACGGAGCCGGACCGCGAAGGGGCGACCGGGCTGCGCGAGCACGACGGAGGCCGCCTCCCCATGAAGGAAGACGGCCTCCGACTGTCGACTTCACACGTCGGGACGACAGGATTTGAACCTGCGACCCCTTGACCCCCAGTCAAGTGCGCTACCAAGCTGCGCCACGTCCCGATGCCCGTCTGACCTGGGGTTTCCCCTGGCCGAACGCGCACGGAAACAATACCGCACTCGGGCCGGTGGTCGCGCACCGCTTTTACGGGGCGACGCACAGCGGCGGCTCCCTGGCGAATTCCCGCACCCGGCGGTTGACCTCAACTCCGCTTGAGGTTGCACGATCGTCGGCATGACGATCACGGCTGAGCGCGATCACGCGCGGTACCGGTACGAGGACCTGCCCGGGCTCATGGGGCTGATGACGGGGGACGAGAAGCACGGACCCGCGGCGACGTCCACCCTGGACGTGCTGTGGGTGCTGTACGACCGCGTGCTCGACGTGCGGCCCGAGGGGACGGACGATCCCGGACGGGACCGGTTCCTGCTGTCCAAGGGGCACGGGCCGATGGCGTACTACGCCGTACTCGCCGCCAAGGGCTTTGTGCCCGTCGACTGGCTGCCGGGCTTCGGCTCCTACGACTCGCCGCTCGGGCATCACCCGGACCGCGTCCTGGTGCCGGGCGCCGAGATCGGCAGCGGGTCGCTCGGGCACGGGCTGCCGATCGCCGTCGGCACGGCACTCGGGCTGCGCGCCCAGGGGCTCGACGCGCCGCGCGTGTGGGTGCTGGTCGGGGATGCCGAGCTGGACGAGGGCAGCAACCACGAGGCCGTCGCGTACGCCGGTCCCGCCGGACTCGAGCGGCTGCACACCGTCGTGATCGACAACTCCTCCGCCCGTCACGCCCGGCCCGGCGGGATCGCGGCGCGGTTCGCGGCCGCCGGGTGGTCCACGGAGACCGTGGACGGCCGTGACCACGCGGCGCTGTACGCCGCGTTCACCGCGCCGCACCCGGGCCGGCCGCACGTGGTCGTGGCCCGGGTCGAGCCCAAGGACGCCTGAGCCACCCCGGCCGCCCTCTGTCATCCGCTCGCTTCGCTCGGGAGACCCCCGGGAAGGGAAACACCCCATGGACACCATGCGCGACCGCTTCGCCCCCGTCGTCACGCGGCTGCTCGACGAGGATCCGCGGGTCGCGGTCGTCCTCGCGGAGATCGGCTCCGACGGCTTCGCGGAGGCCCGGCGCAGGCACCCCGACCGGGTGATCAACGTCGGCATCCGCGAGCAGCTCCTCGTCGGCACGGCCGCGGGACTCGCGCTCACCGGGCTGCGGCCGGTGGCGCACACCTTCGCCAGCTTCCTGGTCGAGCGGCCCTTCGAGCAGGTCAAGCTGGACCTCGGACATCAGGACGCCGGTGCGGTCCTGGTCAGCGCCGCCGCCTCCTTCGACTGGCCGGCCGGCGGCTTCACCCACATGTCACCGGGTGACGTGGCGCTGCTCGACACGCTGGACGGCTGGACCGTGCACGTCCCCGGCCATCCGGACGAGGCGGAGACACTGCTGCGCCACGCGGTCGCCGCCGGGGACGACAAGGTGTACGTGCGGCTCTCCGTGCAGTCGAACGCGCGCGGGCGGGCCGTAGACGGGGCCCGCCTCCTCACCGTCCGGGAGGGGCGCGCCGGTGTGGTCGTCGCCGTGGGCCCCATGCTCGACGCCGTGCTGGACGCGACGGAGGGACTCGACGTGACGGTCCTGTACGCGGCCACCGTCCGGCCCTTCGACGCGGCGGGGCTGCGCCGGGCCACCGGTTCGGGGGCCGCGGACGTCGTCCTGGTCGAGCCGTACCTGGCGGGTACGTCGACGGCCGCCGCCAACGACGCGCTCGCCGACCTGCCGCACCGGGTCCTCGGTCTCGGCGTGGGCCGCCGTGAACTGCGCCGGTACGGCACCGTCGAGGAACACGTGGCCGCCCACGGGCTCGACGCGGGGACGCTGCGGGAGCGGATCGGCGGGTTCCTGGGGGCGGGGGTGGCGCACGGGTGAGCGTCCGGCGGGTTCCCGGGGCCCACGCGGGTGCGTCTCCGCCCGGCGAGGCGGGAGCGGCTGTCCGGAGCCGGTGCCGAGGCCGCCGTGACCGTCGCGTCAGCCGGTGGCCGGGGGCCCCAGCTCCGGGTGGGAGTCGAGGAGCCGGGGCGGGGCCGCCTGGCGCCAGGAGTCGGCCAGGATGTCGCGCAGTTCGTCCTCGTCCTCCAGGGCGGCGAGGCGGACGCGGACCCAGGCGAAGTTCGCCTCGTGGCCGGCGATCCAGAACTTCCCCGGCTCGGCCAGGGCCAGTTCGTCGCGCTCCTCCTTGGGGCAGCGGACGGCGATGGAGGTCTCGTTCTCGGGCAGCGTGGCGAACATCTTGCCCGCGACCCGGAACGTGGGCATGCTCCAGGCGGTCTTCTCCGCCGTTTCCGGCAGGGAGAGGGCGATACGGCGTACGTCGTGGGCATCCGGCATGGACCGCACCGTAGCGAAGGGCACTGACAATCACCCGGCGGGCGTCAGCCGGGTGGAATTGCAGGTCCCACGTGTTTGTAGAAGATCGTCGTGGCGTGCAGCGCGCCCTCGGGGGTCTCCGCGTAGTCGGGTATCGCGCCGACCCGTGTCCATCCGGCGGACCGGTAGAGGGACTCGGCGGGGCTGCCGGTCTCCGTGTCGAGGTGCAGAAGTGTGACGCCGGCCGCGGCCGCCGCCTGCTCGGCGGTCGCCAGGAGCCTGCGGCCGAGGCCCTGTCCGCGGCCGTCCCGGTGCACCATCAGCTTCACCACTTCGGCGCGGTGCCGGCTGTTGGGCCTGCCGGGGAAGGCGAGGCCGACGGTGCCGGTCACCCGGCCCCCGGTGCGCGCCGCCCAGACGGCGAGTTCTCCGGCGGCGACCGCTTCGGCCCGCCCCCGCCACCAGTCGGCGGCCTCCGCGGGGCCGAGCGGCGCGAGGAACCCCACGGAAGCCCCGCCGTCCACGGTGTCGGTCAGCAGGTCCGCCAACTCGTCGGCGACAGAGAGGAGTTCGGCTGCGCTCAGCCTGGACACGGCGGTCACGGCAGCACCACCGCCAGCACGTACCGCGCGCCGTCGGGGCCGGGTGCCCGGAAGCGGGTCGGCCCCCAGACCCGCATGCGGAGGCAGTCTCCAGCGGCGAGGTGATGCTCGACGTCCCGCACGGTCACGTCGAGGCTCCCGGCCAGGACCCAGATGTGCTGTTCGAGACCGGGGACGGGCGGACGGTCGTACGCGATGTCGGCGCCCGCCGCGAGCCGGCCCTCGACCAGTTCGCCGCGCAGGCCCGGGTGCGGAGGGGACACCGACCGCCGTACGAAACCGGACGCGCTGTCCTCCCAGACGGCCTGGTCCGCGGCTCGCACGAGCAGGTCGGGAGCCGCCTCGACCTCACTGAGCAGCTGCGACATGGTGCGTCCGTAGACACCGCACAGGCGGTTCAGCAGCGAGGCCGTGGGGCTGGTCTCCGCCCGCTCGGCCCGGGAGAGCGTCGAGCGGCTCACCCCGCTGCGCTCCGCCAGCTCCCCCAGGGACCAGCCGCGTTCGGCCCGCAGCTCGGCCAGTCTGGCCGCGAGCCGGGCATCGACGGCATCCTCCACATCGTCTCTCATATTCGGGATGCTATCCCAGATGTGAAACGCGCCGTTCAGCAGGGGAGACGGCAGGGCTTCCGTACCGCTACGCCGTCGCGGCCTCCGCCAGCGCCGCCAGCACCGGGCGGATCAGCGGATGCCCCTCCGCGCCACGGCGTACGGCGGCGAAGACGCGGCGCGTGGGAGCGGTGCCGTCGACGGGGCGCACCACCACACCCGAGAGGTCCATGCCGCGCAGGGCGGAGCGGGGCACCAGGGCGACACCGGCGTCCGCCGAGGCGAGGGCGACGACGGCCCGGAAGTCGTCCGAGGAGTGCTCCAGGCGGGGCTGGAATCCGGCGTTCTCGCAGGCCAGGACAACCACGTCGTGGCAGGGGTTGCCGGGGTAGGGGCCGATCCAGGGGTCCTTGGCGAGCTCGGCGAGCGGCACCTCCCCCGCGTCGGCGAGCCGGTGGGCGACGGGGACGACCGCGTCGAAGGGCTCGGCGTAGAGCGGGACGTGCGTGAGGCGCGGGTCGTCGGCGGCCGGGGCGCCCCGGTACTCGACGGCCACCGCGACGTCGACCTGCCGGTCCAGCACCATGGGCAGGCTGGCGTCGCCCTCGGCGTCCTGGACGCGGAGGCGGATGCCGGGCGCCGTCAGCGCGAGGCGGGCCAGCGCCGGAGCCACGACCAGACCGATGCCGGTGGCGAAGGCGGCGACGGTGACCGTGCCCGCGGCCCCCGAGCTGTACGCCGCCAATTCGGCTTCCGCGCGCTCCAGTTGAGCGAGGACCACGTTCGTGTGGGTGAGCAGGATCTCGCCCGCGGGGGTCAGCCGGACACCCCGGGCACCCCGCTCGACGAGCCGGTGGCCGGTCTCCTGTTCGAGCGCGGCGAGCTGCTGGGAGACGGCCGACGGCGTGAGATACAGCGCGGCGGCAGCCGCCGTCACCGTGCGGTGGTCCGCCACCGCACGGAGGATGTGGAGCCGCCGCGCCTCGATCATGCGACCGATTCTCTCAGGCCGGGAGGGCCGGTATGTCCCTCCCTCAGGCGCCCAGCTCCGCGCGGGCCGCCACGAACGCGTCCACGGCCCGGTTGACGTCCTCGGTCGAGTGGGCGGCGGACAGCTGCACCCGGATCCGTGCCTGGCCCTGCGGGACCACCGGGTACGAGAAGCCGATCACGTACACGCCGCGTTCCAGGAGCAGCTCAGCCAGGCGTCCCGCGACGGTCGCGTCGCCGATCATGACGGGGGCGATGGCGTGGTCGCCGGGCAGCACGTCGAAGCCCTCCTCCGTCATCCGGGAGCGGAACAGCGCCGTGTTCGCGGCGAGCTTGTCGCGCAGGTCGCCGGCCGACTCGAGCAGGTCCAGGACCTTCAGGGACGCCGCCGCGATCACCGGGGCGAGCGTGTTGGAGAAGAGGTACGGGCGGGAGCGCTGGCGCAGCAGGGCGACGATCTCGGCGCGGGCGGCCACGTAGCCGCCGGACGCACCGCCGAGGGCCTTGCCGAGGGTGCCGGTGATGATGTCGACGCGGTCCATGACCCCGTGCAGCTCGGGGGTGCCGCGGCCGCCGGGGCCGACGAAGCCGACGGCGTGCGAGTCGTCGACCATGACCATGGCGTCGTAGCGGTCGGCGAGGTCGCAGATCTCGCGCAGCGGCGCCACGTAACCGTCCATGGAGAAGACGCCGTCGGTGACGATGAGGCGGCGCCGGGCGTCGGACGCCTCCTTGAGCTTCTGCTCCAGGTCGGCGAGGTCACGGTTGGCGTACCGGAAGCGGCGGGCCTTGGACAGCCGGATGCCGTCGATGATCGACGCGTGGTTGAGGGCGTCGGAGATCACCGCGTCCTCCGCGCCGAGGAGGGTCTCGAAGACACCGCCGTTGGCGTCGAAGCAGGAGGAGTAGAGGATCGTGTCCTCCTGGCCGAGGAACGCGGACAGGCGCTGCTCCAACTCCTTGTGCACCTCCTGCGTGCCGCAGATGAAGCGCACGGAGGCCATGCCGTAGCCCCAGCGGTCGAGTGCCTCGTGGGCGGCGGCGACGACCTCGGGGTGGTCGGCGAGGCCGAGGTAGTTGTTCGCGCAGAAGTTGAGGACCTCACCGGGGCGGCCACCGGCGGTGACACTCACCGTCGCGGACTGCGGGGTGCCGATGACGCGCTCGGGCTTGTGCAGGCCGGCGGCGCGGATCTCGTCGAGGGTGGCGCGCAGGTCGTCGCGCACGGAGTCGAACATGGAAGGGCTCCAGGAGTTGCGTGAGGGCGGGTGGGCCGAAGCGGCGGACCGGATCCGGGATCAGGCGGTCCAGTCGAGGATGACCTTGCCGCCGCGGCCGCTCGCCGCGTCGGCGAAGGCCGCCTCGAAGTCGCGGTAGCCGTACCGGCCGGTGATGACGGGGGCGAGGTCGAGGCCGCCTTCGAGCAGCACCGACATCGCGTACCAGGTCTCGAACATCTCCCGGCCGTAGATGCCCTTGATGGTGATCATGGACGTCACGATCCGGGCCCAGTCGACCGGGAACTCCTGGGCGGGCAGCCCGAGCATGGCGATCCGGCCGCCGTGGGTCATGTTGGCGATCATGTCGCGCATCGCCTCGGGGCGGCCCGACATCTCCAGGCCGATGTCGAAGCCCTCACGCAGGCCGAGCGCGCGCTGCCCGTCCGCGATGGTCGCCCTGCCCACGTTCAGGGCGAGACTGACGCCGATCTTGCGGGCGAGTTCCAGCCGCTCCTCGCTGACGTCGGTGATGACGACGTTGCGGGCGCCGGCGTGGCGGGCCACGGCCGCGGCCATCAGTCCGATCGGTCCGGCGCCGGTGACCAGGACGTCCTCGCCGACCAGCGGGAAGGAGAGCGCCGTGTGCACCGCGTTGCCGAACGGGTCGAAGATCGCCGCGATGTCGAGGTCCACGGGCACCCGGTGCACCCACACGTTGGCCGCGGGCAGCGCCACGTACTCGGCGAAGGCGCCGTCGCGGCCGACACCGAGGCCCACCGTGGCCCGGCACAGGTGGCGCCGGCCGGCCAGACAGTTGCGGCACTTGCCGCAGACCAGGTGGCCCTCGCCGCTGACCCGGTCGCCCACCTCGATGTCGGCGACGTCACGGCCGGTCTCGACGACCTCGCCGGCGAATTCGTGGCCGACGACGAGCGGGGTGCTGATCGTCTGCTGCGCCCAGCCGTCCCAGCTGCGGATGTGCAGGTCGGTGCCGCAGATCCCGGTCCTGAGGACCTTGATCAGTACGTCGCCGGGACCGATGGACGGCTCGGGTACGTCCGTGAGCCAGAGGCCCGGCTCCGCCTTCTCCTTGACCAGCGCCTTCAACGCTACGGCTCCTGTGGGTAGGTCCCGGAGGGAGGGCACGCCGAAGGGGCCCGGACCCGGGGAAAGGGGTGAGATCCCCCAGAAATCTGCCGTACGACGGCGGCCCGGGTCCATCGAGGTTTTCTTAAGCGCCGCCGCAGCTTTGCTTCACGCACCGGCGGCGGAGTCAGCTGCCGTCGCTCTCCCGGCGTTCGATCTGCGTGAGCAGTTCCGACGCCATCGACTTGATGGTCTCCAGGCCCGCTCTGCCCCACGGGCGGGGTTCGACGTCCACGACGCAGACCGTGCCGAGGGCGATCCCCGTGCGGTCGATCAGCGGAGCGCCCAGGTAGGAGCGGATCCCGATCTCGTCCACGACCGGGTTGCCCGCGAACCGCGGGTAGTCGCAGACGTCCTCAAGGACGAGTGCCTTGCGGCGGACCACCACATGGGGGCAGAAGCCGTAGTCGCGGGTCAGGTGGCGGCCGAACCCGCGTGTGCCGCCGTCGGCGGTCGCGGCGGTGATCAGCCGTGCGCCCGATCCGGTCCCGTCGGGCGTGTGCAGACCGGCGAAGAACTGCCGTTTCTCGTCGATGAAGTTGACCATGGAGTACGGCACCGCGGCGACCTCGGCGAGCCGGTCCGCGAACGCGTCGAAGGCCGGTTCGGCGCGTTCGCCCAGGCCCAGCCGGCGCAGCCGCCGCACCCTCGCCGGTGCGTCCTTGTCCTCCGGGGTCAGCAGCAGGCGACCTGCCGGACGCGGCGGGTCATAACTCATGCGCGGACTCCTCGACCTGGGGGCGGGTTCATGGACGGGCTCCCTGACCCGGGGGCCGGGCTCACGTGTGGGCTCCGTGACCCCGGGCGCGGGTCGGCGCGTGGGCGAGGAGATGGCGTACCAGCGTGAGCAGGGTCTGCACACCTGAGCTGGAGATCCGGGCGTCGCAGCGCACCACGGGGATCTCCGGGTCGAGGTCGATGGCCGCGCGCACCTCGTCGGGGTCGTAGCGGTACGAGCCGTCGAACTCGTTGATCGCGACGATGAATCCGAGACCGCGCTGTTCGAAGAAGTCGACGGCGGCGAAGCAGTCCTCCAGGCGGCGGGTGTCGGCGAGGATCACCGCGCCTAGCGCGCCCTCGGAGAGCTCGTCCCACATGAACCAGAACCGCTCCTGTCCGGGAGTACCGAACAGGTAGAGCACGTGTTCCGGGTCCAGGGTGATGCGCCCGAAGTCCATCGCGACGGTCGTCTCGAGCTTGTTCTCGATCCCGTCGAGGTTGTCGGTCGCGGCGCTGACCGTGGTGAGCAGCTCCTCGGTGCTGAGCGGCGCGATCTCGCTCACCGCGCCGACGAAGGTCGTCTTGCCGACCCCGAACCCGCCCGCCACCAAGATCTTCAGTGCGGTGGGGAACGGGTCAGAGCTGTCGTCGTAGTCCATCGAGCACTGCCTCCAGAAGAGACCGGTCAGTGGGGTGGTGGTGGAACCCGGGGGGCTTCGTGGTCAGCGCCCCGCAGTCGACGAGGTCGGACAGCAGCACCTTGGTGACCGCCGCCGGCAGCTTCAGATGCGCGGCGATCTCGGCGACCGAGAGCGGCCCGCGGCACAGTTCGAGCGCCTGGGTGTGCTCCGGGCCGAGGTATCCGAGGGGGGTCGCCCCGGTGGTCATCACCTGCGAGAGCAGGTCGAGCTCGGTCGTCGGCCTGGTCCGGCCGTTGCTGACCGTGTAGGGGCGCACGAGCCGTCCGGCCGCGTCGTCGAGCCAGGGCCCGTCGCCGGCCGCGGCCACCCTCACGGCCTCATCGCCGACGGTTCGGCGGCTGCCCGCCGGGGCGCGGTCATGAGATACGGCCGGACGCTCTTGACCAGCATCGCCATCTCGTAGCCGAGCACCGCCGCGTCGGTCTCGCGTCCGGCGAGTACGGCGAGGCAGGTGCCGGAGCCCGCGGTGGAGACGAACAGCAGCGTCGAGTCGAGTTCGACGACGACCTGGCGTACGTCGCCGCCCTCGCCGAAGCGGTGTCCGGCGCTGCGTCCGAGGGAGTACAGGCCCGAGGCCAGGGCCGCCATGTGGTCGGCGCTGTCCGTGTCGAGGCCGTGAACCGACTTCACTAGTCCGTCGCAGGACAGGAGTACCGCGCAAGTGGTGTGCGGTACGCGCTGGACGAGGCCGCTCATCAGCCAGTCGAGATCGGATACCTGGCCGGTCGGCGCATCGCTCGCCATGGTGGATCGACTCCTTGGGATACGAAGGTCTGCGGGAGCGGTGGGGGTGGGGGTGGTCATCCGGCCGGTGCGCTCCCGTCGTGCCGGGTGGTGAAGCCGGGTCCGGGCGCGGGCGCGATCTCGCGCGCCGCCCGCGTTTCGTGCCGCCCGGACGCGTGGACGGAGTGGTCTTCGGCCGGGTGCGGCGCGTCCGGGGTGGGGCGGGCGTCGTCCACGGGCAGGTCCTCCGCCGCGTACCCGAGGGGGTCGGCTCCCGGCGGCGGTGCGGAGGCGGGCGGGGCGCCGGGGCCGGACGGTAGGTCGAAGGGGGGCGCGGAGGCCGTGTGCGGCGGGCCGCCGTACGACGGGCCGTGCTGCGGCGCGTCCTCGTGCGGGACGTCGGTGAAGGGCCCGTCGAAGTGTTGCGTGCCCAGGTGCAGGGCTCCCAGTACGGCCGGCGCGTCCGTGTGGACCCGCTCCATATGGATGCCCTCCATATGGGTCGGCCCCATGTGGCCCGGCTCCATGTGGGCCGGGAGGAGGTGGCCCGGCCCCGCGTGGCCGGGTCCCATGTGGCCCGGCTCCATGTGACCCGGGAGCAGGTGATCCGGCCCCATGTGGCCCGGCTGCGGGTGGCCCGGTTGCGGGTGTTCCGGCTGCGGGTGGTCCGGCTGCGGGAGGTCGGGCTCCAGCTGCGCGGCCTCCGCGAGACCGATCCCGCGCTGGAACGCGGCCATCAGGCCGGGGTCGTGGCCGACGTGCTGCCCGTCGTCCGGGCGGGGTGTGGACGCCGGGCCGTCGCGGAGCTGGGGCGCGATGTGTTCCTGGGCCCGCCTGCGCGGCAGCTGGGGCGGCCTGCCCATGGTGCCGCGCACCGCGCCGTTGCGCGGCACGGGCGGCGTGATCGCGTTCTGCGCCACCGTCCGCCGGTCCTCCGGGCGGACGCCGGGCACGGCCGCCGCCGGAGTGGGCCGCTCTGGACGGGCACCCCGCAGCGGCAGCGGTGCCGGACCGCCGTCGCCGCGGGAGACGGGCGCGGGAGCCCCGCCGGCCGGCTCCGGCTCACGGGGCTCCCCTCCCTGCCGCGGCAGGGAGGGTGAGGCGGCGTGCCGGGGCGCCGAAGGCTCGGGCGCGGGCCCGGTGACGGCGGGCTGCTCGGGACCGGCGCCCGCTCGCGGCGGGTCCACGGCCTCCCGCTGCGGCGCCCGGGGAATGGCCCCGGTGGTCTCCGGACCCGTCCCGAGCAGCGCCTGCGGCACGACGAGTACGGCCTGGACACCGCCGTAGATGTTGGTCTGGAGCCGGACGTGGATGCCGTGCCGCCGGGCCAGCTGCGAGACCACGAAGAGGCCGATGCGGCCGTCCTGCAGCAGGCTGGCGACATTGACCTGGTCGGGGTCGGCGAGCAGGGCGTTCATCCTGTTCTGCTCGCCCATGGGCATGCCGAGGCCCCGGTCCTCGACCTCGACGGCCAGCCCGGAGGTGACGAGACTGGCGCGCAGCAGCACCTGGGTGTGCGGGGCGGAGAAGACGGTGGCGTTCTCGACGAGTTCGGCGAGGAGGTGGATGACGTCGGCGACCGCGTGTCCGCGCAGGGTGCCGTCGATCGGGGGCACCAGCTTGACCCGGGAGTACTGCTCGACCTCGGCGATGGCGGACCGCAGCACCTCGGTCGTGGTGACGGGGTTGCTCCACTGACGGCGTGAGACGGCACCGCCGAGCACGGCGAGGTTCTCGGCGTGACGCCGGATGCGGGTGGCGAGGTGGTCGACGTGGAAGAGGCCCTTGAGCAGGTCCGGGTCCTCGATCTCGTTCTCCAGCTCGTCGAGGATGGAGATCTCCCGGTGCACGAGGGACTGGAGGCGCCGGGCCAGATTGACGAAGACCTCGACCTTCTGCTCGCTGCCCGCATGGCTGGAGAGCTGTGCGGCCTGGACGACCGCGGTCGCGGCGCCGTCCTGGGCGCGGACCAGGTCGGCGCCGAGCAGCTCGAACTCGTCGGCGTCCGGGGGCGGCCCGCCGCGCGGCCTGCGCGCGGGTGCCGGCTCGCCGCGGCGCAGGGTCTCCAGGAGGGCGCGCAGGTCGGCCTGGCCGCGGGCGGTGGTGCGGCGCAGGGCGCCGACCCGGTCGCCCACGGTCCTGGCGGCACGGTCGGCGGCGACGGCGGCGATCACGATCCCCGCGAGCGCCACACCGACGGCTCCGGCGAGCACGGCCCACAGGCCAGGGCTGGGGCGGGCGCCGGCCGTGCGGAGCATGAACAGCACGGCGGCGCAGGCACCGAGGGCCACCGCGATCGGGGGCAGGACGGCCAGGCGCAGCAGCTGAGACCGTATGTGGGTCTCGGGCAGCGGCGGAATGGCACGGGCGGCCGGTCGCCCGTGCCGTCCGCCCTCACGGCGGTCTGCGCGGGCGGCCGGTGCGCGGAGGTGAGACATCGGCGTCCTCGTACTGGTGCGTCGGGGGCACGGGGCCCCCGCGGGTCTGCGCGACTCGGTCGTGCGCCATCGCGGTGCCGGTCGGCGGGGCCGAAGAAACCGACGCCACGTCGCCCGACGGCAACTCACAGTAGTCGGCAACGAAAGAGGTGCGGTGGGCAGTTGACAAAGTCCCGCGGAAGCCGTCCCGCTCTGGTATGAGACTTCGCACGACAGACCGGCCAGTTCCTCGGACAGACGTTCCCGTCGAGCGTCGACTCGATCGAACCTGGTCAGGAGTGGTCGGGAGCGAACGGCGAAGGGCCGAGGAGCGATGCGCTCCTCGGCCCTCGGCGTAGGGCGTCTCGTCCCGGGCGGTCACCCGGCAGGGACGGTCTCCGGCTCCCCGGTGCCCTCCGCAGCCTTGGCTGGAGGATTACTCTGCGTGGCCGGGCTGGTGATGCCGGTGGTCGTGGCGGCCGTCTCCGCGGGCTCGCTCCAGCCGCCTTCGGGCTCCCGGGCGACCCCGCGCCACCAGGGCTCGGACGGGACGGTGGCTGCCGTCGGCTCGAACGGTTCCCCGACCCGCGGCAGGGCGATGCGCGCGCCCGCCGCACGGCCCGCGTCGATCGTCCCCTCGCCCGGCTCCACCCAGGGGTGCGTCGCGAGATTGAACGTCGCCCAGTGGATCGGCATCATCACGCCGGCCGGCGTGCCGCCCTGGAGGTCCAGGTGGGCGCGCATGCCCTCCTCGGGTGTCATGTGGATGTCCGGCCAGAAGTCGCTGTACGCGCCGACCTGGATCATCGTCAGGTCGAACGGGCCGTGTCCGGCGCCGATGTCCCGGAAGCCCTCGAAGTAGCCGGTGTCACCGCTGTGGTAGATCCGGTGCTCGTCGCCCGAGACGGCCCAGGAGGCCCAGAGCGTGTGCTGGGCGTTGCGCAGACCGCGGCCGCAGAAGTGACGCGCGGGGGTGGCGGTCAGGGAGAGACCGCCCACCTTCGCCGTCTCGTTCCAGTCCAGCTCGCGCAGGCGGTCGGCCGAGACGCCCCAGCGCTCCAGGTGCGCGCCGACGCCGAGCGGGACCGCGAACACGGTGTCCGTGCCGGCGAGGGCCTTGATGCTGGGCATGTCGAGGTGGTCGTAGTGGTCGTGCGAGATGACGACGACGTCGACCGGGCCGAGGGCGGCCAGGGGCAGGGGCACGGGGTGCAGCCGCCTGGGCCCGGCGAACGGGAACGGGGAGCAGCGCTCACCCCAGACCGGGTCGAAGAGCACCCGGTGCCCGTCGATCTCGGCCAGCACGCTGGAGTGCCCCATCCAGGTGACCCGCAGTCCGCTCACGGCGGGCCTGTCCAGGTCCGCGAGCGTCGTGGGGTGCACCGGCACCGTCCCGGCCGGGAACCGGTGGACGCGCTCCTCGCGGCGGAAGTAGACCTTCGCGAACTCGACCATGGAGCCGTCGGGCCGAATCCGGGCGCTCTCCGGGTTCTTGAAGACGCCGTCGGCGAAGTGGGGTGATCTGCGGATGCGCTCGAGGCGCTCGCCGCTCGGATCCGCACCGAAGGCGGCGGGCCGCAACGAGCGGAGCCCGGAGCTCGGGAGACGGGAACCGGTCACGGCAACCTCCAGGTGGAGTCGGTCTGACATTCCATTATGGTCCGCCCCTCCGACAGGCCCGGGTCGGCCGGGTGACGACAAGGTGTCCGGATTCCTCCGGCACCGGGTCGCCCCGCCGGGCCCGCGCCCTCCGCAGCACCCGGTCCACCCGCCGACCCGGGCCCGGACTGACCCGTCGTTCAGTAGAGGCCCGTCACGCGGATATCATCCCCGCGGATCCCGAACCGGGGGTGCGGCCCGGTCTGCCGTCCCGGCCGGGCCCGCCGCCGATCACCGTCCCTGGAGCCCGCATGACCGCCCTCGCCGACGCCCCGCTCATCCGGCTGACCTGGACCGACCACGTCACCGGGCGCACGGGCCACCTCGTCGTCGACCGGCTGGTACGGGGCGTCTCCAGCGGCGGACTGCGGATGCGGGAGGGCTGCACGGTGGACGAGGTCGCGGGGCTCGCCCGCGGCATGACCGTCAAAGAGGCCCTGCACTACAACCCCGAGGGCCGCTACATCCCCCTGGGCGGCGCCAAGGGCGGCATCGACTGCGACCCCCGGCACCCGGACGCGTACGGCGTGCTCGTGCGGTATCTGCGCGCCATGCGCCCCTACATCGAGACCGTCTGGGCCACCGGAGAGGATCTCGGCCTGACCCAGGACCTGGTCGACCGGGCGGCTGCCGAGGCGGGGCTCGTCTCCTCCGTCCAGGCGGTGTATCCGCTGCTCGACGACGAGGCGGCGGCCCGCCGTCGCCTCGCGGACGCCTTCGCGGTCGAGGTGGACGGCATCGGGCTCGACGAGCTGGCCGGCGGCTGCGGTGTCGCCGAGTCCGTCCTCGCCGTGCTGGACCGGGCGGACGTGCCGTACGCGGGAACTCGGGTCGCCGTGCAGGGGTTCGGCACGATGGGCGGGGCGACGGCACGGTTCCTCACCCGCGCGGGGCTCACCGTGGTGGCCGTCGCCGACGTGAAGGGCACGATCGCCAACCCCCGGGGGCTCGATGTGGAGACGCTGCTGGCCGCGCGGGACGCGTACGGGACCGTCGACCGCGCCGCGCTGCGTCCCCGGGACCGTGAACTGCCGGGCGACGCCTGGCTGTTCACCGACGCCGAGGTCCTGGTGCCGGCCGCTGTCTCGTACGCGGTCGACACCGTGAACCAGGCCGGGATCACGGCCCGTTGGATCGTGGAGGCCGCCAACATGCCCGTCCTGCCGGGGGCGGAGGACCTGCTCGCCGCACGCGGGATCACGGTCCTGCCTGACGTGGTGGTCAACTCCGGTACCAACGCCTGGTGGTGGTGGACGCTGTTCGGTGACATCGGTCCCGACGCGGACGAGGCGTTCGCGTACCTCCGTCGCGCGATGCGCGCCCTGATCGACCGCGTGCTGGCGCGTGCGGAGGCCGACGGCACGACTCCGCGGGCTGCGGCGCACGCCGTCGCCGCCGACCGGCTGCCGGTGATCGCGGAACGGTTCGGCTGGTACCGGTGACGGGCGGGCGGCCCCTACGGAGGACGGCCGCGGCCGGGCCGGGTCGGGTCCGGGCCGCGTCGCGTCGGGTCGGGTCGGCGTCGACGGCGGTGTCGGCGTCGGCGTCGGCGTCGGCGTCGGCGTCGGTGTCGGAGCAGCCCACGCGTTCGCGGTGAGGCCGGGCCGGCGTCCGGGGTGTGCTGCGCGACGGATTAGGGTTGCCGCGTGGCGAGAGTGCGGTTGAGTGTGGTCCAGCGGCGCGAGGAACTGCTGCGGGCCGCCATCGGACAGATCGAGGCGCGCGGTGTCGCGGCCGTGCGCATCGCGGACGTGGCCGCGGCACTCGGGGTGAGCAACGCGCTGGTGCTCTACCACTTCTCGACGAAGGAGAAACTGGTCGCCGAGGCGTTCGCGTTCGCCGCCAAGGACGATCTCGCCCGGCTCCGCAAGCTGCTGGGCCGACGCACGTCGGCGCTGCGGCGGCTGCGGGCGGCCGTCCGCTGGTACGCGCCGACCGGCCAGGCCAAGGGCTGGCGGCTGTGGATCGAGGGCTGGGCGGTGGCGCTGCGCGAGCCGGGGCTGCGCGAGGTCACTCAGCACCTCGACCGGCAGTGGAAGGCCGCGCTCGCCGAGGTGATCGCGGAGGGCGTGGCCGCGGGCGAGTTCCGCTGCCCGGACGCCATGGACGCGGCCCTGCGGCTCACGGCCCTGCTGGACGGTCTCGCCGTGCAGATGACCGCTTACCCCGGCGCGGTGTCGCGGGCGCGCACCCGGGCCTGGGCGGACGAGGCCCTCACGCGCGAACTGGGCCTGGAGCGCGAGGCGTTGACGTCACCGCCCCACCGGGCCGCCGACTGAGCCGCCGTACCGGGCGCACCGCCCGCCCACCCGGGGACTCTGCCCGGCCCCTCACACCGCGGGGGCGATCCGCAGCTTGATGTCGTCCGGTGACAGGCTGCCCTTGGCCGCCACGTGGTCCCCGGAGGACTGGCCGCGCAGCCGGCGGCCGATCCACGGCACCAGGTACTCGCGCGCCCACTGGATGTTGTCGCGGCGCACCTCGAAGGTGCCGCGCGGGGGCAGCGGGGGCCAGGGCTGGTCCGGGTCCGCCGGGACCTCGAGGCCGAGGACCTGGCCGGCCCGCAGGGCGACCCGGGTGTGTCCTTCGGGCGACAGGTGGAGGCGGTCGCCGTCCCAGGCGCGCCGGTCCTGGATGGTCTTGAGCGACCACAGGTCCAGCACCGGGCAGCCGTAGCGGTCGGCGATGGCCCGCACATGCCCGTTGTACGTGGCGATCTTGCCGCGCAGATGCCTGAGCACGGGCATGGTGCGGGTGTCGAACCCGGTGGTCACCATGACGGTGCCGACGGCCGAGGCGAGGTCGGCGACCGCACGCTCGAAGCGCTCGGCGACCTCGTCGGGGTCGGTGCCCGGCCGGAGAATGTCGTTGCCGCCCGCGCAGAAGGAGACGAGGTCCGGCGCCAGTTCCTTGGCCTGCCGAAGCTGGCCCTCGACGATCTGGTCGAGCAGTTTTCCCCGTACGGCGAGGTTGGTGTAGCCGAAGTCGCCCTCTGGACGCCGGTCGGCGAGCAGTACCGCGAACCGGTCGGCCCAGCCGACGAAGGCCCCGTCCGGGCCGGGATCGCCGACGCCTTCGGTGAAGCTGTCCCCCACCGCCACGTACGACCCGATCACTGATCTGTTGTCACTCTTCGAATCGTCTGCCACATCGGCCCATGATTCCCCTCCGATGTGAGCTACGCGACCGTAGGAAAGGGTTGACGGCTGGTGAGATAAGCCACTCGTCAAGTGTTGGTCAATCTCGGAATAAGGCGGTGCGCAGGGGCGGTTGACGAGCCTCAACGCCCGGAAGCGCAGGCTCCGCACACCCCGTCGCCGACGCCGGGGGGGAGGGAGGGAAGGGGAACAGGGGGGGGGGGGGGGCGTTTTTGTTTTTGGTGTGTGTTGTGGGTGGTCGGGGGGGGGAA
>NZ_JBWKDS010000017.1:0-8960 GCF_056435845.1 Streptomyces sp. NPDC043867 | reverse complement strand
ACGTACCCCACCCCACCCCCCCCCCCCCCCCCCCCCCCCCCCCCCCCCCCCCCCCCCCCCCCCCCCCTCCGGCCTCCCCCCCCTCCCCTTCCCCCCCCCCGGCGTGTGCGGGCGTCAGCCGACGGAGACGCCGTGCGCGCGCAGGTACGCGATGGGGTCCACGTCCGAGCCGTAGTCCGGGGTGGTGCGGATCTCGAAGTGCAGGTGCGGTCCGGTGACGTTGCCCGTCGCGCCGGACAGGCCTATCTGCTGGCCGCCGGTCACGGTCTGCCCGGCCGAGACCGACAGCGAGGACAGGTGGGCGTACTGGGAGTACTGGCCGTCGGCGTGCCGGATGACGACCTGGTTGCCGTACGCGCCGCCCCAGCCGGCCGAGACGACGGTGCCGGGCCCGACGGCCTTGAGGGAGGTGCCGGTCGGGACCACGAAGTCGACACCGGTGTGGTAGCCGCTGGACCACATGCTGCCCGCAGTCTTGTAGGCGGTGCCGACGATGGCGCCCGCGACCGGCAGGGTGTAGCCGGAGCTGCTGGTGGCCGCGGCCGGAGCGGCCTTCGTCTTCGTCGTCTGGGTGGTCTTGCCGGACGACGGGGCGGCGGGGGACGCGGCCTTGCCGCCGAGCGTCAGCTTCAGACCCGGGTGGATCAGTGCCGGGTCGCCCCCGATGACCGCGCGGTTGTCCTGGTAGAGCTTCTTCCAGCCGCCGCTGACGTGCTGCGTGTCGGCGATCTTCGCGAGGGAGTCGCCGGCCTTCACCGCGTAGGTCTTCGTCTCGGCCTTCTGGGCGGCGGCCGGCGCGGCGGCGGCGGCCTTCTCCGGAGCGGCGGAGACGGCGGCCGCGGGAGTCGCGGCGTGGGCGCCCGCGGCTCCCATCAGCGGCAGGGCGAGTGCGGCGCCGCCGGTGCCGACGACGGCGATCGAGCGGGTGAGGCGCAGGGACTTGGGACGGCGGTGCTTACCCTTCGCGGGCATGGTGCATTCCTCTCCGGCGCCTGCGAGGTGAGCTGTCGGGTGCGAGCTGGAGATGCCCGGCCGCGTTGCGCGCGGCTCAACCCCTAGCCTGTCCGGAGACCGGAACAGGCGTCATACCTGTGGGTCCCCCGCTCCTGCCGTGGACGGGTGAGTGTGCGGGATTCCGGGCGGCGGCAGGATTGGGCGTCCGTCCGGAGTGAGGGTGAACGTAGGCGACGTGAGAGGGCGTCGACAAGCTTGTGGGTTTTCTGTGCACACCCATTTCTTGATCCATGTCCGGATTGCCGGTCACTGTCCGTCGACGAGTGATCTTTCCGGGTCTGCAATCGCCCGGTAATCCCGAAGACTTGAGAAACCGGGTTCACGACGCATTGTCACCGGTATGACGCTGCTCACGCGCCACCCCGCCAGGAGGCCCTGATTGCGCACCAGTTGGGACCCATACCCACAAATGGGACAGAAGGTCCAGACAGTTCATTGAAGGATATCTGCCGCATGGCGTCCGGCCTTCGGGGTCCGGCGTCAGGCGTCCGGCGTCAGGCGTCAGGCAGGACACACGGACGGCGACGGCGGACCGCTCGTGGAGACGCGGCCCGCCGAGGGCTCGGACGGCCGGCCGCACCGAGGCGGCCACGGTGGGGAGCGTGCTCCCCGGGGCTCACCGCAGCAGACGCAGCACCAGCCGGGGGCTCTTGCGCACCAGAGCGGCCGCGGCCAGGCCGATCACCGCTCCGGCCGCGACGTCGGACGGATAGTGGGCGCCGGTGTGCACCCGCTCGGTGGCCACCATCGCGGCCGGAACCGCACACACGGCGCCCGCCAGGGGCCACACCGCCGCCACCGCGGCCGTGAACCCCACGCCCGCGGCGGTGTGCCCGGAGGGGAACGAGGAGGAGTCGGGCCGCTCGTGCACGTCCTCGTGCGAGATCCATTCCTTCGGCGGCCGCTCCCGCTCGCACACCTGCTTGAGCACGGCGTTGGACACCAGCTCCGCCACAGCCATGCTCGCCAGTCCCGCGGCCGCGGCCCGACGGCCTTTCCAGCCGGCCAGGGACATGACGGCGGCGGCACCCCACCACAGCTTGGTGTGCTGGGCGGCGTCCTCCACCGCCGGCAGCACGCGCCGCGCGCAGTCCGACTGCCACGCGGCGACCCGCCGCGTCAGCCGATGATCCTTTTCACGAAGGTCCGCCCATGCGTTCATGGGCTGCGACTTCCCGCAAGGGACGAGTCGTAACGGGCATCAGCCCGGCGCCCGCGTGGCAGCTCGGACCCGAGCGTCCGAACGGGGCAGCGTGCGTGCCGCCCCGTCCGACAGGCCGATCGTTCTCACCGGTCCTGACGAGCGGGTACGGTGCCGTCCCCCGCAGACTGGGCCGTCACCTGCGCGGGGAGCGCCGGCAGCGGACTGGTGCAGGAGGCGCAGCGGCGGGCCTCCGTGGGCACGGGGCTGAGGCATTCGGGGCACTCGCGCTTGGGTGCCTGCACGTCGTGGCTCGGCGCGAAACGCTGGTGCAGCTTGTTCACGGGCAGCACCACGAGGAAGTACAGGGCGGTCGCGACGAGCAGGAAGCTGATGGCGGCGTTGATGAACGCCCCGTACGGGAATTCGGTCCCGCCCACCGTGAAGGTCTTGCGGCTGAGGTCACCAGTGGTCCCCGACGCCAGACCGACCAGCGGGGTCAGGAAGGCCCGGACGAAGCCGTTCACCACGGCGGTGAACGCCGCACCGATGACGATGCCGACCGCCAGGTCGACCACATTGCCGCGCAGGATGAATCCGCGGAAGCCCTTCACCTGTCACTCCTCCATCTGCCTGGGTCACCATCCGCCGGCGCGGGCGGTCCCCGCACGGCCCGGCGCCCTACGAGCGACGTCTTACCGGCTTCGGCCCCGGGCAACCTTCGGTCACGTCGTCGCGGTACTCCGCCCGGGATACGCCGCCTGTGGACAACTCATTGCCCCAGGAACCCATGTCGTATCGTCAGGAGCGCATCCGGTCGGTGAGCTACGCCGAGGCAGCGCCGACGGACGAGTGGGAGGAGCCCCCGTGACGCAGCAGATCCCGTCGACCGAGCCAGAGCTGGCCGGAGTGCGCAACTTCCGTGACGTGGGCGGCCTGCCCACCACGGACGGTCGGCGAGTGCGGTACGGGCGGTTGTTCCGCAGCGGCCACCTCGCGCACGCGACCGGGGAGGACGCCGAGTTCCTCGCCTCGCTCGGCCTGCACACGATCTTCGACTTCCGTAACGCCGCGGACCAGAGGCTGGAGGGCCCGGACATCGAGCTGCCGGGCGTGCGGAACGTGAATCTGCCGCTGAGCGACCCGGCGGACGGCGCCGAGTTCTGGAAGATGGTCCGCGACGGCGACCTGGAGCAGCTGCGCGCGATCCTCGCCGACGGCAAGGCGGCGGACCGGATGATCGGCTCCTACCGCATGATCATCAAGGAGCGCACCGCCGAGCACTCACGCGTGCTGCACGCGCTGGCGGAGGACAGTGTGCCCGCCCTGATGCACTGCGCGGCGGGCAAGGACCGCGCCGGCCTGTCGATAGCCGTGACCCTCCTCGCCGTCGGTGTCGAGCGCGACGCGATCCTCGCCGACTACCTGGAGTCGAACGCCGCGCACCGCCGGTACAAGGTCCACCGCAGCAGCTCCGCGGCCTCCGCCTACTCCCCCGAGGTCATGGAGCTGCTCAGCCCGCTCTTCGACGCCCGCGCCGAGTATCTGACGGCCGCCTTCGAGACGATCGAGGCGACCTGGGGCGGGACCGATACCTACCTGGAGCAGGGGCTGCGGGTCACCCCGGAACTGCGGGAGCGGCTGCGCGACCGGCTCCTCGAGTGACGAGATCCCGGCCCGGGGTCCTGACGGCCGGTCTCCCGCGGGGCCGGCCGAGCGGGACGCCCCCCTTCGGCTACTGGTTCCGTGCACCCAGTGTGAACAGCAGATAGACGAAGGCCGCGAACAGGTGGCCCACGGCCACGTAGACGATGAGCCGCACCCACAGCGCGCGCGGGAACTTCTCCTCCATGGACCGCCGGGACCCGGGCTCCGTGGGTTCGGTCATGACGTCTCTCCTGGTGTCGGGTGGCCGGTCACCGGGCCGAGGCACAGCGCCGTGGTGGGGCTCTGCAGCAGTGTGTGGACGAAGAGCAGCTCGGCCCCGGCGCGGTCGGCGGCGGCCAGGCGGTGCGGGGTGAGCGAGTCGAAGTGCGCGCTGTCCCCGGGCGCCAGGACGTGCGCGGTGTCCCCGAGGCGCAGGCGCAGCCCGCCCTTGAGGACGTACAGCCACTCCTCGCCGGGGTGGACGCGCACGATGTCGCCCTGCGCCCCGTAGGGCACGTGCACGCGCAGTGCCTGCATGCCGCGGCCGGGGGCGCCCGCCTGCCAGTAGGTCCAGCCGCCCGCCGTGCTGGGCTCCAGGTCGGCGGCGCGCATGACGGCGTCCCGGTCGGCGACGCTCTCGCCGAGCAGCTCCGAAACCGTCGTACCGTAGACGCGGGCGAGCGCGAGCAGCATCGGCAGCGAGGGCTGGCGCTGCCCGGTCTCCAGCCTCGAGAGATGGGCGGGCGAGAGCCCGGCGGCGCGCGACGCCGCCTCCAGGGTGAGGGAGGCGCGGCGGCGCAGTGCGCGCAGCTGCGGGGCGACGGCGGGCAGCTCGTCCCCCGGTCCGGGAGGGTGCGTACCCTCGGCAGGGCTCATACCGTCCATTGAGCCGCAGCGCTTGCCTCCGCGGCAAGTTTGTTGCCCCGGAGGCAAAAGAAGGGGCGTCAGCGGTTCGCGACCGCCTGCTTGACCAGGGTCTTCCCGAAGTCCCACATCAGTCCGCCCCCGCTGTGCGCGTCGTCCATGACGGCGGTGAAGGCCTCCACGAACCGGTCCACGTCGCGCTGCCCGATGATCAGCGGCGGAATCAGCTTGATCACCTCCAGGTGATCGCCGGAGACCTGGGTCAGGATGCGGTGCCGTTGCAGCAGCGGCACGACCACCATCTGCGCGAACAGTCCCTTCCGCGCGGCCTGGAGCATCGTCCACCGGCTGCGCAGTTTGAGCGACCGGGGCCGGCCGAACTCGATGCCGATCATCAGGCCGCGGCCGCGTACGTCACTGAGCAGCTCGTACCTGTCGACGAGCGCCGTGAGCCGGGACTTCAACTGCTCGCCCGTCGCCCGGGCGTTGGCGACCACCTGCTCGTTCTCCAGCACGGAGAGCACGGCGAGCCCGGCCGCCATGGCCTGGGCGTTGGATCCGAAGCTCGCCGAGTGCACCAGAACGCGGTCCATCGACGAGTAGACCTTCTTGAAGATCCAGTCCCTGCCGAGCGTCGCGCCGACCGGCACGTAGCCGCCGGACAGCGACTTCGCCACACAGACCAGGTCCGGCTCCACGCCCTCCTCGTGCTGGTAGGCGTAGAAGTCGCCGGTACGTCCGAGCCCGGTCTGCACCTCGTCGGCGATGAGCAGCGCCTTGTGCCCGCGCAGCAGCTCCTGGGCCGCGCGCAGATAGCCGGGCGGGGCCTCGAGCACGCCCTTGCCCTGAATGGGTTCGACGATCAGTGCGGCGACGTCGCCCTTCTTCAACTCCCGCGCCAGGGCGTCCAGGTCACCGAGCGGGACGGCCGTGTCGGGCAGGAGCGGCGCGAAGCCGTCGCGGAAGCCGCTCTCGCCGTTCACGGACAGCGAGCCGGTGGTCAGCCCGTGGAAGGCGTGCGCGCAGAAGAGGACGCGCGGCTTTCCCGTCGTGTACCGGGCGAACTTGAGGGCGGTCTCGACGGCCTCCGTGCCGCTGTTGCCGAAGAACACCCGGTCCAGGTGCGGGCTGTGGGTGAGCAGCTTCTCCGCGAGCAGTCCGGGCAGGGGCTGGCAGTCGAAACGGGTGAGGTCGGCGAGTGAGGCGTCGAGGACGTCGTGCAGCGCCTTGCGGACGACGGGGTGGTGGCGGCCGAGGCCCATCACGCCGAATCCGGCGAGCATGTCCAGGTAGTCGTTGCCGTCGGCGTCCCAGAAGTGCGCGCCCTCGGCCCGCTCGTAGACCTTGTCGAAGCCGATGGTGTGCAGCATGCGCGGGAGCTGGTGGTTGAGGTGCTTGGTGTGCAGCTCGTAGCGCTCGCCGCCGCGCTCGGCCAGGAGCTCGGCGAGATCGAACTCCCGGGCGCCGGAGAGCGGCTCCCTGGAAGGGGACTCCTCGGAACGGGATCTCCCGGAACCCGACTCCCCCGTGTCGGAAGCAGCGGAACGGGACTCCCGGAAAGGAGAGTTGACGGAAGCGGAGTCCCCGGAGGGGGAAGGGGCGGAAGGGGAGTCCCCGGGCAGGGGCCTCCCGGTGACGGGCTCCTCCGAGGGAGCCGTCCCTGAGGGGATGGTCATTCCTGTTTCTCCTTGGCGAACTGGTCCTTCGCCGCCAGGCCGGCGCTGATCCGTCCGGCGATCTCGACGGGCGTGAGGCCGATGTCCGCGAGCACCTCACCGCGCTTGGCGTGCGCGAGGAACTGCTCCGGAATGCCGAACCTCCTGACGGGTAAGTCGACTTCGGCGTCACCGAGGGCGAGGGCGACGGCGCCGCCGACCCCGGACGCCCTGCTGTTGTCCTCCACGACGGCGACGAGACGGTGCCGGGCGGCGAGGCCCGGCAGCGCGGGATCGACCGGCTTGACCCAGCGCGGGTCGACGACGGTGCAGCCGGTCCCCCGGGCCTCCAGCAGCTCCGCGGCCCGGAGGCACACCGGCGCCATCACGCCGACGGCGACCAGAAGCACCTCGGGCCGCTCGGCGCGGTGCAGGACGTCCATGCCGCCGGCCCGGCCGACCGCGGGGACGGCCGGCCCGACCGACTCCTTGGGGAAGCGGACCAGCGTCGGGGCGTCGTCGACGGCGACCGCCTCGCGCAACTGGGCCCGCAGTTGGCCGGCGTCGCGCGGCGCGGCGATCCTCAGCCCCGGCACGACCTGGAGGATGGACATGTCCCACATGCCGTTGTGGGAGGCGCCGTCCACACCGGTGACGCCCGCCCGGTCCAGCACGAAGGTCACCCCGCACCGGTGCAGCGCGACGTCCATCAGCAACTGGTCGAACGCCCGGTTGAGGAAGGTCGCGTAGACGGCGACCACGGGATGCAGGCCGCCCGTGGCCAGCCCGGCCGCGGACACCGCGGCGTGCTGCTCGGCGATCCCGACGTCCCAGACCCGGTCGGGGAACCGTTCGGCGAACTCCCCGAGCCCCACCGGGTGCAGCATGGCCGCCGTGATCGCCACGACGTCCTCGCGCTCCTCCCCGATGCGGACGATCTCGTCACCGAACACCGAGGTCCAGGAGGGCCCGTTGACGGGCGCCAGGGACTCGCAGGTGAGCGGGTCCATCACACCGACCGTGTGGAAACGGTCCTCCTCGTGCGCGAGAGCGGGTTCGAAACCGCGGCCCTTCTCGGTGAGGCAGTGGACGAGAACCGGCCCGTGAAAGCCCTTGGCGCGCCGCAGCGCCGACTCGACGGCCGCCGTGTCGTGCCCGTCGATCGGCCCGACGTACTTGAGCCCCAGGTCCTCGAACATGCCCTGCGGCGCGAACGCGTCCTTGAACCCCTTCTTCGCGCCGTGCAGCGACTCGTAGAGGGTGTTCCCGACGACGGGCGTCCGCAGCAGTACGCCCTTCCCCCAGGCCAGCGCCTTCTCGTACCCGTCGGTCGTCCGCAGGGTCGCGAGGTGGTTGGCCAGGCCGCCGATGGTCGGGGCGTACGAGCGCTCGTTGTCGTTGACGACGATGATCAGCGGGCGGTCCTTGGCGGCGGCGATGTTGTTCAGCGCCTCCCACGCCATGCCGCCGGTCAGCGCGCCGTCCCCGATGACCGCGACGACGTGGCCGTCACCGCCCCGCACCTCGCGTGCCTTGGCGAGACCGTCCGCCCAGCCCAGCACGGCCGACGCGTGGCTGTTCTCGATGACGTCGTGCTCGGACTCCTCGCGCGACGGGTAGCCGGAGAGGCCGCCCTTGCCGCGCAGCTTGGAGAAGTCCTGGCGGCCGGTGAGCAGTTTGTGCACATAGCTCTGATGGCCGGTGTCCCACAGGATGCGGTCCACGGGCGACTCGAAGACCCGGTGAAGCGCGAGGGACAGTTCCACCACGCCCAGGTTGGGCCCGAGGTGACCCCCGGTCCTCGCGACCGCCTGCACCAGGAACTCGCGTATCTCAGTGGCCAGTTCGCCGGTCTGCGCCTCGGACAGCGCCTTCAGGTCGCGCGGTCCCCGGATGCTCTCCAGAATGGTCACGCTCGGGCCCCCTCTCGGTCCGTTTCCGCTTCAGATCACCGTCACCGCGGGTGTCCCCGTGACGGCGGGGGCCCCGGACGCGACGTCGTCCTCCATCTGCTCGGCGAGTTTCATCGCCTCTTCGATGAGGGTCTCCACGATCTTCGACTCGGGCACGGTCTTGATGACCTCGCCCTTGACGAAGATCTGCCCCTTGCCGTTGCCGGACGCGACACCGAGGTCCGCCTCACGCGCCTCACCCGGACCGTTCACCACACAGCCCATCACCGCCACACGCAGCGGCACCTCCATGCCGGTCAGCCCCGCCGTGACCTCCTCCGCCAGCTTGTACACATCCACCTGCGCCCGCCCGCACGACGGACACGAAACGATCTCCAGACCACGCTGCCTGAGGTTCAGGGACTCCAGGATCTGGATGCCGACCTTGATCTCCTCCACCGGCGGCGCCGACAGCGAGACCCGGATGGTGTCCCCGATCCCCTCCGAGAGCAGCGCACCGAAAGCGACCGCCGACTTGATCGTGCCCTGGAACGCCGGCCCCGCCTCCGTCACACCCAGGTGCAGCGGGTAGTCACAGGCCGCCGCCAGCTGCCGGTACGCGTTGACCATCACGACCGGGTCGTTGTGCTTGACCGAGATCTTGATGTCCCGGAAACCGTGCTCCTCGAAGAGGGAGGCCTCCCACAGCGCCGACTCCACCAGCGCCTCCGGCGTCGCCTTCCCGTA
>NZ_JBWKDS010000016.1:67077-169510 GCF_056435845.1 Streptomyces sp. NPDC043867 | reverse complement strand
CCTCGTACTGGACGTACTTGGGGCTTCGCCCGGTGCGGCGAGAGTGCGTGCCAGGCGTCGCGGAACAGGCGGGACTTTGCGGACACGGCCTAGCGTGACGTCATGGATCTGAAACTGTCACAGTGCTTCATCGCCGTCGACGACCACGACAAGGCGCTCGCGTTCTACCGTGACGTCCTCGGGCTGGAGGTCCGCAACGACGTCGGGTTCGAGGGCATGCGCTGGGTCACCGTCGGCTCCCCGCTCCAGCCGGACGTGGAGATCGTCCTGGAGCCGCCGGCGGCGGACCCGAGCACCTCGCCCGCCGACAAGCTGGCGATGGCCGAGCTGCTGGCCAAGGGCGTGCTGCGCGGGGTCATCTTCCGCACCGGCGACTGCGACGCCCTCTTCGAGCGTGTCCGCGCCTCGGGCGCCGACGTGATCCAGGAGCCGATGGACCAGCCCTACGGTGTGCGGGACTGCGCCTTCCGCGACCCGGCGGGCAACCTTCTGCGCTTCAACGAGCCCCGGAAGGCTGAGCAGGCCCGGAAGAGCTGAGGCGGGCCCCGCAAGCGCCGAGCCGGGCACGTCGAGGAGCTGAGCCGGGCCCGCTTCACCGAAACGCCGTTGCGCGGCCGGTTTGCCCCGGGAGACGGTACGCACCGTACGAGCGTACGAGCCGTCCGATGAGGGAGCGCACCATGACCGAACCGATCCGGTGGACCTATGCCTTCGTCGACCGGCCCGCGGCGCGGTCCGGGCGGGCCCGCGACTTCTGGTCCGCGGTCACCGGCACGCGCCCGTCCGAGCCGCGGGGCGAGTTCCTGACCCTGCTGCCGGACGGGGCCGACGCCTGTGTGAAGGCGCAGGGCGTGGACGCGGGCGACGGCGGCGCGCATCTCGACCTGTCCGTGGAGGACGTGCCGGCACTGGTGGCGGCGGCGCGGGGCCTGGGCGCCACAGTGGTCGCCGAGCACGGGGACTGGACCGTCCTGCGTTCCCCCGGCGGGCAGTTGTTCTGCGCGGTGCCCTGGTCCGGGGAGTCGACGCGGCCGCCCGTGGTCGAGGGGCCGCCCGGCGCGACCAGCCGGCTCGACCAGGTGTGCCTGGACCTCGCGCCGTCCGTGTACGCCGCCGAGATCGCCTTCTGGAGCGCCCTCACCGGATGGGAGTCCCGCCCGAGCACGCTCCCGGAGTTCCACATCGTGGAGCCGCCCGCGGCGCTGCCCGTCCGCATCCTCCTCCAGCGCCTCGGCTCCGAGCGCCCCACCTCCGCCCACCTCGACATCGCCTGCTCGGACGTCGAGGCGGTACGGGCCCGGCACGAGCGACTCGGTGCCACGGCCGTCGGCCGCGGGGCGGGCTGGACGGTGATGCGGGACCCGGCGGGCGGCACCTACTGCCTGACGGGCCGCGACCCGGAGACGGGCGGGCGCCGGGGTCAGCCGGCCGGCAGGGAGTAGCGCCGCTTCCCCTGGCCGCGGGCGCCGAGGCGGTCGTAGAAGCGGATCGCTCCCTCGTTCCAGACGGGGGTCTGCCACTGGACCTCGCCGAGACCGAGCGCCCGCGCCTCGGCGAGCACCGCCTCCATCAGCAACGGGCCGAGGCCGAGGCCCCGTTGACCCTCGCGCAGGTACAGGCAGTCCATGTGCAGGTACTCCGCGCCGTCCCAGGTGGACAGCTCGGGCGCGCAGGTGGCGTAGCCGACGAGCTCGCCGTCGCCCGACTCGGCCACCAGGCAGCGCAGCCGCGCCCCGGGTCCGAAGAGCAGCCCTTCGAGCCGTCCCGCCAGGCCGGAGGCCGGCAACGCGGCCTTCTCGTAGGCGGCGTGCTCGGCGGCCAGCCGGGCCACCTCCTCCAGATCCTCACGTACGGCCGGCCGCACCCGGGGCCCGTCGGTCATCGCACCGCTCCCGCCAGCAGGTCGGCGCTCCACGCGGCGAGCCGCTCGCCGGCCGGCCCGGCGCCGTCCAGGACGTGCTCGGCGAACGCGCGCCGCTCGTGCGCCAGCACGGCCGCTTCCCACACGCACGGGGCGAGGCCCTGCCGGCCGGGCCGCAGGAGGTCCGGCTCGCCCGCCGGGCCGGTGAAGACGGCGAGGTCGGACATGTAGCCCTCGATCCAGGTGTGGACGAGGACGTAGTCGCCGTCTCCCCCGGCGTGCACCAGCAGGACGGCCAGGCCGAGCGAGCCGCGGGTCCCGCCGAGCGTCAGGTGGCCGGCCGCGATCCGCAGCGCGGCCGTCTCCGTGTCGTCGCCGACCACGCGCCCGGGCGCTTCGACGGCGTACACCTTCACGAGGTGCCCGGCTGCCTCACGCACCCCCAACGGCCGTACGAGGCGCGCGTGATGGCCCTCGGCGAGGGCGCTCAGCGCGGCCACGTCCACCGCCGCCGGCGGCCCGGCGGGACGCGCCGCGTCCGGGTCCCAGGCCTCGACGTCCACGACCGCGTCCACCGGGATCGGCCCGTAGACGTGCGGGAACTCCTCGCCGCCGGGTTCCGGAGCCTCGTGCCGCACCTCGGCACCGAGCCGCCCGGTGTCGATCACCAGGACCACCAGGTCGTCGGGCCCGGTGTACGAGCCGTACAGGAGGCCGGCCACCGCGGGGAGCTGGTGCCGCAGCGAGCAGTGGATGAAGCCCTCCTCCTGGAGGGTGCGGCCACGGGTGGAGATCTCGTACGTGCCCGCGGCGCGGGCCGCGTCCCAGAGGGAGCGCTCGGTGATGTGCAGCAGGGGTTCGGACATGCCGCAACGCTACGGCCTCGCTGAACACGGCCCGTGATCCGGCGGGAAAGCGGGAAAGACGTCCGCCCCGCCCGTGATCCGGCCGGCCGGCCTCCCTCGATGCGGAGGGCCTGGACGTGCTCTGCGTCGTGCTCGGCTTCGAGACCGGCTTCGAGACCGGCTTCGAGACCGGCTTCGAGACCCGCTTTGAGACCGGCTTCGAGATGGGCGGCCTGCTCATTTCCCCTGGCCCGCGCACCGGTTGATCAGCCGGTCAGAGCCTCGGTGATCTGACGGGTGGTCTGCGCGGCGACCCGGGGATCGACGGCGGCGTAGGCGGTGTAGGCGTTCAGGCCGGTGGCCAGGGCCCAGCCGCGGCCCCTGATCCATGTGGCGTCGTCGACGCCCAGCGTGGCGCGGAAGGCAGCCCGGCTCCCGGCAGACATCAGGGTGAAGGCGATGGTCAGGTCGCAGGCCGGGTCACCGATGCCGAGCCCGCCGAAGTCGATGACCGCGCTGAGGCCGCCGCCGACGGTCAGCAGGTTGCCGGTGTGGAAGTCGCCGTGGAACCAGACCGGAGGGCGATCCCAACTGGGGGCGCTCAGCGCCGCATCCCACAGCTCGGTCATGGCCTCCGCGTCGAACGCACCGTCGACCTGCGCGATAGCGGCCCGCGTCGCGCGGTCCCGGTCGGCCAGCGGCTCGCCGGTGAGGTCCTCGCGAGCGTCCTCGCCCGGGAAGTCTTCGGGCGCGAACGCCTGGAGAGCGGTGAGGAACTCAGCCAGTCGGACAGCCGCCCGGGACGAGTCGCCCAGGGCCTCGACGGTCGCCACCTCCCCGTCCAGCCAGCGGGACACAGCCCACGGCCACGGATAGTCGAAGTCGGGCTCACCCACCCCCACCGGCACCGGGACGGCCAAGGGCAGGTGCGGGGCAAGCCTGGGAAGCCACTCGGACTCCTTCACGGCCTGCCCGATGGCCCCCGCATGGCCGGGCAGCCGGACGGACAGGTCCTCACCCAGCCGGTAGATCACATGGTCCGAACCGGCCGGGACGAGCCGCTCGAGAGGCAGCCCGGCCCACTGCGGGAACTGCGTATCGACCAGACGCCTGGCCAGTGCGGCATCGATCGCGGGGCGGGAGTCCGCGGTTCTTCCTGTCGCCAAGAACAGCTCCTGAGGCGGGCCCGCTCCATGCGGCGGGCAGTCGGAGCCATCACAGTGCCTCGTGGGTTCGTGTGTCGATCGGTTTTCCCGGCCGGCCGTCCTGCGCTGCGTGGACTCCACGCGCCCTGTCTTCTCGCAGACGGTGGGCCGAGGAATTTCATGGCGGCAGTGGTCCTCGGACTCGCGACCGGCGACGTCCTGGACGGCCGTCGGCTCACGCGGCCTCGGGGCCGTCGTCGACGGGCCGGATGACGACCGGGTACTCGGTGAGCCCTTCCGGTCCCGGGCAGCGGGCCACGCGCGCGGCGATCTCGGTGACGCGGTCGAGGCTCTCGCACTCCACGAGCCAGTAGCCGGCCGGCACCGCGTCGGTCGCGCCGTACGGCCCGTCGGTGATCACCGGCTCGCCGTCCCGGCCGGCGGTGACCAGCCGGGTCCGGGCCGGTTCGACCAGACCCTGGGCGTCGACGAGTTCACCGGACTTGGAGAGGTCGTCGCCGATCGCGCCCATGTAGGCGTACATGGCCCGCAGTTCCCGCTCGCTCCAGGCCGGGGACCGGTCCGAGGCCCGGCCTCCCATCGCGTCGTAGTCCGCCTGCGTGCCCTGCACCATCACCAGGTACTTCACGGGTCTGCTCCCTCCGCTTCCCCACTGCCGGCGGCCCGGCCGGGGGCCGCTCCCGCCGGGGGTGCCGGGGCCGGACCCGGTCTTGCGGCCCTGCCGCGCGCGGTCTGTTCGGGTGTCCTCAGGCCGGGCGCGCCGGGCGCTGCCCGGCCGGATTCGTCGGACTCGTCCGCGTACGCCTCGCACTCCGGATTCCGGCACGGCCCCGCCACCCAGGCGGGGACCCAGGCGCCCAGGGTCTTGTGGCGCCGCACGACCGTGGCGACCGGCTGCCCGCAGACGGGCACAGACCTGCTCATCGGTGCCCATGACTTCAGCGTAGGACGAAAGGCGGGTCGGCGCTTCCTGCGCCAAGTCCGCACCAGCACCCCGTTCCCGGGCGTGCACACCTCTTCGAGCGTGAACCCGGTGATGCCGAACCCGCAGCGGAACATCGGCGTGCCCGAGCCGAGCACCACCGGGTAGGTCTCGACGACGAGCTCGTCCGCGCACCGCGGGGCGCGACCGGTCAGGTCTGCGGCTCGCGCCACATCGGCCACATCACGGGGCCGCCCGGCAGCTCGACCGCACGGCCGGTGAAGACGAAGCCCAGACGCTCGTACAGGGTGCGGCTGCGGGCGCTGCTCGCCTCCAGATAGGCGGGCAGGCCCTCCCGGTCGCAGCGGTCGAGCACCGGCTGCATGAGGGCGGAGCCGAGGCCCTCGCCCTGTCGGCCGGGTGCCACCGCGATCATCCACAGGTAGGCGTGGGCGCGGTCGGCCGGATGCGCCTCGCTCGTCAGCCGGCCGACGAGTTCGACCCGTTCGTTGGCCGGGTCGACCGCCTCGCGCAGCTGAGCGGCACCGTCGTCCTCGTCCGCGTGCTCCGCACCGGCGGGCACCGACAGCCACAGCGCGCACGCCGTCCCGTCCTCGGTGACGTCCACCCGGCCGTCGGCGAGCACGATGTCGAGGAAGGCCGCCATGAGTCCGGGGTGCGTGCTGCGGCGGTACGCCTCGTCGGGGAAGATCCAGGCGCTCACCGGGTCGTCCCGGAACGCGTCGTCGAGCAGCCGCACGAGCAGCTCACGGTCCCCCTCGTCCGCCGTCCTGATGACCACGCCCATGTCCCGCCCCTTTGCCTCAACAGCCGTCGGCATTAAGTCTGTTCAGACTAGGCCCCCGCGGGTTCGCAGGCGGGCGCGGGCCCCGCAGGTCACGGGAGGTGCGGGGCCCGTCCCGACCGGGCGCGGGCCCTGGCCCGTACGGGGGTCAGGTGCCGTACAGGCCAGGAGGCCCTGGGACTTCACTCGGCTATGGGCGTCGGGCTGCACGCCGAGTAACGCGTATCTCAGCCCGCAACCGGGACGTCGGCCTTCACCGCCGACGGACGACGGTCACCGGAGGGCGCCGCCCGAGCAGAGCGCGGGGCCCTCAGGTGGTCCGCCGGGTCACCGGCGTCGGCCTCGCCGCCGGTGGACGACGGCCCCGAGAGCGCCCGGCCGGCGGGCGAGGACCCTCAGGTGGTCCGCCGGGTCACGAACTCGGCCAGCGCGAGCAGGCCTCCGGCCGCCTCCGGCTCCGGGACCGCCCGGGACAGCTCGTGCATCGCACGGGCCATCCGGTCGGCCGCCTGCGCCTGCGCCCAGTCACGGCCGCCCGCCCGCTCGACGGCCAGGACCGTGCGCTCCAGATCCCCTTCCCGGTAGGGGGCCGCGTACAGCGCGGCCAGCTCGGCCGCGGCCGGGGCGCCGGACGTGAGCGCGGCGACCACCGGCAGCGACTTCTTGCGGGCGACGAGGTCCGCCCCGGCCGGCTTGCCGGTGCGGCTCGGGTCCCCCCAGATCCCGATCACGTCGTCGATCAGCTGGAACGCGAGCCCGGCCTCCCGGCCGAAGGCGTCCAGTGCCTCGACGTCCTCCTCGTCCGCGCCCGCGTACAGCCCGCCGAGCGCACACGCGCAGCCGAGCAGCGCGCCCGTCTTGGCCTCGGCCATGGCGAGGCATTCGCCGAGGGTGACTTCGCCGGGGCCGCGTCTCTCCATGGCCGTGTCGGTGTGCTGCCCTTCGCACAGTTCGATCACGCAGTCCGCGAGCCGGACGGCGGCCGCCGAGGACGCGGGGTGCGGATCCTCGGCGAGCAGCCGCAGAGCCAGCGCCTGGAGGGCGTCCCCCGCGAGGATCGCGTCGGCGTCGCCGAACACCGTCCACGCGGTGGGCCGGTGCCTGCGGGTGGTGTCCCGGTCCATGACGTCGTCGTGCAGCAGCGAGAAGTTGTGGATCAGCTCCACGGCGGCGGCCGCCCGAACGGCCGCCGCGTCCTGGCCGCCGAGCGCCCGGGCCGCGGTCAGCACGAGTGCCGGCCTGATGGCCTTGCCCGCGTTGCCCGCCGCCGGGGTGCCGTCCGCGTGCTCCCAGCCGAAGTGGTAGAGCGCGGTCCTGCGCATCGCGCCGGGCAGCGACTCGACGGCGTTGCGCAGCTCGGGGTCCACCAACGTCCTGGTGCGCTCCAGGATCCCGGCCGCCTCCTGCCCGTCGAGCGGGCCCGGCGGGTCCTGTCTCTCGACGGGCGGAACGGCGGACCGCCCTTGCCTGTCGATGGGGCCGCGCCTTTCGAGTGTCTCGGTGGGACTCCGCTGCGTCTCCGTCATGAACTGACCCGGGGGATGGCCTCGGAGAGCCGGCGGACGATGACCACTTTGCACTCGCACCCGCCCTGCGGGGCGCGGACACGGCGTCCAGGGCGCACGGCGGTCACTGCCAGCGGCCGATCTCGACGTTCTCCAGGATGCCGAGGGCGTCGGGCACGAGGACAGCCGCCGAGTAGTAGGCGGTCACCAGGTAGGAGATGATCGCCTGTTCGTTGATGCCCATGAAGCGCACCGACAGGCTCGGTTCGATCTCGTCCGGGATGCCGGACTGCTGGAGTCCGATGACACCCTGCTCGGCCTCGCCGGTACGCATGGCGATGATCGAGGTCGTACGGGCGTCGGTGACCGGGATCTTGTTGCACGGGAAGATCGGGACTCCGCGCCAGGTCGGGATGCGGTTGCCCGCCATGTCGATGGTCTCCGGGACGAGTCCCCGCCTGTTGAGCTCGCGGCCGATCGCGGAGATCGCGCGCGGATGGGCGAGCAGCAGCTTGGTGCCGCGCCGGCGGCTGAGCAGTTCGTCGAGGTCGTCGGGGCCGGGGACGCCGTCGTGCGGCTGGATCCGCTGGTCGTACTCGCAGTTGTTGAGGAGCCCGAACTCGCGGTTGTTGATGAGCTCGTGCTCCTGGCGCTCCTTCAACGCCTCGACGGTCAGCCTCAGTTGCTGTTCCGTCTGGTTCATCGGCTGGTTGTAGAGGTCGGCGACGCGCGAGTGCAGGCGCAGCACGGTCTGGGCGATGCTCAGTTCGTACTCGCGGGGGACGGCCTCGTAGTCCACGAAGGTGCCGGGGATCTCCGGCTCGCCGGTGTGGCCGGACGCCAGGTCGATCTCCTTCTCGCCGTACTTGTTGGTCCGCTGCTCGGGGATGGAGCGCAGGTCCTCGAGGTGGCCGCTCAGCGACTCGGAGCGCTGCGCCACGTGGTCGAAGTCCTGGCGGGGCAGGAAGAGCACGGTGCACGCGGTGACCGCGCGGGCCGTGTACTCCCAGATGGCCTCCTGGTCGATCAGCGCCTGCTCGCCGAAGTGGGCGCCGTCGGCGAGGGTCCCGAGGACGGTGTCGTCCCCGTAGGGCCCGGTGCCGACCTTCTCCACCCTGCCGTGCGCGAGGAGGAACACCCCGTCGGCCGGGCTGCCGAACTCGGCGAGCACCGCCCCGGGCGCGAACTCCCGCTGCTGGCAACGGCCGGCGAGTTCGCCGAGCACCTCGAGGTCCCCGAACGTCCGCAGGATCGGCAGCTCGCCGAGCTCCGCGGGGATGACCCTCACCTGGTCACCGGTCTTCACGAAGGTCACGCGGCCGTCGCCCACCGAGTAGCTCAGCCGCCGGTTCACCCGGTACGTACCGCCCTGCACGTTCACCCAGGGCAGCATGCGCAGCAGCCAACGCGAGCTGATCTCCTGCATCTGCGGCACGGACTTGGTCGTGGTGGCCAGGTTCCGCGCGGCCGTTGTGCCGAGGCTCTGCTGCGGCTTGTCCTGACCTGCGCGGACCTCTTCGCCTACCGACATGAAAATTGCCCTCCCGCTCGTGCACCGATCTACGAGGACAATCCTTCCATCACGGAACGTGTTCGTGCTATTACACGAATGAGCGGGAATGGACCTTGGTGCAAGTGGGCATACAGCGCGGCACGTGCCGCGGGGAACTTCATGATCCGGCCAACCGTTTGACCTCTCGACCGGAACCTCGACGAACGGCAAGGACGGGAGAGGCAATGGCAGGCTTTCTGGACCGCGCGAAAGAGCAGGCACAGCGCGGCCTCACGCAGGGCAAGCAGAAGCTCGACGACGTGCAGGCGCAGCGCGCCGGCGGCGATCTGCTCAAGAGGCTCGGCGCCGCGTACTACGCGGAGCGGCGCGGCAGCGGTTCCCCCGCGGCGACGCAGCAGGCGCTCCAGGCTCTGGAGAGCCACATCGCGACAAATGGGGACTCTTTCCTGCGTAGTTGATCGGCGGGCGATCGGCGGCGGACAAGGGTGATCGCACCTGGTCATCACGCCCGTGCACCGCTGACCGGTTCAGCTCGCACGCTGTACGAACGACTGGTCCGGCCACCTCAATATGGGTAAAAGCACCCGTATGAGGCGGTCGCGACGGGCGGTCGTCGCGCAGTGAAGGGGGCACCGTGGCCCCACCCATGTCTGCCGGGAGATTCCTGGACCGACTCGAAGAAGAAGGCGTCACCGTCGTCGAGGTCGGCGACTGGAAGCATCACAACCGCAACCACAAGGGCCCGTGGGGGCCCGTCCACGGCGTGATGATCCATCACACCGTGACGTCGGGCAGCGCGCGCACGGTCGAGATCTGCCGCGTCGGCCACCCGGACCTGCCGGGACCCCTGTGCCACGGGGTCATCACGAAGGACGGTGTCGTCCACCTCGTCGGATACGGGCGCGCCAATCACGCGGGCCTGGGCGACGACGACGTCCTGCGCGCCGTGATCGCCGAGAAGGCCCTCCCCCCGGACAACGAGGCGAACACCGACGGCAACCGCCACTTCTACGGCTTCGAGTGCGAGAACCGGGGAGACGGCGAGGACCCCTGGCCACCGGAGCAACTGGACGCCGTCGAGCGGGTGTCGGCCGCCATCTGCCGTCACCACGGCTGGACGGAGCGTTCCGTCGTCGGCCACCTGGAGTGGCAGCCGGGAAAGGTGGATCCGCGCGGGTTCACGATGGCATCCCTGCGTGAGCGCGTCCGCGACCGACTGAAGTGACACCGGCGCCGGCCGCCGACAGCGGGACCGACCGGCAAGCCCCGGCCGCCGGCAGAGGGAGCGGCCACCGGGCCCCGGGCGCCGGCAGAAGGGCCGGCCACCGGGCCCCGGGCGTCGGCAGAGGGACCGACCACCGGGCCCTGGGCGTCGGCAGAGGGGCCCGCTCGTAGCCGCCGCGCCCCGGCACACATACCGGGCCGCAGGCACCGAGCACCGCCACGAGGGCCGGCGCGGGGGCCCCGGGCGCCCCGGGACGGATCGGCCCGCAGCCGCCGCGCGCCGTTCACGCAGGCCCGTTGGGCCTGCGTCGGACACATGTCCGACAATGGCGGGGTGACCAGCTCCGACCGCCCCGGCAGCCCCGGCAGCCCCGAAGCGTCCGGCCCCGCCGGGCTGCGACCGCGGCTGCCGTCGCCGTTGCAGGAGGTGGCGGACGGGCGTTTCGCGCGGCACGGCGTCCGGCTGCTGCTCAAGCGGGACGATCTGATCCACCCGGAGCTGGTCGGCAACAAGTGGCGCAAGCTCGCTCCCAACCTGTCGGCGGCCGCGGGCCGCACCGTGCTCACCTTCGGCGGGGCGTACTCGAACCACCTGCGCGCGACGGCCGCGGCGGGCCGTCTCCTGGGCCTGCCCACCCTCGGCGTGGTCCGCGGCCAGGAACTGGCGGACCGCCCCCTCAACCCGTCGCTCGCCCGGTGCGCCGCCGACGGCATGCGACTGCACTTTGTCGACAGATCGACCTATCGCCGCAAGACCGAGCCCGGGACGCTGGCCGGGATACTGCGCGCGACCGGCGCCGAGGACGCGTTCGTCGTGCCCGAGGGCGGCAGCAACTCCCTCGCGGTGCGCGGCTGCCGGGACCTCGGGGAGGAACTCGCGGGCCACGCGGACGCCGTCGCTGTCGCCTGCGGCACCGGCGGCACCCTGGCCGGCCTGGCCGCGGGGCTGCCGCCGGGCGGGCGCGCCCTGGGCATCCCGGTCCTCAGGGGCGGTTTCCTGGGGGAGGACGTACGGGCTCTCCAGCGGCAGGCGTTCGGCGGCCCCCGCGGCGACTGGTCCCTCGACGAGCGCTTCCACTGCGGGGGCTACGCCCGCACCACCCCCGGACTCGACGGCTTCGCCGAGGACTTCGAGCAGCGCCACGCGCTGCCCGTGGAGCGCCTCTACGTCGCCAAGATGCTGTACGGACTCGTCGCCCTGGCGGACGAGGGCGCCTTCCCGCGCGGGTCGACGGTGGCCGCCGTGATCACGGGCGCCCCGCCCGGCTGAGGAACCGGGCACCCCTCACTCCGTCTCCCGGTAGGCCGCCGCCTCCTCCAGGTCCAGCCGCCGCAGCAGCGTCCGCAGCATCTCGTCGTCGATGTAGCGCAGGTCCCGCAGCTTCACGAAGACCTCCCGTTCGGCGCTGATCATCTCCCGCGACAGACGGCGGTAGGTGTCGTCGTGGGTCTCCCCGGTCACCGGATTGACCGCCCCGAGCCGCTCCCACACGGCGTTGCGGCGCCGCTCCAGGACGGTGCGCAGCCGGTCGGCGAGCGGCCCCGGAAGAGTGTTGCGCTCGTCGGTCAGGAGATCGTCGAGCCGCTTCTCGGCGGCCCGGGACGCCTGCGCCTGGGCATTGGCCTCCGCGAGCGTCTCGGCCTGCTGGTCGCGGCCCGGCAGCTTCAGCACCCGGATCAGCGGCGGCAGGGTGAGCCCCTGCACGACCAGCGTCCCGATCACCGTCGTGAAGGTGAGGAACAGGATGAGGTTCCGCTCGGGGAAGTCCTCGCCGCCGTGCATGGTGAGCGGGATCGAGAAGGCGATGGCGAGCGAGACCACACCCCGCATCCCGGCCCAGGCGATCACGAACGGCCCCTTCCAGGTGGGGTTCTCCTCGCGCCCCCGGACGCGCGCGGAGACCACCCACGGCAGGAAGGTCGCGGGGTAGACCCAGACGAACCGGGTGGCGACGACCACCACGAAGAGGAGCACCGCGTACCAGGCGGCGCGGCCCCCCTCGTACGCCCCGAGACCCTTCAGCACGACGGGCAGCTGAAGGCCGATCAGGGCGAACACCGCCGACTCCAGGACGAAGGCGACCATCTTCCACACGGCCTCCTCCTGGAGCCGGGTGGCGAAGTCGACCTCCCAGGAGCGGTGGCCGAGGTAGAGCGCGACGACGACCACGGCGAGCACCCCGGAGGCGTGCACCTGCTCGGCGACGCCGTACGCGACGAAGGGGATCAGCAGGGAGAGCGTGTTCTGGAGCAGCGCCTCCCTCAGGTGCGTGCGCAGCCAGTGCAGCGGCACCATCAGGACGATCCCGACCACGACGCCGCCGACCGCGGCCACCAGGAACTCGCGCAGGCCGCCCGCCCAGGTCGCGCCTTCGCCGACCGCGGCCGCGAGCGCCACCTTGTAGGCGGTGATCGCGGTGGCGTCGTTCACCAGGGACTCGCCCTGGAGGATGGTGGTGACCCGCGACGGCAGCCCGACCCGGCGGGCCACGGCCGTGGCGGCGACGGCGTCCGGCGGCGCCACCACCGCGCCGAGGACCAGCGCCGCGGTCAGCGGCAGGCCCGGCACGATCAGATACGCGGCGTACCCGACGACGACGGTCGCGAAGAGGACGTAGCCGACCGACAGCAGCGCCACGGGCCGCATCTGGGCCCGCAGGTCGAGGTAAGAACTGTCCGCGGCCGCCGTGTACAGCAGCGGGGGCAGCAGCAGCGGCAGCACGACGTCGGGTTCCAGCGTGTAGTCGGGCACCCCGGGCACGTACGAGATCAGCAGGCCGGCCGCGACCAGCAGCAGCGGTGCGGGGATCGGGGTGCGGCGGGCCGCCCCGGCCACCGCAGCACTGCACGCCACCAGCAACAGCAGTGGCAAAACGTCCATCGTCCTCAGCCCGCCCTCGGATTCCGCGCGGCTTTCCGCACACCCGTCGTAACCTGGCAATCATGAAACAGTGCACGCACGCCGACGCGCTGCCGCACCCCGAGCCCGCGCCCCTCAGCGAGACCTGTACCGAGTGCCTGGCCGCCGGTACCCACCCCGTGCAGTTGCGCCAGTGTCTGATCTGCGGCCACGTGGGCTGCTGCGACTCCTCACCGCTGCGGCACGCCACGGAGCACTTCAAGGAGAGCGGCCACCCGCTGATGCGTACGCTCGAGGCCGGCGAGGACTGGCGTTGGTGCTTCGTCGATCACGTACTCGTGTGACCCTGGACCCGGACGGTTCGACGGTCTGACGCCTGGGTACGTCAACCCGGCGCGCGCTCTTCCTATTTGGAGCCGCAGACCCCTAGCCACTGTCCGTACTCATGTGCTTACTATGAGTGACAGCACGGGGGCGGGGTCCCCGGGACAGGGGACTTGGGAGCGCGATAGCGTCACCGCTGAACCACGTATCGGTCATCGCGTTACCCCGGGGGGTCACCCTCGGCCCCTGAAAAAGCTTGTACCACCTTGGAGGTGAGGGTGTCCCAGATCGCAGGCGAGCCCGCGACCCAGGACTTCGTAGAAGTCCGGCTGCCGGCTGCGGGTGCCTACCTGTCGGTGCTGCGTACGGCCACGGCCGGACTCGCGGCGCGTTTGGACTTCACCCTCGACGAGATCGAGGACCTCCGCATCGCGGTCGACGAGGCCTGCGCGATTCTGCTGCAGCAGGCCGTCCCCGGCTCGGTGCTGAGCTGTGTCTTCCGCCTCGTCGACGACTCGCTGGAGGTCACCGTCTCGGCTCCGACCACGGACGGTCACGCCCCCTCGCGGGACACGTTCGCCTGGACCGTCCTCTCGGCCCTCGCGGGCCAGGTGGACTCCTCCGTCGCCGAGGACAAGACCGTTTCGATCAGTCTCTACAAGAAGCGCGGCGCGGGACCCGGGCCGGCGTGAGGAACGGGGACGGGCCGGTGCGGGACGAGAAGCGCGGCACACGGGAACTTCCCCCCGAGGGCACCCGCGGCCCCGGCGGGCCGAGGCCCCTGGCGGACGGCGTCGACGGCATCCCCGAGCAGGCCCGGCCGCATCCGGAGGACGAGACCGCCCCGGCGGCGGTCCCGGCTTCCCGGCACGGGGGTCCGTCCGTCCCGGACGCGTCCGAGGCCGTGGGGGAAGAGCCGAGAGCTCGGGGAATGGTGACGGGCGGGACTATGAGCGAGCACGAGCGAAACGCGGAGCAGAGCGTGCAGGGCGCGCAGCACGGGCCGAGCGCCCAGCACACGCAGCACGATCCCCAGGACCGCAGCGGGGCGCGGCTGATGTTCATCGAGCTGCGCAAGCTGAGCGACAGCAGTGCCGAGTACGCGGAGCTGCGCAACCAGCTGGTCCGCATGCACCTGCCGCTCGTCGAGCACCTCGCGCGCCGCTTCCGCAACCGCGGCGAGCCGCTGGACGACCTGACCCAGGTCGCCACCATCGGTCTCATCAAGTCGGTCGACCGCTTCGACCCGGAGCGCGGCGTCGAGTTCTCCACGTACGCGACGCCGACCGTCGTCGGGGAGATCAAGCGGCACTTCCGCGACAAGGGCTGGGCGGTGCGGGTGCCGCGGCGTCTGCAGGAGCTGCGCCTCGCGCTGACCACGGCGACCGCCGAGCTGTCGCAGCAGCACGGCCGCTCCCCCACGGTCCACGAGCTCGCCGAGAGGCTGGCCATCTCGGAGGAGGAGGTCCTGGAGGGCCTGGAGTCCGCCAACGCGTACTCCACGCTGTCCCTGGACGTCCCGGACACGGACGACGAGTCCCCGGCCGTGGCGGACACCCTCGGCGCCGAGGACGAGGCCCTCGAAGGGGTCGAGTACCGCGAGTCCCTGAAGCCGCTGCTCGAGGACCTCCCGCCCCGGGAAAAGCGGATCCTGCTCCTCCGCTTCTTCGGGAACATGACCCAGTCGCAGATCGCGCAGGAGGTGGGCATCTCCCAGATGCACGTCTCGCGCCTGCTGGCCCGCACCCTGGCCCAGCTCCGGGAGAAGCTCCTCGTCGAGGAGTAGCCCGCCGGGGAGCAGTCCGGGAAGAAGCGTTCCGAGGAGCGTCAGGTGTGGTGGGCGGCCGAGCCGCTCACTTCCCGTCCGGCCCGTGGCCCGGTCCACGGATCCCGAGGGCTCGCGTGGTCGAGGAGTTCACGAGCAGCACCAGCGCCGTGACCGCGACGACCGCAAGGGCGATCCCGGCGGGGATGGCGACACTGTCGGCCTGGAGCAGGTTGTAGGCCACCGGCAGCGCCAGGACCTGCGTGATCACCGCCGGACCCCGGCTCCAGCTACGGCACAGCAGCAGCCCGCGCGCTGCCAGCAGCGGCAGCAGCGCCAGGACGATCAGCGTGACGCCTCCGGTGACGGCCTGTCGGCGGTCGTCCGCGTCACCCGTGAAACCGAGGACGAGGATGTAGACGCCCCCCGCGACCAGCGCGAGACCTTCCAGCGCGGCCAGTGCCGCGGCGGCGGTCACCCGCCCGGGACGAGGTTCGGCGGTGGCGACGTCGGAGGCGGGTTTCTGCTCAGGAGTCACCTCGAAAGGGTAGCCCGGCGGCATCCGCCGCCGAGGAGTCCGGGTACCGGCTCCGACCCCCCGGCGCACGCCCGCCCGGGCCCGCCCCATGTGCGCGCCGGCACCCCGAACTCTCACCGGATCCCCACCTCGGTCTGGGGCGAGTACCACCCAGTAGGTACGCTGCATCGCATGCGTGCACTTCTCGTGGTCAATCCGGCGGCAACCACCACCAGCGCGCGCACGCGTGACGTACTGATCCACGCGCTGGCCAGCGAGGTGAAGCTGGAGGCGGTCACCACCGAGTACCGCGGGCACGCCCGGGACCTCGGCCGGCAGGCCGCGGAGAGCAAGGACATCGATCTGGTCGTGGCCCTCGGCGGCGACGGCACAGTCAACGAGGTCGTGAACGGCCTGCTCCACCACGGCCCCGACCCGGACCGCCTCCCCCGTCTCGCGGTGGTGCCGGGCGGCTCCACCAACGTCTTCGCCCGCGCCCTCGGCCTGCCGAACCACGCGGTCGAGGCGACCGGCGCCCTGCTGGACGCCCTGCGCGAGCGCCGGGAGCGCACGGTCGGACTGGGCCTGGCCGCCGGCACGCCGGGCACCGAGGACGAGGCGGCACCGTCCCGCTGGTTCACGTTCTGCGCGGGGCTCGGCTTCGACGCGGGCGTGGTCGGGCGGGTCGAACAACAGCGCGAGCGCGGTCGGCGCTCCACTCACGCGCTGTATCTGCGCCAGGTGGCACGGCAGTTTCTGGACGAACCGCACCGCAGACACGGGACCATCACACTGGAGCGCCCCGGGCAGGACCCGATCACCGATCTCGTCCTGTCCATCATCTGCAATACCGCACCCTGGACGTTTCTCGGCAATCGTCCGGTGTACGCATCACCTAAGGCCTCGTTCGATACCGGGCTCGACGTACTCGGGCTCAGCCGCATGTCCACGGCCTCGGTTGCCCGGTATGCCACCCAGTTGCTCCGTTCGTCCCCCGAGCGGGGCCCCCAGGGCAAGCACGCCGTCTCCCTGCATGACCTGACTGACTTCACCTTGCATTCGAAGGTGCCGCTCCCCCTGCAGATGGACGGCGACCACCTAGGGCTGCGCACGAGCGTGACGTTCACAGGCGTACGCCGTGCACTGCGTGTGATTGTGTGAGTGGAAGGGCCCAAAGTCCTTTCACTCGAACGTTTAGACCAGGGTCCACCCCATGGAAGTACGGCTGTGACCTAGTCGACACCGAGGAATCAAAAAAAACTTTCCGGAAGGGGTTGTATCCGCCGCTGAGGTTTGCGAGTCTCTACGTGGCGCTCGGGGCGGCCCGCAACACCGGCCCCCACAGAGAGTCCGAACCCCTCCTCAATCCACAGGACCACGTCAGTCCGTCTGACGCTCGGCCCTTCACTTGTTGAGGGATTCGTGAAAGCGTTCACATTCACAAGCAACCTGCATGTAATACCAAGGAGAGGTAGCAGCCATGGACTGGCGTCACAACGCCGTTTGCCGCGAGGAAGACCCCGAGCTCTTCTTCCCCATCGGCAACACCGGTCCTGCGCTGCTGCAGATCGAGGAAGCCAAGGCCGTCTGCCGTCGCTGCCCGGTAATGGAGCAGTGTCTGCAGTGGGCGCTCGAGTCCGGCCAGGACTCCGGCGTCTGGGGTGGTCTCAGCGAGGACGAGCGTCGCGCAATGAAGCGCCGCGCCGCCCGCAACCGGGCTCGTCAGGCCTCCGCCTGATTCCCCACCCCGCGACAGCCTGAGCTTGGCGGCGCGTACAGCAAGTACGCATCTCCCGCCCCCGAGCCGCAGCGCGCAGTACCCCCGATGCGCATAGCAACGAGCTTTAGCCCCGGACCGGTTTCCCGGTCCGGGGCTCACTGCTGTTCGGCCCCCGGCGGCCGGGGCAACTTCTCCCCCGGCCGCGCCGGATCACCCCGTACGCGTGTGCTCTTCGCGTAAGCGACGAGTGAAGAGACTGTGCCGGGTTATTTGGTGGCCTGCACCGGCACGTCCAGGATCACCTGGGTCCCGCGCTCCGGGGCCGGGACCATGTCGAACGTGCCGCCCAACTCGCCCTCCACCAGCGTCCGTACGATCTGCAGTCCCAGGTTGCCCGAGCTGTGCGGGTCGAAGCCGTCCGGCAGGCCGACCCCGTCGTCCTGGACGGTGACCAGGAGGCGGGGTTCCTTGCTGGTGCCGCCACGGATCGCCGAGACCTCGACCGTGCCCCGGTCGCCCTCGCGGAAGCCGTGCTCCAGGGCGTTCTGGAGGATCTCGGTGAGCACCATGGACAGCGGCGTCGCGACCTCGGCGTCCAGGATCCCGAAGCGGCCGGTGCGCCGGCCGACGACCTTGCCGGGCGAGATCTCCGCGACCATCGCCAGCACCCGGTCGGCGATCTCGTCGAACTCGACCCGCTCGTCCAGGTTCTGCGAGAGCGTCTCGTGCACGATCGCAATGGAACCGACCCGGCGGACGGCTTCTTCGAGCGCCTCGCGGCCCTCCTCGGAACCGATGCGGCGGGCCTGGAGCCGCAGAAGTGCCGCCACCGTCTGGAGGTTGTTCTTCACCCGGTGGTGGATCTCCCGGATGGTGGCGTCCTTGGTGATCAACTCGCGCTCGCGGCGGCGCAGTTCGGTGACGTCACGCAACAGGACCAGTGAACCGACGCGGGTGCCCTTCGGTTTAAGCGGGATCGCGCGCAGCTGGATCACACCGTCGCTGCTCTCGATCTCGAACTCGCGCGGCGCCCAGCCGCTCGCGACCTTCGCCAGCGCCTCGTCCACCGGGCCGCGGGAGGGGGCGAGTTCGGCGGTGGTCACCCCGAGGTTGTGACCCACCAGGTCGGAGGCCAGACCGAGCCGGTGGTAGGCGGACAGGGCGTTCGGGGACGCGTACTGGACGATGCCTTCGGCGTCCAGCCGGATCAGCCCGTCGCCCACCCGGGGCGAGGCATCCATGTCGACCTGCTGGTTCGGGAACGGGAACGAGCCGGCGGCGATCATCTGGGCGAGGTCGGAGGCGCTCTGGAGATACGTGAGCTCGAGCCGGCTCGGCGTGCGCACCGTGAGGAGGTTGGTGTTGCGGGCGATCACTCCCAGTACCCGGCCCTCCCTGCGGACGGGGATGGACTCCACCCGTACCGGGACCTCCTCGCGCCACTCGGGGTCGCCCTCGCGCACGATCCGCCCCTCGTCGAGCGCGGCGTCCAGCATCGGGCGGCGGCCACGCGGCACGAGATGGCCGACCATGTCGTCCTGGTACGACGTCGGGCCGGTGTTGGGCCGCATCTGGGCGACGGAGACGTACCGCGTGCCGTCCCGGGTGGGGACCCACAGGACGAGGTCGGCGAAGGAGAGGTCGGAGAGCAACTGCCACTCCGAGACCAGCAGATGCAGCCACTCGAGGTCGGAGTCGCCGAGGGCCGTGTGCTGGCGTACGAGGTCGTTCATGGAGGGCACGTGTGCGAGCGTACCCGGCGTATACGACAGGCCTCGAAAACGGATCTCCGTACGGGCCCGGTCACGCCTGCCGTGCGGATGGGTCACGCAGGCCTCACGGGGTCGGACACCCAGGGCTCAGAGGACCGGTCACGCCGGGCGGAGGTGCGGATCCTCGGGCGTCCCGGCCCCGGAAACACCCGCGGGCCGCGGCGCCTGGGAGGGACCCTCAACCCTCCCGGCACCGCAGCCCGGAGCAACAACGGCCACGGGGTGTGCGGTCCCGATCGGCCGAAGGAGAGGAGCCGGAGCAGTCAGGGCAGAGAGCACCGGTTCCTCGGTCCGCCTTCCTGTGCGGGGAAGACGGAGGCTTCGCATTCACATGCTGTCACGTCGATGACGGACGCTTTACCACGCATTGTGGACTAGACCATGCTCCTGCGTCCATGTGTCACTGTCCACGCGTCGGCGGATGTTCGTCGCTGTCTCTTTTTCCGACATCCTCCGATGACCTACACGCAGAGTAGCCCGCCGGGGTTCAGTCGGGGGAGCGGATCTCATGAGCTCGGCCAGATTGCCATGGCGAGATCGGCGAGCGCTTCGAGTTCCTCCCGGGTCGCGCCGTCCCGGGCCTGCTGGGACATGCCCTGGATCATCGCTCCGGCGTACCGGGCCAGGGCGGCGGCGTCGGTGTCCGCGGGGAGTTCGCCGGCCGCAATCCCGGCCCTGATCCGGCTCTCGATGGCAGCGAGGTTGGCGTTGCGCCGGTCCCGCAGCGACCTCTCCACCTCGGGCGACGTGCAGTTGGCCGCCGCGTGGATCACCAGGCAGCCGTGCGGGTGGTCCGGATCGGTGTACTCCACGGCGGCCTCGCGCAGCGTCCGCCCGACGGCGCCGCGGGCGGTGGCCTCCTCGGCGAGGGCGCGCTCGGCGAACGATCCGTACCTGGTCCCGTACGCGCGCACGACCTCCTCGAACAGTGACCTCTTGTCGCCGAACGCCGCGTAGAGGCTCGGGGCTCCGATGCCCATCACGCGGGTGAGGTCGGAGACGGAGGTGCCCTCGTAGCCGTGCTCCCAGAAGGCGAGGATCGCCTTTTCCAGCGCGGTCTCGCGGTCGAAGGAACGGGGACGGCCCCGCTGCTTGCCCGGGGGCGGGACGGGGGCCTTCCGCTCGGCCGGGGTCGCCTTTTCGGGCGGGGTGGCCTTTTGGGCCGGGGTCGCCCCCTGGGCCGGGGTCTTGTCCTCGACCTGGGCGTCGGCCGCCGTCCCGCCCTCGGGCCCGACCAGCGGTCCGGTCTGCTGCCTGCTCACCATGGAGTGGATTTTATAGCGGGTGCTAGAGAAATGACGCCGGGCTGGTGTACGGTTTTTTGTGTAGCGACCGCTATACAAATGGGGAAGGGGTGTCGGCATGGGCGTGCTCACGGGCAGGACTGCTCTCGTCACGGGTGGCAGCAGGGGCATCGGGCGGGGCATCGCCGAGCGGCTCGGCCGGGACGGCGCGCGGGTGGCCGTGCACTACGGCAGCAACGCGGCGGCGGCGAAGGAGACGGTGGCCGCGATTCAGGCGGCGGGCGGATCGGCGTTCGCCCTGCGGGCGGAGCTGGGCGTGCCGGGGGACGCGGAGGCGCTCTGGGCGGCCTTCGACCGGCAGGCGGAAGGACTGGACATCCTGGTGAACAACGCCGGGATCGGCACGTCGAGTCCGTTCGACCTGATCGAGGAGGCGGAGTTCGACCGGGTCTTCGCGGTCAACGTGAAGGCGCCCCACTTCGTCACCCGGCTGGGGGCGTCCCGGCTGCGGGACGGCGGGCGGGTCGTCAACATCTCCTCGGGCCTCGCGCGCACCGCGATGATGCCGGACAAGATGGCGTACGCGATGACGAAGGCCGCCCTGGACGTCTTCACGCGCGACCTGTCCAAGCTGCTCGGCCCCCGCGGCATCACGGTGAACACCGTCGCCCCGGGAATCATCGACACGGACCACACCTCCGACTGGCTCCGGTCGAGCGACGAGGCGTGGGCGCAGGCCGCGTCGATATCCGCGCTGGGCCGGGTGGGCTCGCCGGGGGACGTGGCCGACGTGGTGGCGTTCCTCGCCTCGGACGAGGGGCGATGGGTGACGGGGCACTGGATGGACGCGACGGGGGGTTCGCTGACTTAGGGGTGGCTGACCGCGGCCGGGGCGGGGTCGGCGGCGACGAGTGGAATTCGGGGTCGGGGAAGGGGTGAGGGGTCGGGGTGTGAGGCGGGGGCGTGGGGCCGATTGCGACCGCGGGCACGGGGCGTGGGGCCGGGGTGGGGACCCCGGCTCCGGGCGCACAGCAAGCACGGCACTCGGAAGAGTCCCTCGGCGCGGGGAGCAGGACGGCGCCGGCAGGGACCTCGGCTCGGGGCGTAGCGGGGCGCCGGAAGGGGCTTCGTTTCGGGGCGCAGGGGGTGACGCCGGAGGGTGGTTGCAGCTCCGGTGTGCGGGCGGTGTTCCCCGCGGCGCCGTGGGTGCGGTCGGCGGCGAACGGTGGCGCGTTCGGCGCGACTCCGGCACGGGGGCTCTGCTAGATTGGTCTATACCACATGTGTCCCCCTTCGGGTTCCAGTTGAGTCCCCTCTCCAGATCGGCAGGCCCAGCGTGGAAGTTGTCATCGTCCCGGACGCCAAGGCGGGCGGCGAGCTCATCGCCGAGGCCATGGCGGAGCTGCTCCGGCGCAAGCCCGACGCCCTGCTCGGCGTGGCCACCGGTTCCACTCCGCTGCCCATCTACGAAGCGCTCGCGGCCAAGGCGGGTTCAGGTGCCGTTGACGCTTCGCGGGCGCGGATCGCCCAGCTCGACGAGTACGTGGGGCTGCCGGCCGAGCACCCCGAGTCCTACCGGTCGGTGCTGCGGCGCGAGGTCCTGGAGCCCCTCGGTCTGGGCATGGACGCGTTCATGGGGCCGGACGGCACCGCCGAGGACGTCCAGGCCGCGTGCGGTGCGTACGACAGGGCGCTGGCCGCGGCCGGCGGCGTCGATCTCCAGCTGCTCGGGATCGGGACGGACGGGCACATCGGGTTCAACGAGCCGTGCTCCTCGCTTGCCTCGCGGACCCGGATCAAGACGCTGACCGAGCAGACCCGGGTCGACAACGCCCGCTTCTTCGAGGGCGACATCGAGCAGGTCCCGCACCACGTCATCACCCAGGGCATCGGCACGATCCTGGAGGCGCGGCACCTGGTGCTGCTCGCGACGGGCGAGGGCAAGGCCGACGCGGTCGCGGCGACGGTGGAGGGACCGGTCGCCGCGGTGTGTCCGGCGTCGGCGCTCCAGCTGCACCCGCACGCCACGGTTGTCGTGGACGACGCGGCGGCCTCCAAGCTGAAGCTCGCGGACTACTTCCGCCACACCTTCGCGAACAAGCCGTCCTGGCAGGGGATCTGACCCTCCGGCCCACCCGGCCCAGCGGCCCACCCGACGCAGGCAGTCGACCAGGACGACGGCGCCCAGCCCCCGGGCCGTCCTGGCCGTACGTCGGCCCAGCAGGCGGGGCGGGCGGGCTGACGTGAGCCGCCCCGCCACCCTTCCCGTACGTGCGTCCCAGCGACCCCGACCATGCAGACCGACCCGAGCCGGGCCGCCGGCCGGGCCGCCCCGAACATCCTCGGCAGGTCACGGGAACCCGAGCGGGCCGGGACCGCCGTGCGACGCGGCCTGAGCCGACCTGACCACGTCCAGCCGACCCGAGCACCCGCAATGGGTACGGCCGACCCCAGCTCCCCCGGCGGGTACGGCCCACCGGCGCGCCCTCCGGCGGATACGGCCGACCCGAGCCTTCGGCTGGGTAGGGCCCACCCGAGCACCTCCGGCGGGGTACGGCCGACCCGAGCGCCGTTGCCTCGCACGGCCCACGCGAGTCTCCGGACCGTCCCGCAAGTCTGAGCGGTCGGCCGGTCCCGCGCGCTCCCCCGCGGGCCTGCGGTCGCCCCGCCCGGGCGGCACACCCACCGGCTCACCGGCTCACCGGCTCACCGGCTCACCGGCCTCGACCTGCCGGGCGTCGCCAGGCTGTCGCGGGCGACGATGGCCGCCCGGGCCCAGGGGTTCACCCGCATGCATCCGGTCCCGACGGCCCCACTCCGCCCGCTCCCCTCCCCCACCGCGGCAAAGGCGCCGGTCCCCCCTTCCCAAGGGATCCCGACGCCTTCCGTCCCGGTTTCGTATGAGCGTGTGCGCATCGGGCTCACGCCCCGGCGATGACCTCCGCCGCGGCACGGCCGCACACTCTCGCCGCTCCGTGCGTCGCGATGTGCAGCGCGCCCCGGGGAGCCGCCTGGGGGACGCCCATCTCGACGACGATCGTGTCGGGGCGGGCGGCCAGGAGGGCGTCGAGCGCCGTGGTCATCCAGGGGTGGCGGTGCTCGTCGCGCACGACGGCGACGACGCGGCGCGCGCCCGCCGCGGTGAGGGCGGCGGCACCCGCGTCCTCGCCGGAGAAGCTGCCCGTCTCCGTGCCGGGCAGCAGCTGTGCGAGTTCGGCCGCGACGCCCCACGGGGTCTCGTCGCCGACGGCGATGTTCGCGACCGGGGCCAGTGCGGCGACGTAGGGCGCCTCGGTGAGCGGGGCGTACGTGCCGGAGTGCGTCACCGTGAGCGCGCGCCGGGCGGCGACGAGCCCGACCTCGGCGACGACCTCGGCGCCGGACGGACCCCCCGGGCGTCCGGTGCCGGACCCGCCGGCCTCTCCGACCGACCCGGAGTCCACGCGCGACACGAAGTCCACGCCCGACACGGAGTTCCCGCCCGGCGTGAAGTCCACGCCCGTCGCGGAGTCCGTGCTCGCTGCCGTGGCCGTCCACCGCGCGAGTGCACGGACCCGGGCCGCCGCGTCCGCGAGGCGTTCCTCGGGGAGTTCGCCCGCGCGGACCGCGGTGACCAGGGCGTCGCGCAGGCGGCGTACCGTCTCGTCGTCCGCGAGGCCGCCGCCCACGCAGATCGCGTCGGCGCCGGCGGCGATCGCGAGGACGCTGCCCCGTTCGATGCCGTAGGTCGCGGCGATGGCCTGCATCTCCATGCCGTCGGTGACGATCAGCCCCTCGTAACCGAGTTCCTCACGGAGCAGCCCGGTGAGGATGCGGCGGGAGAGCGTGGCGGGGCGGTGGGGATCCAGCGCCGGGACCAGGATGTGGGCGCTCATGACGGCCCGGCTGCCCGCGGCGATCGCGGCGCGGAACGGGACGAGTTCGCGGGCCTGGAGCACCGGCAGTTCGGCGTCGATGCGCGGCAGCGCGTGGTGCGAGTCGACGGCGGTGTCGCCGTGCCCCGGGAAGTGCTTGGTGCAGGCCGCGACGCCCGCGGCCTGCAGACCGGTGACGTACGCGGCGGTGTGCCGGGCGACCAGGTCGGTGTCGGCGCCGAAGGACCGTACGCCGATGACCGGGTTGTCGGGATTTGAGTTCACGTCGGCGGACGGGGCCCAGTTGAGGTTGACCCCGCAGGCGGCCAGGCGGCGGCCGAGCGCGAGGGCCACCTTCCTCGTCAGCTCGACGTCGTCCACCGCGCCGAGGGCGTGGTTGCCGGGGTAGGAGGATCCGGTGCGCACCTCGAGCCGGGTGACGTCACCGCCTTCCTCGTCGATCGCGACCAGCACGTCGTCGCACTCGGCGCGCAACTGGGCGGTGAGGGAGGTGAGTTGGCGGGGCGAGGTGATGTTGCGGCCGAACAGGCCGACCGACGTGAGGCCTTCGCCGAGTCTGCGCAGCAGCCAGTCGGGCGCGCTGGTCCCGGTGAACCCGGGCTGCAGCACGGCGAGTGCGTCGCGCGTGAGCGTGTCGGTACCACTGGCGAGTGTCGTCATCGGGTGGCGTTATCCCTTCACGGCGCCCGCGGTCAGCCCCGCGGCCATTTTGCGCTGGACGATGAGGAAGAGGACGACGATCGGCACGGCCATCATCGTGGAACCGGCCATCATCGGGGCGTACTCGGTGCCGTGCTTGGTGGTGAAGTTGCCGAGCCAGACCGTGGCGGTCTGGTTCTTCTGACTCATGAGCATCAGGGCGTAGAGGTATTCGTTCCACGCCTGGATGAAGCCGTAGACCGAGGTGGCGACCATGCCGGGGGCCAGCAACGGGAAGACGACGCGGACGAAGGCGCCGGTGCGGGAGCAGCCGTCGACCATCGCGGCCTCCTCCAGCTCCCTCGGGATGTTGACGATGAAGCCGCGCAGCGTCCACACCGTGAAGGGGAGGATGAACGTCAGGTAGGTGATGATCAGACCGGTGAGCTTGTCGTACTGTCCGAGGTCGTTCAGCAGCAGGAAGACCGGGATGATCATGGCGACCAGCGGGACCATCTGGACCGCCAGGATGCCGACGATCACGATCTTGCGGCCGCGGAAGGCGAACCGGGAGATGGCGAGCGCGGCCAGCATGCCGACCACGATGCCGATCAGCACCACCGCCAGCGAGACGATCAGGCTGCGGGCCACCGGCCCCCAGAAGTCGGCGATGTCGAGTGCCCGGCTGAAGTTGTCGAGCGTGAGTGCCGTGGGCAGCAGGCTCGGGTCCGGGTCGATGGCGTCCTTCGCGGGCTTGAACGCCGTGTTGAGCATCCAGTAGACGGGGAAGCCCGCGGTGACGAAGACGAACAGGCCGAGCAGGTTCCAGCCGAGCTTCGACCTGCGCGGCCGGGCGGCGGCGGGGGCCGTGGCCGGCTTGCGCGGCCGGGAGGTGCCGGGAGCCGTGGTCGTGGTCACTCGACCTCTCCGATCTTGAGCATCTGGCGCATGTAGACGGCGACGACACCGAGCAGCAGGAGCACGGTGAGCAGGGCGATCGCCGACCCCTGCGCGTAGTCGTTGACCACGAAGGCGCGGTCGTACGAGTACGTGGTGAGCAGTTGGAACTCGGCCTCGGGGTGACCGCCGCGCATCACGAAGACCTGCGGGAAGACGCCCATGTCCCAGATGACGGAAAGCGTCGTGAGCATCACGATGATCGGCTTGAGGATCGGCAGCGTGACGTACCGGAAGACGCCCCACGCGCCCGCTCCGTCGAGCCGCGCCGCCTCCTCCAGTTCCTTGGGCACCTGGGTGAGGCCCGCGCTGAGCGTGATGACGACGAACGGCACCGCCCCCCACACCACCAGCAGCATGATCACGGCCAGGCCCTGGGGGCCGCTGGCGAACCAGTTGTGGCCGATCATGTCGACGCCGGGGAGCTTGCTGAGCACCGCGTTGAAGACGCCGTAGTCGGAGTCGAAGAGCCACTTGAAGACGGTGGTGGCCACGATGATGGGCATGCCCCAGCTGGCCACCAGCGCGATGTTGATGAGCGTCTTCACCCAGCCGGAGACCCGCTGCAGGAGCAGCGCGATCAGCATGCCGATGACCATCGTGAAGACGACGGCCCCGCCGGCGAAGACGATCGTGCGGACGACGACCGCCCAGAACTCCTCGTCCCCGAGCACCTTGGCGAAGTTGTCGAAGCCGACCGACTCGGCCGGCTTGAAGCCCCACAGCTGGGACTGCCCGAACTCCTGGAAGGACAGGGTGACCAGGCGGACGAGGGGGTAGCCGAGCACCAGGACGAGGACCAGCAGGCAGGGGGCGAGCAGGGCCCAGGGGACGGCCGCCCCGTCGGAGGTCCGCTTCCGGCGTGGTCTCTCCACCGGCGGGGCGGGTGGTGGTGGCGACTGCCGCGTCGGCGGCACTTTGGCAGTGGTCGTATCAGCGGCACTCATCCGCGCGCTCCTCAGCGGTCCCTCGGGTCGTACGGGCGGCGGGCCCCGTCCCCGACCGGGTCGTACAGGTCGTACGGGGGGCGGACCCCCCGGCTCCCGGCCCGGTCCGCGGGAGGTGTCCCCGCCGCCGGCCGGGCCGGTACAGGTCGTACGGGAGGCGCGCCCCGTCCCTCACCGGCCCACGGTTCGTACGGGGAGCGGGCCCCGCCTCCCGGCAGGGTCGTACGGCAGGCGGGGCCCCGTCGGCAACGGGGCCCCGCCTCGGGTCACTTGGTGTTGATGACCTTGTCGATCTTGGCGTCCGCTTCCTTCGCGGCGGCCTCGACCGACTTCTTGCCGGTGCCGATGTTCTGCAGCATGGTCTGCAGGACCTGGGCCTTCTCGACCTGGCCCCAGCCGGGTGCCATCGGGACGAACCAGTTGCTCTCGGCCGCGGTGGCCGGGACCGCGGTCTTCGGGTCGCTCTTCAGCGTCGCGAGGTCGGTCTTGTTGTTCGGCAGGTTGCCCTTGCCGATCAGACCCTTCTGGCCCTCGGCGCCGGTGAGGGCGTTGATCCACTCGGCGGCGAGTTCCTGGGCGCCGGACTTCACCGGGACGGCGAGGTCGGAACCGCCGAGGAAGACGGGGAGGTTCTTGCCGGACGGGCCGGGGACCACGAAGTTCTCGAGGTTGCCCTTGAGCTTGCCGGACTTGTCGTTCTTCGGGTCCTCGGAGGTCGCGCCCTCCCAGGCGGCACCGAAGATCATGCCGGACTTGCCCTGGCCGTAGACGATGTAGCGGTCCGACTCGTCCTTGGTCTTGTCGCCGTGCATGTACCTGTCGACGACCGACTTGAAGGCCTTGAGGCCCTTGACCGACTCGGGAGAGGAGAGGTTGGCCTTCCACTCGCCGCCGGACTCGACGGCGATGGAGCCGCCGGCGTCGTAGACGAAGGACATGGCGGCGTACCAGTCGCGGGTGGGCTGGTACCAGGCGCTGAACTTGTCGCCCTGCTTCTTCTGGATCTTGTCCAGGTCGGCGGTGAGTTCCTTGTACGTCTTCGGCGTGGACTTGACGCCGGACGCGGCGGCGATGTCCTTGCGCCAGTTGCCGACGCGGCCACCGGCGTAGTACGGCACGCCGTAGGTCTTGCCGTCGTAGGTGACGGAGGCCTTGAGGCCGTCCAGCCAGGCGTCCGAGTTGTCGAACTTCGACGCGTCGACGGGAGCGAAGGCGCCCTTGACCATGTAGCCGAGCATCTCGGTGTTGCCCATCTCGACCACGTCGGGGGCCTTGTCCGTGGCGAGGACGGCGTCGAGCTTGGCGTTCTTGTCGGGCCAGCCGTAGTACTCGTGGTTGATCTTGACGCCGGGGTGCTTCTTCTTGACCGCGGCGTCGGCGGCCTTGACCAGCTCGGGCCAGTTGTTCTGCGCGTCCACCGTCAGCCAGACGGTGAGCTCCTTGGCCTCCGCGCCGCCCTTGCCGCCCCCGGAGTCCTTGTCACTGTCCCCGCACGCCGCGATGGAGACCATCATGCCCGCGATACCGATCGCGGCTATCAGCTTGCGCTTCACGCCACCCTCCTCAGGGATGTCATAACCCCCCTGCCCACCGCGGTGACCTGTGACGAGTACTGCCCGTGGGGCCGGGACCTGGACCAATGGTGTAGACCAGTACCGGGAGCTTGGCCTAGACCTAGAGGGGTGTCAAGGGTGAGGAAGTCCCGCTCGGCCTCCGTTACGGGACCGACATATGCAGGGACCTTTCATTGCTCAAGTGGCAGATCGGACAGGGGGGTTGCGGCCACACGAACCGGGCGTCCCGCGTGGCGCCACGAGCACCGCCCCGGCGCGATGGACTAGACCAACACGAACCCCGACGGTATATAGAGGGGATCACGCAGCGTGCGGGGGCCTCTCGCACACCGAGCCGTGCCACGATGTGAGCCGTGACCGACCGGACAGGGTCGGTCGCTTCGGCATCCGGAGCCGGGAAGGCAGAGCATGAGCACCGACGTCAGCAGTGCGGAGAACGAGGGTGGGGCGCCCATCCGTACCGCGCGCGTGCCCAAGTACTACCGTCTGAAGAAGCACCTGCTCGATATGACGGAGACACTGCCGCCCGGCACGCCGGTGCCGCCGGAGCGCACCCTCGCCGCCGAGTTCGACACCTCCCGCACGACCGTGCGCCAGGCGCTGCAGGAACTCGTCGTCGAGGGCCGGCTGGAACGCATCCAGGGCAAGGGCACCTTCGTCGCGAAGCCGAAGGTCTCGCAGGCGCTCCAACTCACCTCGTACACCGAGGACATGCGGGCCCAGGGCCTCGAACCCACCTCGCAGCTCCTGGACATCGGCTACATCACGGCGGACGAGACGCTCGCGGGGCTGCTCGACATCAACGCGGGCGGGCGCGTGCTGCGCATCGAGCGGCTGCGGCTGGCGAGCGGCGAGCCGATGGCGATCGAGACGACCCACCTGTCCGCCAAGCGCTTCCCCGCCCTGCGGCGTTCGCTCGCCAAGTACACCTCTCTCTACACCGCGCTCGCCGAGGTGTACGACGTCCACCTGGCCGAGGCCGAGGAGACCATCGAGACCTCGCTGGCCACCCCGCGCGAGGCCGGGCTGCTCGGCACCGACGTCGGGCTGCCCATGCTGATGCTCTCCCGCCACTCGCTGGACAGGACCGGCCAACCGGTGGAGTGGGTCCGCTCGGTGTACCGGGGCGACCGGTACAAGTTCGTGGCCCGCCTCAAGCGCCCGGTGGACTGACCGCGGGCTCGACGCGGGCGCCTTCACAGGTGCGCAAAAAGGCCCCCTCCGGGCGTTTGCCCACCGGGAACCCGCCGGTGGGGACCGATATGCGGACGGGGGGTTCCGTGTGCGTGACACCGTCGCCTAGATTGCCTGCGCGTTGCACAGGTGATCAGCGAGGGGACGGAGCCGCCGAATGTCAGATGTGCCCGAAGTGAAGCCACCGGTGGTGACACCGGTCCGTGTGGTGATCGCCCTCTGTCTCGTCGCACCCTTCGTGGCGATGCTCTGGGTCGGCTCGTACGCGAAGACCGACCCGACGTTCATCGGGATCCCCTTCTTCTACTGGTACCAGATGCTGTGGGTGCTCATCTCCACGCTGCTCACGATGACCGCGTACCAGCTCTGGCAGCGTGACCAGCGCGGCCGTACGCCCAGGGGCGGGGGTGCGTCGAAGTGAAGGACGGCGTGAACGGAGTCGCCCTCGGCGTCTTCATCTTCTTCTTCGTGGCCGTCACGGTCATGGGCTTCCTCGCCGCACGCTGGCGCAAGGCCGAGGTCGAGCACAGCCTCGACGAATGGGGCCTGGGCGGACGGTCGTTCGGCACCTGGGTCACCTGGTTCCTGCTCGGCGGCGACCTCTACACGGCGTACACCTTCGTCGCCGTACCCGCGGCGATCTACGCCGCGGGCGCGGCCGGCTTCTTCGCCGTGCCGTACACCATCCTCGTCTACCCGCTGATCTTCACGTTCCTGCCGCGGCTGTGGTCGGTCTCGCACAAGCACGGCTATGTGACGACATCGGACTTCGTGCGCGGGCGCTTCGGCTGCAAGGGGCTGTCGCTGGCGGTGGCCGTGACCGGCATCCTCGCCACGATGCCCTACATCGCGCTGCAACTCGTGGGCATCCAGGCGGTGCTGGACGTGATGGGCGTCGGCGGCGGTGAGAACACCAACTGGTTCGTGAAGGACCTGCCGCTGCTCATCGCGTTCGGCGTGCTGGCCGCGTACACGTACTCGTCGGGCCTGCGGGCGCCTGCCCTGATCGCGTTCGTGAAGGACACCCTGATCTACATCGTGATCGCGGTGGCCATCATCTACATCCCCATCAAGCTCGGCGGGTTCGACGAGATCTTCAAGGCGGCGGGCGACAAGTACACGGCCGCGGGCGCGGGCGGCATCGTGCCCGCCGAGGCCGGGCAGTGGACGTACGCCACGCTCGCCCTCGGTTCGGCGCTGGCGCTGTTCATGTACCCGCACTCGATCACCGCGACGCTGTCCAGCCGCAGCCGTGAGGTGATCCGGCGCAACACCACGATCCTGCCGCTGTACTCGCTGATGCTCGGCCTGCTCGCCCTGCTCGGGTTCATGGCGATCGCGGCCGGGGTGAAGGTGGAGAACGGGCAGCTGGCGATCCCGCAGCTCTTCGAGACGATGTTCCCCGACTGGTTCGCGGGTGTGGCCTTCGCGGCCATCGGCATCGGTGCGCTGGTGCCGGCGGCGATCATGTCGATCGCCGCGGCGAACCTCTTCACCCGCAACATCTACAAGGACTTCATCAAGCCGGACGCCACACCGAAGCAGGAGACCCAGGTCTCCAAGCTGGTCTCGCTGCTGGTGAAGGTGGGTGCGCTGGCCTTCGTCCTCACCATGGACAAGACCGTCGCGATCAACTTCCAGCTGCTGGGCGGCATCTGGATCCTGCAGACCTTCCCGGCGCTCGTCGGCGGCCTGTTCACCCGCTGGTTCCACCGCTGGGCGCTCCTCGCGGGCTGGGCGGTCGGCATGACCTACGGCACCCTCGCCGCGTACGGGGTCGCCTCCCCGACGCAGAAGCACTTCGGCGGCAGCTCCAAGGAGATCCCCGGCATCGGGGAGATCGGCTACATCGGTCTGACGGCCTTCGTGCTGAACGTCGTGGTGACGGTGGTGCTGACCTTCGTCCTGCGCGCGGCGAAGGCCCCCGACGGTGTGGACGAGACCTCGCCCGCGGACTACACGGCGGACGCCGGGGACCCGGGTGTCCGGACGGAACTCCCGACGGCCACGGCGGGCGCCGCCCACTGAGTCCCGCGCGTCGGACGACGGGCCGCCGGGGAGAACCGGCGGCCCGTCGTCGTCCGTTTCCGGCAGACTCGGCCGCATGGACATCCTCATCAGACGGGCCAGGCCCGAGGAGTACGAGACGCTCGGGGAGATCACCGCGCAGGCGTATCTCGGGGACGGCCTGCTCGACTTCGGGGAGAGCGACGGCTACCTGGTGCACCTGCGGGACGTCGCGCGGCGCGCCGCCGCGGCCGAGGTCCTCGTCGCCGTCGACCGGCAGGGCACGGTGCTCGGCGGCGTGACCCATGTGCCGTCGGCGGGCAGCGCCCTGGCCGAGCTCGCGGGCCCCGGCGAGGCCGAGATCCGCATGCTCGCGGTCGCCCGTGAGGCGCGTGGAAGAGGCGCCGGCGAGGCCCTGGTGCGGGCGTGCATCGACCGCGCACGGACCACGGAGGGGTGTTTCCGCGTCGTGCTCTCCACCCAGCGCACCATGCGCGCCGCCCATCGCGTCTACGAGCGGCTCGGTTTCACCCGGGCCCCCGCACGCGACTGGAACCCGGTCCCGGACCTCGACGACATCCTGCTGCTGACGTACGAGCTGACGCTCTGACAGCGGCGGTGCCGACGGCGGCCTCCCCGCCGACTGCCACCCTCCGGAGCCGACACGACACAACATGTGGGGGCGCCTCGGCGGCCCGGCACAAGATGTATGCTCATGCTCGCTGTCGCCGCAGGGGAATCCGGTGCGAATCCGGAACTGTCCCGCAACGGTGTACTTGTGCGCGTTCGCGCACACGGTCAGTCCGAGGACCTGCCGGCAGTGCGCCCGGTCCGTCCGGTCCGGGTGCCCAGACGTCCGGGCCTCGTGGAATGGGCCGGTGGACGCACGCGTACCCGTGCGGGACGACGTGTGCCCCGCTGCCCTCCCGAAGGCCCCGTGCCGAGCGAGGGAGAGCCCCACGTGACCATCGCGCCAGCCGATCCGGCGACACCGCCCGCGACATCGGCCCAGCCGGACGGTCCCGGTGCCGCGCTGCTGCGGACCCTGACCGACCTCACCGCCGACCTCCCCGACGCCGACCCCGGCCGGGTCGCCGCCGCCGCACTGCGCGGCCGGTCCGCGCGGGCGGACGAGGCGGAGCTGCGCGAACTGGCCACCGAGGCCGCGGCGGGACTCATCTCCGAGGACCCGGTCTACTCACGCCTGGCCGCGCGGCTGCTGACGTTCAGCATCGCCGCCGAGGCCGCGTCGCAGGGCGTCACGTCCTTCTCCGGTTCGGTCGCCGTCGGGCACCGGGAGGGACTGATCGCGGACCGCACCGCCGAGTTCGTCCGCCTGCACGCGGCACGCCTCGACACGCTCGTCGACGTCGCGGGCGACGACCGCTTCGGCTACTTCGGCCTGCGCACCCTGCACAGCCGCTACCTGCTCCGGCACCCGATCACCCGGCGCGTGATCGAGACCCCGCAGTTCTTCATGCTGCGCGTCGCCTCCGGTCTCGCCGAGGACGACACCTCCCGCGCCGTCGACGAAGTGGCCGCGCTCTACGGTCTGATGAGCCGGCTCGACTACCTGCCCTCCTCCCCCACGCTGTTCAACTCCGGCACCCGGCACCCGCAGATGTCGTCCTGCTACCTCCTCGACTCCCCGCTGGACGAGCTGGACTCCCTCTACGACCGCTACCACCAGGTGGCCCGCCTCTCGAAGCACGCCGGCGGCATCGGCCTGTCCTACTCCCGCATCCGCTCCCGCGGTTCGCTGATCCGCGGCACCAACGGGCACTCCAACGGCATCGTGCCGTTCCTCAAGACGCTGGACGCCTCGGTCGCCGCGGTGAACCAGGGCGGCCGGCGCAAGGGCGCGGCCGCGGTCTACCTGGAGACCTGGCACTCCGACATCGAGGAGTTCCTGGAGCTGCGCGACAACACCGGTGAGGACGCCCGCCGTACGCACAATCTCAACCTCGCGCACTGGATCCCCGACGAGTTCATGCGCCGGGTCGACGCGAACGGCGTCTGGTCGCTGTTCTCGCCGTCCGACGTGCCCGAGCTGGTCGACCTGTGGGGCGAGGAGTTCGACGCCGCGTACCGCAGGGCCGAGGAGGCGGGGCTGGCCAGGAAGACGATCCCCGCCCGCGACCTGTACGGCCGGATGATGCGCACCCTGGCGCAGACCGGCAACGGCTGGATGACGTTCAAGGACGCCGCCAACCGCACCGCCAACCAGACGGCGGAGCCGGGCCACACCGTCCACTCCTCGAACCTGTGCACCGAGATCCTGGAGGTCACGAACGACGGGGAGACCGCGGTCTGCAACCTCGGCTCGGTCAACCTCGGCGCCTTCGTCGTCGACGGGGACATCGACTGGGAGCGGCTGGACGAGACCGTCCGCACGGCGGTGACCTTCCTCGACCGGGTCGTCGACATCAACTTCTACCCGACCGAGCAGGCAGGCCGCTCCAACGCCCGGTGGCGCCCGGTGGGCCTCGGCGCGATGGGCCTTCAGGACGTCTTCTTCAAACTGCGGCTGCCCTTCGACTCCGCCGCGGCCAAGCAGCTCTCCACCCGGATCGCCGAACGCGTCATGCTGGCCGCCTACGAGGCGTCCGCGGACCTCGCCGAGCGCAACGGCCCGCTCCCCGCCTGGGAGAAGACCCGCACCGCCCGCGGTGTCCTGCACCCCGACCACTACGCCGTGGAGCCGGTCTGGCCGGAGCGCTGGGCGGCCCTGCGGGAGCGGATCGCGGCCGTCGGCTTGCGCAACTCGCTGCTGCTCGCCATCGCGCCGACCGCGACGATCGCTTCCATCGCGGGTGTCTACGAGTGCATCGAGCCGCAGGTCTCCAACCTGTTCAAGCGCGAGACGCTGTCCGGCGAGTTCCTCCAGGTCAACTCCTACCTGGTGGAGGAGCTGAAGCGGCTCGGCGTGTGGGACGCGCAGACCCGGGAGGCGCTGCGCGAGGCGAACGGCTCCGTGCGGGGCTTCACCCGGGTGCCGCAGGAGGTGCGCGACCTGTACCGCACGGCCTGGGAGATCCCGCAGCGCGCGCTGATCGACATGGCCGCCGCCCGGACCCCGTACCTGGACCAGGCCCAGTCGCTGAACCTGTTCCTGGAGACGCCGACCATCGGCAAGCTCTCCTCGATGTACGCGTACGCCTGGAAGTCGGGCCTGAAGACGACGTACTACCTGCGCTCACGTCCGGCGACCCGCATCGCCCGCGCCGCCCGGGCGCAGACCCCCGTCCCCGTGCAGGCGGTCCCCGACGAGGACGCCGTCGCCGTACAGGCGGTACCCGACGAGGACGCCGTCGCCTGCTCCCTTGAGAACCCCGAGTCCTGCGAGGCCTGCCAGTGATGTCCAGCGAGACCAAGAACCTGCTCGACCCGGGCTTCGAGCTGACGCTCCGCCCGATGCGCTACCCGGACTTCTACGAGCGCTACCGGGACGCGATCAAGAACACCTGGACCGTCGAGGAGGTCGACCTCCACTCGGACGTCGCCGACCTGGCGAAGCTGTCCCAGGGCGAGCAGCACATGATCGGCCGCCTCGTCGCGTTCTTCGCGACGGGTGACTCGATCGTCGCGAACAACCTGGTGCTGACGCTGTACAAGCACATCAACTCCCCGGAGGCGCGGCTGTATCTCTCGCGCCAGCTGTTCGAGGAGGCCGTGCACGTGCAGTTCTACCTGACGCTGCTCGACACGTATCTGCCGGACCCGGAGGACCGCGCGGCGGCCTTCGACGCCGTCGAGAGCATCCCGTCCATCCGCGAGAAGGCCGGGTTCTGCTTCAAGTGGATGGACTCGGTCGAGAAGCTGGACCGGCTGGAGTCGAAGGCCGACCGGCGGCGCTTCCTGCTGAACCTGATCTGCTTCGCCGCGTGCATCGAGGGGCTCTTCTTCTACGGCGCCTTCGCGTACGTCTACTGGTTCCGCAGCCGGGGTCTCCTGCACGGTCTTGCGACCGGCACCAACTGGGTGTTCCGCGACGAGACGATGCACATGTCCTTCGCCTTCGAGGTGGTCGACACGGTCCGCAAGGAGGAGCCGGAGCTCTTCGACGACCGGCTCGAGGAGCAGGTCACCGACATGCTGCGGGAGGCCGTCGAGGCCGAGCTGCAGTTCGCGCGCGACCTGTGCGGTGACGGCCTCCCGGGGATGAACACGGACTCGATGCGGCAGTACCTGGAGTGCGTCGCCGACCAGCGCCTGGCGCGTCTCGGCTTCGCCCCGGTGTACGGCTCGGAGAACCCGTTCTCCTTCATGGAGCTCCAGGGTGTTCAGGAGCTGACCAACTTCTTCGAGCGCCGTCCCTCGGCGTACCAGGTGGCGGTGGAGGGCTCGGTCGGCTTCGACGAGGACTTCTGAGTCCCGGCGGCGGCGTTTTCGGCGGCCCTCAGTTCCCGGTCGACGCGCCACTCCCGGCGCAGCCCGATCAGTGAGGGCAGGGCCACGACGAGGAAGATCCCGAGGACGGTCAGCAGGGCGACGGTGGTGTTCACGAATGTCTCCATGAACACTACTGTCGCGCCCATCGCCGGCCCGGGTCAGTGGCAGGACTGCCGTGAACCCTCGAATTCCTGCCACATCGGGTGCACACTGGGCGGCATGCTGAAAAACGTGGCGGTGGTCCTGCTGGACGGTGTGCATCCCTTCGAACTCGGCGTGGTCTGCGAGGTGTTCGGACTCGACCGCAGCGACGACGGACTGCCGGTGTACGACTTCGCGGTCGCCTCGGCGGAGGGGTCCACACTGGGCACGCACGCGGGGTTCTCCCTGCGGACCGAGCACGGCCTGGAGCGGCTGGAGGCGGCCGATCTCGTCGTGGTGCCGGCCGGCGACTCGTATGCCGACCGCGGGTATCCCGAGGAGCTGCTCGACGCGCTGCGCCGGGCCGTCGCCCGGGGTGCCCGGGTGCTCAGCGTGTGCTCCGGCGTCTTCGTGCTCGGCGCGGCCGGACTGCTGGACGGCCGGCGCTGCACCGTGCACTGGCACCACGCGGACGCTCTCGCCCGCCAGTACCCGCGGGCGATCGTGGAGCCGGACGTGCTGTACGTCGACGCGGGGGCGGTGATCACCTCGGCGGGCACCGCCGCCGGCATCGACGCCTGCCTGCACCTGGTGCGCCAGGAACACGGCCCCGAGGTCGCCAACGCCATCGCCCGCCGCATGGTCGTGCCCCCGCACCGGGACGGCGGGCAGGCCCAGTACATCGAGCGGCCGCTGCCCCGCTCGCAGTGCGACACCGTCGGCGAGGTCCTCGTGTGGATGGAGCGCCACCTCGAGGAGGAGGTGACGGTGGAACAGCTCGCGGCCCGCGCCCACATGTCCCCGCGCACCTTCGCGCGCCGCTTCCAGCAGGAGACCGGCACCACGCCGTACCGCTGGTTGCTGCGCCAACGCGTGCTGCTGGCGCAGGAGTTGCTCGAAGTCACCGACGAGACGATGGACGCGATCGCCGGCCGGACCGGCTTCGGCAACGCGGCCGCGCTGCGCCACCAGTTCCTGCGGAGCCTCGGGACGACACCCGGCGCCTACCGCCGTGCGTTCCGGGGGCCGCGGGCCGCCTGAGCGCGAGGGGTGCGCCCTCCCCCGAGGGCGCACCCGAAGCCTCGGCTCAGCGCGGGTCGGCCCTCAGCACCAGGCCGTGCGGGCGCAGCGTGATGCCGACGCGGGTCGCGTCCTTGGACTCGGCGTCCTGCCGAAAGCGCCACCGGGACGCCACGGTCGCCGTGATGAGCGTGAGCTGCGCCATCGAGAAGTGGTCGCTCGGGCACTTCCGGTTGCCCACGCTGAACGGGCGCATGGCGTACTTCGGCAGGTCCCTGGAGCGTTCCGGGAGCCAGCGGCCTGGGTCGAAATCCAGGTGCTGCGCGTACGAGCGCGGGTCGCGCTGGATCGCGTACGGGCTGTACACGATGTCGGCACCGGCCGGAATGCGGTAGCCGCCGAGCTCGGTTTCGGTCACGGCGCGCCGCGTCAATATCCATACGGCGGGGTGCAGTCGCATCGTCTCGACGACGACATTGTTGGTGTGCGTCAGCTTTCGGACGTCACCGAATCCGACGGGCCGGTCCCCCGCGACGGATTCGACCTCTTCACTCACTTTGGCCGCCTGTTCCGGGTGCGCCGTGAGTACCTGAAGCAGCCACATGATCGTGGAAGCGATGGTTTCACTTCCGGGGGTGAGTATCGCGACGACTTGGTCGTGCACCTCCTGCTCGTCGATGGGATCCCCGTTGTCGTCCTTCGCCTCCAGCAATGCCGTCAGCAAATCGTCCGGCTTTTGACCAGATGCGCGGCGCTCGTCGATGATCTCGTCGACGAGAAGGTGCAAATCGGCCAACGCTCGGTCGAATTTTCGATTGGCCGGAAGGGGTAGCCGATAGAGCGGTCCCGCCGGGATGACCATGCGTTGGTACATACCGCGGAACACGGTCGTGAGCGCGATGCTCAGCCGCTCGGCGCGCTCGTCCATGAACCGGCCGCGCAGCAGACAGCGGGCGGCCATGCGCACGGCCACCCGGAACGACTCCGAGGTGCAGTCCACCGGCCCGCCGGAGGCGAAGCGGTCCGCGAACGCGCGCGCCTCCTCCTCCATCACGGACGCGTACTCGTGGATGATGTCGGCCCGGAACGCGGGCTGGATCGTCCGGCGCTGGCGCCGGTGCAGCGGGCCGTTGGCGGTCGCGACGCCGTTCTTGCCGAGCAGTCCCTCCAGGGACTCCCACAGCGGGCCGCCGATCTCGTAGTCGGGGCTCAGCGCCAGCGCCCCGGTGAGGGCGGGCGTGGTGACCGCGTACACCGTCTTGGGGCCCAGCCTGAGCCGGACGACGTCACCGTGGTCGCGCAGCTGGGCCAGGAAGCCCAGTGGGTCGCGGACGAGTTTCCAGCCGTGGCCGAGACCCGGAACACCACCTCCGGCCGGCGGGGGGGTGGACAGCTCCGGCGCCGGGGGTGCCGCGGGCGGTACGGACTCGACGGTCATTTCTCACCTGCCGCTTCGTTGTTGACGTACGGGGGCGTGGCGCGGTCGTCCCAGCTGTCGACCATGTACCGGCCCGACTCGTGGTGGAACCAGTACACGGAACTGAACCAGTTCCGCATATTGGCGAGACAGGTCTTCACGGCGACGCACAGTTCCTTGCCCTGTACGGTCCCGTCCGCGAGGGAGTCGGCGAGCCGCTCCACATCCTTTTCGACGGCGAGGAAATCGGAGATGCATTCCTCCACCCTTCGGCGCACTTCTGCGACAGCGTCTTCGAGGGACAGTCCCTCGTGCTGGATGAGACTGATTCCGAGATTGTGGACTTCATCACCCGCTATCTCTTTCGGAAGCGAACAGAGGTCGTTGTACCAGGCCGCGAATTCCTGAGTGAGCAGTGCCGCCCGCCGATATGACGGGTGTTCTCGTACGGCGACGGGCATTTCGCGTCCCGCGCTCGGTTCCAGCAGATCCGTCCAGATCCAGTGAGCGAACGTGAGCCGCCGGAGTTCGAGATACTCCGCGACGGTCGGCACCGTGCCCGACGTACGGTTGTGGAATTCCTGGTCGTACGCCTCGATCACCGCGTGGAAGTGCCCGGCGAACCGGGCGTTCCACTCACCGCCCAGGAACGAGTACAGCCGGACCACGCTGTCCGCGAACGCCGCTACCAGGGGGTCCTGGTGGTGCAGGTGGTCCCTCGGGGAGTCGAGCGCCGCGTGCAGCTGGAACCGGAGCGTGCGCCAGGCGGCCGGGCGGCCGTGGACGATGTCGCGGTCGTGACGGTCGTCCCAGACGAAGAACCACGCGCTGTAGTCCGCTATCGCCTGGAGCACCTCGTCGGAGGCTCCTATGTAGAACCCCGCCATGAGGTCCGTGTAGCACAGGCCGTCGGCATATTCCGCGACCTTGTCCGCCGGCATGAGGCGTTTTTCGAGGAGCCAGACCCGTGTCCGCTCCTGCAACCGAGGCCAATAGGGGTGCAGTTGACGGGGAAACGCGGTCTCGATCACCGGAAGAGAGAGCGCCGGTGGAACCGCGACCGCTGTCGGTGTCGATGAAGTGCCGTGTGAGAAAGCATGCACGAACAAACCCCTCTCAGCCGCCTGTCGGCGCTCCACCACTCCCGTTGTGCCGGGCGTGCGCCGTTGCGTATCCCCGCACTTCCCATTCAGCACCACAACTGACCGTTCTGGGAACGGATTTGCCCCACTCACTACCCCGAGGTGCCGAGAATCTCCTCTTGTGTGACTGGTTTCGGATCGGTGGCGGAGTACATGAGATCGAACGTGCGACGTACACATGAACGGCGCCTGGTCGGGTGGGGTACCCGGCCAGGCGCCGTCCGGCGGAGCTCACGCGAAGCCGTGAGCCCCGTCTGTCATTTTCAGTCCCAGTCGTTCACCGGGGCGTCCCGGCCACCGGCCGCGAGGCCCTGACCACCGCAGGGGTGTCTCAGTCGTTCGCGACGACGGGATAGCGGGGCTCGTTCTCGGCCATCTGCCGCAGCGCGTCCTTGCGCTCGCGCTTGGACAGCCGGTCGATGTACAGGTAGCCGTAGAGGTGGTCCGTCTCGTGCTGGAGGCAGCGGGCGAAGTAGCCCGTTCCGCGCACCCGGACCGGGTTCCCCTTCTCGTCCTGCCCGGTCACCTCGGCGTAGTCGGGCCGGGCCAGCGGCGCGTACGCGGTGGGCACCGAGAGGCAGCCCTCGTTGCTGTCGTCCAGCCGGCGCAGCTCGGCGGGCAGCTCCACGAGCACGGGGTTGCAGACCACTCCCACGTGCCGCCGGCCCTCGTCGTCCATGCAGTCGTAGACGAAGACCTTCAGGTCCACGCCGATCTGGTTGGCGGCAAGACCCACGCCCTCGGCGGTCCGCTGGCTGGCGAACATGTCGGCGACCAGCCGGTCCAGCTCGTCCCCGAACGCGGTGACGTCCTTGCACTCCTTGTGCAGCACCGGGTTGCCGACGACCGTGATCGGCCGCGAGGTGCCGCGCTCGCGGTAGGCCGCCTCGCGCTCCTCGCAGTCCTCGGTGTCGATGACGAAGCCCTCGTCGTCCACGGGGAGCACGCCCGCGTGCTGCTGATCGGTGTCCTGCTGCGCCATGACCGACGTATGCCTTTCCTGCAACCGGAGAGAAATTCTGCGAGGTACAGCCTAAAGGGGCGCGTCGCAGACCTCCGCGCTAACAGACTTCTTCGAGGTCCCGCCAGTCCCGGGAGTCCGGGCTGTCCGCGACCCAGCCGTCGAGCAGCCCCCGGACCAGGGAGGCGGGCGCCGCGAGCCCGCACTCCCGTTCGGGAACCCACAGCTGTCCGTCGGTCCGGTGCCCCAGGGGGCCCGGGTGCCCCGGCTCGCTGTGGTCGTGCGGGTCCAGGTGCTCCCCGTCGCCCTCGTCGGAGGGCATCCGTGACTCGGAGCACATCCGGCACAGCAGCCGCACGGACGACGACCAGTCCTCGGCCGCGAAGCCGGCGTCGGCGGCGAGTCGCTCCAGCGCGTCCCGGTCGTCCTCGGTGGCGGCCTCCAGCAGGACCACCCAGGTCGGCACGGGCGAGGGTGCCCACAACTCGATCTCGTCGAACACGGGGTAGGAGTGCCCGGCGGCGGTCGTCCGCTCGCCGTGGGGCACCCCGTCGTGCAGCACGACCTCGCCCCAGCGCCGCCCGGAGGACGGCAGCGGGATGGACAGCACCTCGATCCGCGCGGGGTCCAGCCTGCGCCCCCACACCACCTCGGCCTCGCCCTCGGGCGACAGCCGCACGGCGGCGCTGCCCAGGTCCATGCCGACGGGTTCACCGGCGACGGCCGCACCGCCGGGCACCCGCAGGCCGTACGCCTGCCAGGCGCGCCGGGCCAGCGGCCAGTCCTGCAGCGCGGTCGCCGCGATGCCCACGTTCCACCAGTCCGGGGCGCCCGCCTCGCGGTCGAGCAGCGCGACGGCCCGCAGTCCGGCCGCCCGCGCCTGCTCCCAGTCGTGGCGGAACTTGTGCAGCAGCGCCAGGTTGAACCAGGACTCCGACAGCCAGGGCTCCAGGTCCGCGGCGCGCGTCAGCAGCGCTCCCGCGTCCTCGTACCGGCCGTCGCCGATCAGCGTGAACGCGCGGTCGGTGGCCTGCCGCCATGAGGCGGAGGGCCGGTGTCGTCCCTTGCCGAAGATCCTCACGATTCCCGCCTGCCAGTTCCTTGCGTTTCCCGCCCGCCGGTCCCTTGAAGAGTCCCCCGGGGACAGCGCGGCCACAGGCGGGCCGGTGCCCCCGAACACCCTCTTCCTCGCATCCAACCACGTACCGTCCGACGGCCGCTCATTACCCATGGGTTACCCAGCCCGGGGCAAGGTCAGACCGGGCCGGGACAGTACCCGGGCCAGTGACTCCACGACCTTCGGCTGGTAGTCCCGGGCGGTGCCCAGACGCAGCTTCTCCAGCGCGGAGAGGGGTCCACCCGGCCCCGCTTCCCGCGCCATCTCCTCGTACGCGTTCACGGTCCGGACGATCCGCGCGGTGACCGGCTGCTCCCGGTAGGGGTCGGCCTGCCGTTCCACGACCACCGCGACCTCGGCGTCCACCCCGGTCTGGCGGACGACGGCGCCGCCGAGGAGGGCGATCCGCCGCTGCTCCTCGCGGGGAAGCACGGCCGTCGCCCCGGCGGGCACCGGGTCGACGAGGCTGAGCTGTCCGATGTCGTGCATCAGGGCCGCGTACTCCAGCACGGTCAGGTCCGGCTCCGAAAGGCCCAGCTCCCGGCCCACGGCGCGGCTGAGCGCGGCCACGCGGTGCGCGTGCCCGGCGGGCGTGTACCCGGCGATCTCGGTGGCACGCGCGAGGGAGGCGATGGTCTGCCGGTAGGTGGTCCGCACCGCCGCGTACCGGCGGAAGGACAACTGGGTGAGCAGCAGCGGCAGCGAGAAGACGGGCAGCGCCCACAGACCGGCGACCGCGACGGCGAGGGACATCACGGCTCCGGTCGCGCAGACGGCCGACCCGATGCCGGACATGGCCCGCAGCTCGTCGCGCAGCAGGGGCCCGAAGGGCCAGCGGGTGCGCGCGTGCGCCATGGCCGCCGCCAGTACGGCGTCGCACAGGGCGGTGAGCACCAGCAGCGCGACCAGCAGCAGGGCGTACGCGGGGCCGTCCCACTCCCCGGGCCTGCCCTCGTCGTAGAGGGGCTGGAAGCAGACGGCGGCGAACCCCACGGTCAGTACGCGCCGGGTGAGGTGGTCGAGCGTCGGGCCCCGGCCGCGCGCGACGTGCGGTACGCAGCCGACGAGGGCGGCCGCCGCCACGACGGCGACGATCTGCGCGGGGCCGTGATGGGTGGGGCCTGCGCCGTTCTCACCCAGCAGGGCGTAGGCGAGGGCTCCGGCGGCTCCCAGGGGTGCGGACTCCCGTTCCTCCGCGCCGCTCCACCGGGCCAGCTCGCCGACGGCGACGAGCAGTCCGAAGGCCAGCGCGGCCCCGCGCTCCTCGAGACCCTGCCAGAGGGCCGCGCCGAGACAGACGACGGCGAGCAGCGCGGCACAGGCGTGCACGAACGTGAGGGTGAGCGGGGTCCGCAGCGCCCGCGGGGAGGCCTGCCCCGCGGCGTTCACGAGGTCCTCCCGCCGGCCGTGTCCCGGCGTCCCTCCGGCTCGGTGGGCACGGCCGCCGCCGGGCGGGGCCCGCCGCGGGGCGGCGGCACGTCCGTGCCCGGGGCGTCCGCCGTGACCACCGGGTGCCAGCCGTGCCGGCGCAGCGCCCGCACCAGCGCGGTCACCATCCGCGGGTCGAACTGCGCCCCGGCGCAGTTCTCCAGCTCCTCCAGCGCGGCCGGCACCGGCCTGGCCCGCCGGTAGGACCGCGTCGAGGTCATCGCGTCGAAGGCGTCGGCCACGGCCACCACCCGCGCGAACTCCGGGATCTGCCGGCCCGCCAGCCCGTACGGGTATCCGCTCCCGTCCAGCCGCTCGTGGTGGTGCAGGATGGCCGACCGTGCCTCGCCGAGGAAGCCGATCCCGCGCACCATCTCGTGCCCGTACTCGGGGTGCAGCTCGATGATCCGCCGCTCCTGCGGGGTCAGCGGCCCGTCCTTGCGCAGCAGCCGGGTGGGCACGCCGAGCTTGCCGACGTCGTGCAGGATCCCCGCGAAGCGCAGGCCCTCGACGCGTTCGTCGTCCATGCCCAGTTCGCGGGCGATCATCATGGACGCCTGTCCGACCCGTTCGCTGTGCCCGCGCGTGTAGCCGTCCTTGATGTCGACGGCCTGCACGAGTGCCCGGATGGTGGCCTGGTGGGCCGCCTGCTCGCGGTGGTACTGGGCGAACACCCAGCAGGAGATGTACATGGGCAGCAGGACGAGCAGCGCGGCGAGCGGACCGTAGGGGCTGCGCCAGAGCACCGCCATCATCAGTCCGGCGAGTCCGTGCACGCCGACCGGGGCGAGGGAGCGCAGGAACAGGCCGCGCCACGCGGTGCGCGCCGGCATCCGCTCGGCGGTGGCCAGGATCCCGCCGTCCAGGACGGCCAGGACCAGGCAGAACGTGAGGACCGCGGCGCCGGCGGGCACGAGCGCGTACGGGAAGTCGGACGTGAGGACCGCGTCCCGTCCGCCGAGTGTCCGGTGCACCCGGGCCGCCGCCCAGATCCCGATGACGAGCTCGGCGGCCCGCCAGATCCGGCGCAGCCCGCGCGGGCGCTGGTCGACGCGGGAGAGCAGCACGCCCGGGAGCGCGACGAGTGCGGCGGCCGGGGGCGGCAGCAGGAAGGCCCCGGCCAGCAGGACCGGGAAGAAGGTGCCCATGCCGCGTGGGGCACGGTGGCCGACGAGGCGGCAGCGGGTGAGCTGCTCGCATCCGGCGTACAGCGTGGCGAGCAGGGCGACCGCCCACCAGGGGGTGCGCGGGCCGGGCAGCGGAGCGAGGCAGAGCAGGGCGCCGACGACGACGCAGGCCACGTAGACCCGGGCCCGCGCCGGAACCGAACCCATCCTCACGCCCCCTCCCCTGTTCAGGCTTCCGGAGCCTAGAGCGGAGGGGTCGGCAGGGGGGCACCAATGGCCGAATCCGCGGGTCGAGGACCCGCGGATTAGCACGTTCGGGTGATGAACCGGCCGACTGGCGCGTCCCGGCGGGGACTTGGCGCGAGCGGGGTCAGGACTCCTGGGGTGTCGCGGTCACGTCGTGCTCGGGCACCGTCTGTCCGGAGCGGATCAGGTCGATGCGGCCCATGACCTTGGCCCGCAGGTCGGTCGGCACGTCGTCCTGACCGCAGCACCGCTTGACCAGCTTCTTCACGGCCTTCTCGAGGCCGTACTTCTCGAGGCACGGGGAGCACTCCTCGAAGTGCACCTCGAACTTGGTGCAGTCCGCGTCCGGCATCTCGTGGTCGAGGAACTCGTAGAGATGGTCGAGGACCTCACTGCAATCCGTCTCGTGCGGCTCTCCGCAGCTCATGAGCCCGAGCCTTTCGCTTCGTTCGACTCTCCGGCGCCGGCCGGGACCAGTCCGCGGTCACGCGCGTAGTCCTCGAGCATGCCGCGCAGTTGGCGACGGCCCCGGTGCAGCCGGGACATCACCGTTCCGATGGGTGTCCCCATGATGTCCGCGATCTCCTTGTACGCAAAGCCCTCTACATCCGCCAGGTACACGGCGATGCGGAACTCCTCGGGAATCGCCTGCAGCGCTGCCTTGACGTCCGAGTCGGGCAGGTGGTCGAGCGCCTGCGACTCGGCGGAGCGCAGTCCGGTCGACATGTGCGACTCGGCGCGCGCCAGCTGCCAGTCCTCGATCTCCTCGGCCGCGCTGCGCTGGGGTTCGCGCTGCTTCTTGCGGTACGAGTTGATGAAGGTGTTGGTCAGGATGCGGTACAGCCACGCCTTGAGGTTGGTGCCCTCGCGGAACTGGTGGAAGGACGCGTACGCCTTCGCGTACGTCTCCTGCACCAGGTCCTCCGCGTCGGCCGGGTTGCGTGTCATGCGCAGCGCCGCCGAATACATCTGGTCGAGGAATTCGAGCGCGTCCCGCTCGAAGCGCGCGGTGCGCTCGGCGGACGTTTCCGCCGACGCGTCGCTCGTGCCCTGGCCCTCGGGCTGCTCCGCCTGGCCGTGTTCGGTCCCTGCGTCGGTCCCAGTGACCGGACCCACCTCCTCCAGCGACGTGGCGGAACCGAAACCGGTCCCACTCGAATCGGAGGATAGACGACGATCCGGTCCGCCCGCCGCCCGAATAGGGGCGGTCTTCGCCGTGTACAGCACCGACCACTCCAGGTCAGCGGCGCTGCGACGGCTCGGGCAGATGGTCGAACCCATGCGGCGGACATCCTCTCGTGAACGGTCGGCACTGCTGTGCGCTGTCTGATCCGCACAACAGTGGGCCGGCGGCCGGCATTCCCGCGGCCGTGCCGGGCCGGCACGTGGATTCACGAGAGTGACGAGAGCCACTTCGCCGTCCCGTCGGTGATCACCGTAAGCGCCTCGTCCTGGCCGAGCGGCGCGCGCTTCGGCACGGCGAAGCCGTGGTCGCCGTACGGCACTTCGACGAGGTTGTACGTGCCCTTCGGGAACTCGGCGGGCCTGCCGAAGGGGTCGTTGCCGCCCTGCACGACGAGGGTGGGCACGCCGGCGCCGAGCAGTTCGTCGGCGCGGGACTTCTCGGGCCTGCCCGGCGGGTGGAGCGGGAAGCTGAGCGCGAGGACGGCGTGGGCGCCCAGCTCGCGTGCCGTGCGGCAGGCGACCCGCGCCCCGGCGCTGCGGCCGCCCGCGACCACCGGCAGCCCCGGCTCGCGCAGGGCCGTCCACAGTCCCCGCCATCCCGCGTCCAGCGTCCTGGGCGCCGGCGCCAGCTTCTTCCCGGCCACCCGCCAGGGCTGCTCGACGAGGGCGACGCTCACCCCGTGCGCGGGCAGCACGCGCGCCAGCGCCCGGAGGTCCCGCGCCTCGATCCCGCCGCCCGCGCCGTGGCTCACCGCGAGGACGAGCCGCGCCCCGGGTGCGTGGTGCCAGGTCACCCGGGCCGTGCCGGTGCCGGTCTCGACCGCCTGTGTCACGTGTGTCGCGTCTGTCACATCAGAAGAGTGTGCCTTCTTCGGGTCCGTCCAGTTCCTTCAGCAGCTCCGCGCCGTTGTTGCGCACGTTGCTGACGGCCGTGGAGACGGGGTAGGCGCGCATCAGCCCGGGGGGCGGCGGCGCGAGCAGCTCCCGTACGTCGTCGGTGTCGGTGCGCGCCGGGTCGAGCCAGGCGTCCCAGCGGTCCGGGGTGAGCATCAGGGGCATCCGCGGGTGGATGTCGGCCAGGGCGTGCGGGCCCTCGGCGGGGGCCACGGCGAGCGGCGACGTCTCGGCCTCCGTGGTGATGACGGAGCACGTCGCCCACCAGGCGTGCGGGTGGTCGTCGGGAAGCGTCCTGTCCCGCCAGAACTCGTACAGACCGGCCATGGCGAAGACGGAGCCGTCCGCGGGCGTCACGAAGTACGGCTGCTTGCGCGGCCGCTTCTTCCTGCCCTCGACCTCCAGCTCCCGCTCTGCGGACCCGGTCACCCACTCGTAGTAGCCGTCCGCGGGGATGATGCAGCGGCGGGCGGCGAAGGCCCGGCGGTAGGAGGGCTTCTCGTGCACGGTCTCCGCGCGCGCGTTGATCATCCGGGCGCCGCCCTCGGGCGTCCTGGCCCAGGACGGGACCAGGCCCCACTTGAGCCTGCGCAGCTGGCGGACCGGCCCGTCGGACACGGAACTGGCGGGTGCGGCCCCCGCGTCCTTCACGGGACGGTCGAGGACCACGTGGACCTCCTTGGTCGGGGCCACGTTGAAGTCGGGGGCGAGGGCCTCTTCGGCATCCCACTTCTGGATCTCAAAGATTCCTGCGAGATCCTCGGGCCCACGACTCGCTGCATACCGTCCGCACATACGTGCCAGACTGCCAGATTCCGCGACACCAGAGGGAGCCCCCGCCGACCATGGACAGCACTGCATCCACCTCCCTGGCCGGGCTCTGGGACCAGGTCTTCGGCAGCCAGCCGGACCCGGACACCTGGGTGGTGATCGCCACGATGGCCGCCGCGGTGGCGGTGGTCGTCCCGCACGTCCTGTGGCGGCTCTCGCGCAACGCGATCACCATCGCCCACGAGGGCGGGCACGGCCTGGTGGCGCTGATCACCGGCCGCAGTCTCAGCGGGATACGCCTGCACTCCGACACCAGCGGCCTCACCGTCAGCCGCGGCAAGCCGACCGGCCTCGGCATGATCCTCACCGCCGCCGCCGGCTACACCGCGCCGCCGCTGCTCGGGCTCGGCGGTGCCGCGCTGCTGGGCGCCGGCCACATCACCGCGCTCCTGTGGCTGGCCACCCTCCTGCTGCTGGTGATGCTGGTGATGATCCGCAACGCGTACGGCGCCCTCACGGTGCTGCTCACCGGCGGCACGTTCCTGGTGGTGTCCTGGCTCGCCGGACCGCAGGTGCAGGCGGCGTTCGCGTACGCCGTGGTGTGGTTCCTGCTGTTCGGCGGCGTCCGGCCGGCCTTCGAGCTCCAGGCCAAGCGCAGGCACGGCAACGCGGGCGACTCCGACGCCGACCAGCTGTCCCGGCTCACGCACGTGCCGGCCGGGATGTGGCTGTTCCTCTTCCACGCGGTGTCCGTGTGCTCCCTGCTCGGCGGGGGTCGCTGGCTCCTGGGGGTGTGAGCGGGGGCGGTCGGCGGGACCCCGGCCCGCCGGCGTGCGCGGGCGCCGACGGTTCTTACCACCGCTCTGTTTCGCTCGGATTTCGCCGCTTCTGATCAAGATCTCCACCCATCGGCAGCCACTAAAGTGGGGGCATGACCGTTAACCCCGCGCACACCGCCCTCTGGCCCGCCCCGCACGCAAGCGGAGCCGTCGACGCGACGGTCCACGTGCCCGGGTCGAAGTCGGTCACCAACCGGGCTCTCGTGCTCGCCGCCCTCGCCTCCGAGCCCGGCTGGCTGCGCCGGCCGCTGCGCTCGCGGGACACGCTGCTGATGGCCGGGGCGCTGCGCGCGATGGGCGTCGGCATCGAGGAAACGGTCTCCTCCAGCTCCACCGTCGCGGTCGGCTCCGACGGCACGGGCGAGGCCTGGCGGATCATCCCCTCCGGCCTGCACGGCCCGGCCACCGTCGACGTCGGCAACGCGGGCACGGTCATGCGCTTCCTGCCGCCGGTCGCCGCGCTGGCCGACGGCCCCGTCCGCTTCGACGGCGACCCGCGGTCCTACGAGCGTCCGCTGCACGGGGTGATCGACGCGCTGCGTGTCCTCGGCGCCCGGATCGACGACGACGGCCGCGGCGCGCTCCCGCTGACCGTGCACGGCGGCGGCGCCCTGGACGGCGGGCCGGTGGAGATCGACGCCTCGTCCTCGTCGCAGTTCGTCTCCGCCCTGCTGCTGTCGGGCCCCCGCTTCAACCAGGGCGTCGAGGTCCGCCACACCGGCTCACGGCTGCCCTCGATGCCGCACATCCGGATGACCGTCGACATGCTGCGCACGGTGGGCGCCCAGGTGGACACCCCCGAGTCGGGCGGCGAACCCGACGTCTGGCGGGTCACGCCGGGCGCCCTGCTCGGCCGCGACCTGACCGTCGAGCCCGACCTCTCCAACGCCCAGCCGTTCCTGGCCGCGGCCCTGGTGACCGGCGGCAAGGTCCTCATCCCCGACTGGCCCGAGCACACCACCCAGCCCGGGGACCGGCTGCGGGAGATCTTCACCGAGATGGGTGGTTCCTGCGAACTGACGGACCGGGGACTGGAATTCACCGGATCGGGTTCGATCCACGGTATCGACGTGGACCTCGGCGAGGTGGGCGAGCTGACCCCCGGCATCGCGGCGGTCGCCGCCCTCGCCGACTCGCCCTCCACCCTGCGCGGCGTGGCCCACCTGCGCCTCCACGAGACGGACCGGCTGGCCGCACTCACCAAGGAGATCAACGAACTCGGCGGTGACGTCACGGAGACCGCCGACGGCCTCCACATCCGTCCGCGACCGCTGCACGGCGGCGTCTTCCACACGTACGACGACCACCGCATGGCCACCGCCGGCGCGGTCATCGGCCTCGCCGTGGAGGGGGTCCGGATCGAGAACGTGGCGACGACCGCGAAGACCCTCCCGGACTTCCCCGACCTGTGGACCGGAATGCTCGGGAACTGACGGGCGGATCAGGATCATGCGCCGATACGGCAAGCACACCGACGAGGACGACATCCCCAGCCGCCCCAACCGCAAGGGCAACCGTCCGCGTACGAACATCCGGCCCAAGCACGAGGAAGCGGTCGAGGGCATGGTCGTCACCGTCGACCGGGGCCGCCTCACCTGTCTCGTCGAGGACCGCCTCGTCACCGCGATGAAGGCCCGCGAACTGGGCCGCAAGGCCGCCGTCGTGGGCGACCGGGTCGCGATCGTCGGGGACCTCTCCGGCGAGAAGGACACCCTCGCCCGCATCGTCCGCATCGCGCCGCGCAACTCCGTCCTGCGCCGCACCGCCGACGACGACGACCCCTACGAGCGCGTGGTCGTCGCCAACGCCGACCAGCTCGCCATCGTCACGGCCCTGGCCGACCCCGAGCCCCGCCCGCGACTGATCGACCGCTGTCTGGTGGCGGCGTACGACGGCGGCCTGGAGCCCCTGCTGGTCCTGACCAAGTCGGACCTCGCCCCGCCGGACGAACTCCTGGAGCTGTACGGGACGTTGGGCGTCCCGTACGTCGTGACCAGCCGCACGGAGCTGGAGAGCGGCGAGGCGGTGGAGCGGGTGCGCAAGCAACTCGACGGCAAGATCACGGCGTTCGTCGGGCACTCGGGCGTCGGCAAGACGACCCTGGTCAACGCCCTGGTGTCGCTGGACCGGCGGCGCAGCACCGGCATCGTCAACGCCGTCACCGGCCGCGGCCGGCACACCACCACGTCGGCGCGCGCGATCCCGCTGCCCGGCACGGCCGGCTGGGTCGTCGACACCCCGGGCGTGCGCTCCTTCGGGCTGCACCACGTGGACCCGTCCCGGGTGATCAAGGCCTTCCCCGACCTGGAGCCCGGCACCGAGGGCTGTCCGCGCGCGTGCAGTCACGACGAGCCGGACTGCGCGCTGGACCAGTGGGTGGCCGACGGTCACGCGGACCCGGCCCGCCTCTATTCGCTGCGCCGGCTGCTGGCGACGCGGGAGCGGCACGAGGACGACTGAGCCGTCCGCGCGGGAGAGGTCCGCGGGCCGCCTCTGGCGCGGACGCCCGCGAAGACCGCTGACCTCCGCGTTGTTTGCGTCCGCGGCACGTCGGTAAGGGCATAATCGCACCGAGCCCGATCCGAGCCAGGCGAAGCAGTCGACGTGGTACGCGGGAGGACAGCACATGGCGTGGCTGCTGGTCGTTGTGGCGGGCCTTCTCGAGACCGGCTTCGCCGTCTGCCTGAAACTCTCGCACGGCTTCACCAGACTCTGGCCGACCGTCGCGTTCTGCGTCTTCGCGCTCGGCAGTTTCGGGCTGCTGACGCTCTCCCTGAAGAAGCTCGACGTCGGTCCGGCGTACGCGGTGTGGACCGGCATCGGCGCGGCCGGCACCGCGATCTACGGGATGATCTTCCTCGACGACCTGGTCTCCACGTTGAAGATCGTCTCGATCAGTTTCGTGATCATCGGCGTCATCGGGCTCCAGCTGTCGGGCTCCACGCACTGACCCGGCGGTCGCCCGGACGCGGGACGTGCGCCGCCGCTCAGTTTCCCAAGGCGCGCTGCGGCGGGGCGAGCGCGGACTTCACCAGGCCCGAGACGCCCCCGGCGCTCGGCGGTGCCACCACACAGGACAGCGAGAGGCGTACGACGAGTTCGCAGGAGCGGGCCAGCTCGGCGGCGTCCGACCTGGTGGTGCCGGGTCGGCAGAGCGCGGTGACGGCGCGGTCGCGCACCAGGCCCACGAGGTCGGCCGGCGAGGGCAGCGGCCCGTCCGCCCGGCGCTGGGCCGGCACCGCGGACGACGACGGCACCGCCGAGAGCGTCGGCGTCGGCAGCCGCTCGCTCCAGCAGCCGGTGAGCATCGCCCGTACCAGCGCGTTGTCGCGGGCCGTCGAGGCGGTCCATTCGGCGGCCGCCACGAGACGGTCACGCGGATCGGGATGCGCGGCCAGGGCGCGCTCGAAGCCCGCGAGATAACCGTCGGCCTCCCGGCGGACGAGGGCCCGCGCGAGCCCCTCCTTGGTGCCGAACTCGTTGTAGAGCGTCTGACGGGACACACCGGCCACGGCGGCCACGTCCACCATCCGCACCGTGGACCACGGACGGCGGGCGAGCGCCGTGTAGGCGGCGTTCAGCAGGGATTCCCGCGCTGCAGGCATCTGCGCCTCCCAGGGGCGACCGGCTCTGCAGCTCACATTTGACGCGCCCTGGGGCACTGTCAAGGGTTCGCGGCAGCACCGAGGGGGCGTGCGCCGACCGCGGCGCGCGCCGCGTCCCCGGGGGCCGCCGTACGGGCGCGGGGCATGCCGACCGCGGCGCGCGTGACGTTTGCGGGGGCCGCCGTGCGGGCGGCCGGGGAGCCCGCGCTCCGCTCGTGCGCTCGTGCGCTCGTGCCGGAGTGATCCGGGCCCGCGTGGCCCCGGGGCGGCGCGGCCGGATACGGTTCTGCCATGCCCGACTATCGCGATGACCTGCGCCTCGCCCACGTCCTGGCGGACGCCGCCGACGCGGCGACCATGGGCCGGTTCAAGGCACTCGATCTCAAGGTGGAGACCAAGCCGGACATGACGCCGGTGAGCGAGGCCGACAAGGCCGCCGAGGAGCTGATCCGCGGCCAGCTCCAGCGGGCGCGCCCGCGTGACGCGATCATCGGCGAGGAGTACGGCGTCGAGGGCACCGGCCCGCGCCGCTGGGTGGTCGACCCGATCGACGGCACCAAGAACTACGTACGCGGTGTGCCCGTCTGGGCCACGCTGATCTCCCTGATGGAGGCGGGCGAGGGCGGCTACCAGCCCGTCGTCGGCGTGGTCTCCGCACCGGCGCTCGGCCGCCGTTGGTGGGCCGCGAAGGGCCACGGCGCGTTCACGGGCCGCAGCCTGTCGACCGCGTCCCGGCTGCACGTCTCCGGCGTCTCCCGCATGGCCGACGCCTCGTTCGCGTACTCGTCGCTGACCGGCTGGGAGGACCAGGGCCGCCTCGGCGGATTCCTGGACCTGACCAAGGCAGTCTGGCGCACCCGCGGATACGGCGACTTCTGGCCGTACATGATGGTCGCCGAGGGCTCGGTCGACATCTGCGCCGAACCCGAGCTGTCGCTCTGGGACATGGCGGCCAACGCCATCGTGGTCACCGAGGCGGGCGGTTCCTTCACCGGCCTCGACGGCCGCCCCGGCCCGCACAGCGGCAACGCCGCCGCGTCGAACGGCATCCTGCACGACGAACTGCTCGGCTACCTCAACCAGCGCTACTGACGGACGCCCGCACCCGCGTCACCGGAGTGATCCGGGCGCTCCACTGCGAACCCTGAGCGCCCGTGTGACCCGTGGGCGCCCCTGAACTCGCCTCCCGCGCCCTCTTGTTGACCCTCCCTTTGACTGCCACCCTGAGAGCCCCCACTTGTGAACTTGTGAATCGCTTCTCGTGAGCGTTTCACGAAGGAGGTGGCTCCATCCCATGCTCGTCCGCGACGCCATGAGCACGGTGGTCCTCACCATCGGCCCGGCACACACCCTCCGCCAGGCGGCCCGGCTGATGTCGGCCCGCCGCGTCGGCGCGGCCGTCGTCCTCGACGAGGAAGCCGATGGTCTCGGAATCCTGACCGAACGCGACATCCTCAACTCGGTGGCCCTCGGCCAGGACCCGGACACCGAGACCGCAGGCACCCACACCACGAACAACGTCGTCTTCGCCACGCCCGCCTGGACCCTGGAGGAGGCGGCTGCGGCCATGTCGCACGGCGGCTTCCGCCACCTCATCGTGCTCGACGCCACCGGCCCGGCCGGCATCGTGTCGGTCCGCGACATCATCCGCTGCTGGGCCCCGGCCGGGCAGCACGCCCCGGCCTGACCCGCCCCCGGCGCACGAGCGGGCCGGACCCCCTCCCGGAGATCCGGCCCGCTCCCTACGACAAGCGATCCAGTGCTGAACTCAGCCGCGCAGGGCCTGGACCGCGGCCTCCAGCCGCTTGCCGAAGTCCCCGTCCGCCTGACGGAAGTTGTTGATCGCGCGCTCGGCGATGTCGTCGCGCGAGACCTTGGCGATGAAGCCCGCCAGGTTGTCGACCAGACGGCCCTTCTCGTCCTCGGACATGAGGCGGTAGAGGTTGCCCGCCTGCACGAAGTCGTTGTCCTCGGCATGGACGGGCGCCTCGCTGTTGCCCGTGACCCCGGTGACCGGGACCGGCTGCCACAGCGGACGCTCCGTCTGGAACGGGCCGCCGAAGCTGTTCGGCTCGTAGTTCTTCGCGCCCTTGTGGCGGCCGTCGTACAGGAGGCCGTCACGGGAGTGGGTGCGCGCCTCGGTGGCGTGCGGGCGGTTCACCGGCAGGTGGTCGGCGTTGATGCCGACGCGGTAGCGGTGGGCGTCGCCGTACGCGAAGAGGCGGCCCTGGAGCATCTTGTCCGGGGACGGGCCGATGCCGGGCACGAAGTGGGCCGGACTGAAGACCGACTGCTCGACCTCGGCGAAGACGTTCTCCGGGTTGCGGTTGAGCTCCAGCTTGCCGAACTCGATGACCGGGTAGTCGGCGTGCGGCCACACCTTCGTGAGGTCGAACGGGTTGAAGCGGTAGTTCGCCGCCTCGGCCGCCGGCATGATCTGCACGCCCACGGTCCAGGTGGGGAAGTCGCCGCGTTCGATCGCCTCGCGCAGGTCCCGCTGGTGCGAGTCCGGGTCGACACCGGAGAGCCGCACGGCCTCCTCGGTCGTCAGGTTCTTGATGCCCTGGTCGGTCTTGAAGTGGTACTTGACCCAGAAGGCCTCGCCCGCCTCGTTGTTCCACTGGTAGGTGTGCGAGCCGAAGCCGTCCATGTGGCGGTACGAGGCCGGGATGCCGCGGTCACCGAAGAGCCAGGTCACCTGGTGGGTGCTCTCCGGGCTGAGGCCCCAGAAGTCCCAGACGTTGTCCGCCTCCTGCGAGCCCGTGTACGGGTCGCGCTTCTGGGTGTGGATGAAGTCGGGGAACTTGATGGCGTCCTTGATGAAGAACACCGGGGTGTTGTTGCCGACGAGGTCGTAGTTGCCCTCTTCGGTGTAGAACTTCAGCGCCCAGCCGCGGGGGTCGCGCACCGCGTCCGCGGAGCCGAGGTTGCCGGCCACGGTGGAGAAGCGCAGGAAGGTCTCGGTCTGCTTGCCGACCTCGGAGAGGAACGCGGCACGCGTCCACTGCGAGACGTCACGGGTGAGCGTGAAGGTGCCGTACGCCCCGGCGCCACGGGCGTGCACGACGCGCTCCGGGATGCGCTCACGGTTGAAGTGGGCGAGCTTCTCCAGGAGCAGCTGGTCCTGCACGAGGACGGGCCCGCCGACGCCCGCGGTCTCGCTGTTCTGGTTGTCGGCGACCGGCGCGCCGGCCTCCGTCGTGAGCGGTCCCTGCGTCACGTGCGCCTCCTGCGTCATACCTGTCTGTTCCTGTCCTTTGGCCAATGCCGAACTCGATCCTATAATAGACAATGTCTAAGTCAAGTGACCTTCCAAAGTCACACCTGTTCGGGATCTGGTCCCTGGCTGTTAGGCTGGTGCGCATGAGTGACCTGTTGGAACGATTGCGTGGACGCGGCTGGCGCATGACCGCGCAGCGCCGTGTCGTCGCCGAGGTCCTCGACGGCGATCACGTTCATCTGACGGCCGACGAGGTGCATGCCCGGGCCGTCGCGAAGCTGCCCGAGATCTCCCGGGCCACCGTGTACAACACGCTGGGTGAGCTGGTCTCGCTCGGCGAGGTACTGGAAGTGGCCACGGACAAGCGCGCCAAGCGCTACGACCCGAACGCCCACCGGCCCCACCACCACCTGGTGTGCGCCCAGTGCGGTGCGATCAAGGACGTCCACCCGGGCGGCAACCCGCTCGCCGACCTCCCCGACTCCGAGCGCTTCGGCTTCACGGTCTCGGACGTCGAGGTGACGTACCGCGGCGTCTGCCCGAACTGCGCGGCAGCCTGACCCACCAACTCACGCGAAGGCCCCGGCACCCATGGTGCCGGGGCCTTCGCGTACGGACGCCGGGCTTTCGCATACGAACACATACACCGAAGGCCCGGAACCATTGGTTCCGGGCCTTCGGTCTTCAGTAGCGGGGACAGGATTTGAACCTGCGACCTCTGGGTTATGAGCCCAGCGAGCTACCGAGCTGCTCCACCCCGCGTCGGTGAAATGAACACTACGTCAACCGTGTGCACGCATGCAAATCACTTCTGGTTTCGACCGGCTGGGCGTCCTTAGGCGCCCCGTCCGACACCGAGGACGGGCAATTTAGCCCGTCCGGCGCTTGAGGACGAGGCCGCAGGCCGACACGGGGGTCTGGGGGCGGAGCCCCCAGGGACGGGACGGGAAGGGGCGGAGGGGGCGAACAACTCCCCGTCACGCCCCGCGGTGCTGCCGGCCCCGCCCCACCGCCGACACCACCCCGCAGCCAAGACGGGGGCGCACCCCACGTGGCTCACGTGGGCCACGTGGCTCACGCGGGCCACGCGGGCCACGGCTCACGCCGTCAACTCCTGCCGCAACGCGTCCCGCAACCGAGCCGCCCGCTCGGACACCTCCGCCGGCCCCAGCGACACCGCACGATCCGCCCACCGCTGCCCCTCCGCAAGCTCCCCACGACGCGCGTAGACGAGCGCGAGCCGAAGCGCGGCCCGCCCGTGCCCCGCATCGGCCGCCCGGGTCCACCACAGCGCCGCCTCGGGCTCACTCCCCTCACGCGCCAGCAGCAGCCCGAGGTTGAACGCCCCGTTCCGCGACCCGGCCTCCGCGGCCTCGCGGTACCACCGGGCCGCCTCCACGACATCGCCCCGCGCGGCCGCCAGCATCCCGACACGCACCTGCGCCCGCCGGTGCCCCTGGGAGGCCGCCCGCTCGTACCACTCCTCGCACTCGCTCTTCTCGTACGCAGGCTCCCCCAGCTCGTGCGCGGGTGCCGGCGGCCGCCGGGCGTCGAGCACGGAGGCGAGCCGGTACGCGGCCTCCGCGCTGCCACCGCCCGCGGCGCACCGCAGATGCCGCTCCGCGGCCGGCTCGTCGCCCTCCCGCAGCCGCGCGATGGCGACCTGGAGCGCCGCCTCGGTGTGCCCGGCGGCAGCCGCCCGCTCGTACCAGCGCAGCGCGGCGGCCTCGCCCTCCTCGCCGCCCCGCCCCGCGTGCAGGATGCCCAGGTTGAACGCGGCGTCCACGCTGCCCGCCTCGGCCGCCTTGGAGAACCAGGGCTCGGCCCCGGCCGCGTCACCGACCTGGAGGAGCAGGATGGCCAGCGCGTTCGCCGCCTCGCGGTGCCCGGCGTAGGCGGCGCGCCGGTACCACTGCTCGGCCTGCGCCGTGCGTCCCTGCTCGGCGCAGAGCAGGCCCAGGTTGTACGCCCCGTTGACGTCACCCGCGTCCAGGGCCGCCCGGTACCACCGCTCGGCGGTCTGGTGCTCGCCGCGCTCGGCGTGCAGCGCGCCCAGGGCGTTGGCCGCGTTGCCGTCGCCGTCCTGGGCGGCCCGCAGCCACCACACGGCGGCGCTCTCACTGTCGCCCGCGTCCCGCAGCAGGAATCCGAGCGCGCAGGCGGCCCGGGCCTCACCGTCCTTGGCGGACGTCAGGTACCAGCGCCCGGCCTCCTTGAGGTCGCCGCGCTTCTCCAGGATCGCCCCGAGGTGCAGCGCGGCCCGCCGGTGCCCGCGCGCGGCGGCCTGCCGGTACCACTGGGCGGCCTCCTCCCCACCTGCACCGATGACACCGTTGTCGGCGCCGACCTCGCCTGCGTCGACGGCCCTGCGGTCCAGGGTGCGCGCCAGCCGGTAGGCGGCCTCGCGGTGCCCGCGCTCCGCGGCGGCCCGCAGCCACCGCTCGGCGCCGACGTCGCCGCGGTGCTCCAGGAGGTCCGCGAGCGCGTACGCGCCGAGGGCGTGGCCCTGCTCGGCAGCCTGACGCAGCCAGTACTCGGCGGCGGGCTCGTCGCCCCGCTCGCGGTGGTGGCGCCCGAGCGCGTGCGCGGCGGCGGCGGAGCCGGCGACGGCGGCGATCCGCCACCAGCCCGCGGCCTCGTCGGCGTACCCGCGCTGATGCAGGAGGACACCCAGGTTGTTGGCGGCGGCGCGGTCACCGGCAGCGGTGGCCGCGCGCAGCTGAGGCTCGGCTCCGTCGAGATCACCACGGCGCAGCAGCATGGCTCCGAGGACGCTCATCGCCTCGACGTCGCCGGCTTCCGCGGCGAGCCGCTGACGTGCCTCCTCGACAGCTTCGCCGGTTTCGTCCCGGCCGGAAGGCTGCACAAAACGCCCTGTATCCAACAGAGTTGCCTTGTCCCCCATAACGTCCATCGTCGCACCACCTGCAACCTGGGTACACCTGGTATACCGCAGTCCGTGAGGTCACTTCAGCGTTTTGTCGACATGCCCACAGAGAGACAAGTCAAACACAGATCGGCCAACTCGGCGCACAGGAAGCGGCCTTCGCGCGCGTCGACATCCAACTCCGTACGTACGTCCACATGTTCCGTACGCGCGTCCACGAGGCACCCGTACAGGTCCCCGACGGCCGCGCGCACGTCCAAGCGCACCTGCCCCGCCCACGCCCGGGCACGCACCCGTCCCGGAGTCCGGGCACGCCCGCTCCCCGCTCCGTGCGCGCACGCACACACGGCGAAGGCCCGGATCCATAGGATCCGGGCCTTCGCCTTTCAGTAGCGGGGACAGGATTTGAACCTGCGACCTCTGGGTTATGAGCCCAGCGAGCTACCGAGCTGCTCCACCCCGCGCCGTTGTGTTGCAACCGTACCACGGCGCGGGGAGGGCTCCGGTTCAGCCGCCCCCGGAGTTCTTGTCGCTGCTCTTGTCACCGTCCTTGGAGGTGTCCTTGGAGGTGTCCTTGTCGGCGCCGCTGCCGCCCGTACCGCCGGCCTTGTCGGCCTTGGCCTGCGCGTCCTCGGCCTGCTGCAGCGCGTCCTCGAGATCCTTCTGCGCCTTGCCGTACGCCTCCCAGTCGCCCTTCTTGAGGGCGGCCTGGCCGTCATTGAAGGCCTTCTGGGCGTCGTCGAGGGCCTGTTGCACCGTCGGGTCCTGCGACGTCGGCGGCTTGGTCCCCTCGCCCTCGCGTGGCGGCTCCTGGGTCGCGCCCTCGGATCCGAAGACCTTGTTGAGCGCCTCGCCCAGCGTGTCCTCGAAGGCCGTGGCGCCGCCGTAGGTCACCAACACCTTCCGCAGCAGCGGGTACTTGAGGCCACCACCGCGCACGTAGACCGGCTCCACGTAGAGCAGTCCTCCGTCGAGCGGCACCGTCAGCAGGTTGCCGTACTCGACTTCCGAGTCACCACCTCTGAGAAGCCTGATGGACTCGGCGATGGACGGCTCGGAGTTGAACTGGCTCTGCACCCGCTTCGGTCCGTCGACCGTTCTGCCCGTGGGCAGTTTCAGGATGCTGATCTTGCCGTACTCGTCCGTGCCGGCCTCGGCGTTGACGGACATGAAGGCGCTCAGGTTGTCCCGGCCGTTCGGCGTGAGCGTCGTCGTCAGCGAGAACGCCTGGGAGTCCTTGCCGGGCAGCTTCATGCTCAGGTAGTACGGCGGCACGGCGTTGCCCGACTTGTTGGTCGGGTCGTCCGGGACCTGCCACACCTCACTGCCGCTGAGGAACGTCTGGGCGTCCTTCACGTGGTACCGGGTGAGCAGCTCGCGCTGGACCTTGAACAGGTCCTGCGGATAACGGAGATGGTCCATGAGGGCCTGCGGGATGTCCCCCTTCGACTTCACCGTCCCCGGGAATGCCTTCTTCCAGGTCTTCAGGACCGGGTCCTTGGTGTCCCACTCGTAGAGCGTCACCTTTCCGGTGTACGCGTCGACGGTCGCCTTCACCGAGTTGCGGATGTAGTTGACCTGGTTCTGCTGGGCCACCACCGCACGCTGGTTGTTGGCGGCGGTCAGCGAGTCGGCCGTCGTGTCGCCGAGGGTGGTGCGGGAGGCGTACGGATAACCGTTGGTGGTCGTGTACGCGTCGACGATCCACTGGATCCTGTCGCCGACGACCGCCGGGTAGGCGTCACCGTCGATGGTCAGCCACGGGGCGACCGCCTCGACGCGCTCCTTGGGCGTGCGGTTGTACAGGATCCGCGAACCCTCCCCGATCGCGCCGGAGTAGAGGATCTGCGGCTCGCTGAACGCCACCGCGTACGCGGCCCGGTTGACCGGGCTGGAGAGGTTGACCCCGCTCTTGCCCTGGTAGCTGGTCGTCTTCTCGCCGTTGTCGTCGGAGTAGTCGATCTCCTTCTGCGGCCCGCCGACGATCGAGTACTGGGTGGTCTTCTCGCCGTAGTAGACCCGCTGCTGGTACTCACCGAGGTTGCCCTTGGACGGCAGGTCGTACTCGGTGAACTCCGGGCGGCCCTCGGCGTCGGCCGCGGTCCCCTTGGCGGCGACCACGCCGTACCCGTGGGTGTAGCGGAAGTGGTCGTTGATCCAGTTGTTCTTCGGGATGCCCTGGAGATTCAGCTCGCGCAGACCGATGACCGTGTCCTGGTCCTTGCCGTCCTTGCTGTAGCGGTCGACGTCCAGGTTCGACGGGAACGCGTAGTAGTTGCGCACCTGCTGGAGCTGCTGGAACGTCGGCGAGACGACGTTCGGGTCCAGCAGACGGATGCTCGCGGCACCGTCGGCGTCCTTGCGCAGCTCGCTCTTGTCGTCGGTGTCGCTGCGGCCCGCGTACTCCTTCACCTGGGCGCCGTCGATGCCGTAGGCCTCGCGGGTCGCCTGCAGGTTCTTCTCGACGTACGGCGCTTCCTTGGCCTGCTCGTTCGGCTGGACCTGGAACTTCTGGACGATCGCCGGGTACAGCCCGCCGATGAGGATCGCCGAGAGCACCATCAGGCCGAAGCCGATGACGGGCAGCTGCCAGGTGCGCCGCCACAGGGTGGCGAAGAACAGCACGGCGCAGATCACGGCGATGCAGAACAGGATCGTCTTGGCCGGCAGGTACGCGTTCGCGTCGACGTACCTGAGGCCCGTCCAGTTGCCCGTGGCCTTGAAGTCACTGGACTTCACGGCGAGCCCGTACCGATCGAGCCAGTACGCGACCGCCTTCAGCGCGACGAAGATGCCGAGGAGCACCGAGAGATGCCCGGTGGCCGCGGCCGTGGCACGCGCGCCGGGGCTGGTGATCCGCAGCCCTCCGTAGAGGTAGTGCGTGAGCGCGGCGGCGATCAGCGAGAGCACCGCGGCGGCGAAGCCGAAGCCCAGCAGGAAGCGGTACCACGGCAGGTCGAAGGCGTAGAAGGAGACGTCGAGGTGGAACTGGGGGTCCTTCTGGTGGAAGGGGACTCCGTTCACCCACATCAGCCACGTGCGCCACTGGCCCGCGGCGGACGCGCCCGCGATCAGCCCGACGAGCGAGGTGACCCCGAGGAGCAGCCACCGCTTGTAGGGCGCGATGCCCATGCGGTACCGGTCGAGGCTCTGCTGCTCCATCGACATGGCGCTCAGCGGCGGGCGCAGCCGGTGCGCCAGCCAGACGTTCACCCCGACCGCGGCCGCCATCAGCAGGCCGAAGACGAAGAAGAGCCCGATCTTGGTCCACAGCGTGGTCGTGAACACGGACGAGTAGTCGACCGACCGGTACCAGAGCCAGTCCGTCCAGAAGCCCGCGAACATGGTGAACGCCATGGCCAGTACGGCCAGGACGCCCAGCGTCATCAGCAGGGTCCGGACACGCCGGGACGGGCGGCCCACTCTGATCCGTGGCCCCGTCGGGCCTCCGCCGCGGTCCGGCATCTGGAAAGCCAAGGTGCGCACCTCGAAGTTCGCTGTTGATCCGTCAGGCCCCCGAGATCGTGGACCCACACCTATGCAACTTACTCACGCTTTACTCGGTTCCCGCTTCCGGGTACTTCCGAGGCAGGATTGTGACCATGTCCAACACTCCCATGGCAGCGAGCCCGCTCACCCGGGCCGTACTCGAGATCGACGAGTACGCCTCCGGCCTCGGCTGGGACCAGCCCGCTCGCCTCTTCGCCCTCGTAGACACCGCGCGACTGCGCGCCCAGGAGCCCGGTCTCGCGGCGCAGCTCGGCCTCGGGGACGAGCAGCAGACCACCGCTTTCACCCCCATCGAGCAGGACGAGGTTCCCGCCGACAAGCCGCTGGACGAGTTCCTCGGCACGATCGCCTGGCCGGACGCGGTCGTCGGCTGCGCGCTGACCGTGGAGCGGCTGATGCTGCCGCCGTCGGCGGAGGCCTCAGTCCCGGAGGGTCTCAGCGACAAGAAGCTCGCGCAGTGGGTGGCCGAGCACCCGGACCGGCAGGAGGTCCGGATGACGGTCGCGGTGCTGCGCGACGGTTCGCGCGACTCGGCGCTGCGGCTGCGTGCCAAGGACGCGCCCACGGAGGTGCTGACGGGCTCCGAGCTGGTGCCCGGTCTGGCGGAGGCCCTGTCGGCCACTTTCGCGGACTGACCGCCTCCCGCTCACGTCTGCACGAGGGTTTCCCGTACGGCGACGGGGGCGCGCCCGGTTCCGGGTGCGCCCCCGTCTGTGTACCCGTTCGTGTCCGGGGCGTCCTTCGCGGTCAGCCCTTGGCCGTGCACTTCGGAAGGCCGGCGGTGTCACCGGAGCGGATGTCCTTCAGTGCGTCCAGCGCGTCGTCGATGGTGTGCACCTTGACGAGGGTGAGGCCGCCGGGGGTGTCCTTGGCGGCGGCCGCGCAGTTCTCCTTCGGCGTCAGGAAGTACTGGGCGCCCTTGTCGCGCGCGCCGACCGTCTTCATCTCGATGCCGCCGATCGGGCCGACCGTGCCGTCGTCGTCGATGGTGCCGGTGCCGGCGACGAACCTGCCGCCCGTCAGATTCCCCGGCGTCAGCTTGTCGACGATGCCGAGGGCGAACATCAGGCCGGCGCTGGGGCCGCCGACGTCGGCGAGCTTGATGTCGATGGTGAACGGGAACGTGTGATCGGTCCCGGCGGAGATGCCGACGATGGCGCGGGCCTCGCCGGTGTCGTCGGACCTGTCGGTGGTGATCGTGACGTCCTCGGTGCGGGTCGCCGTCCTGTTCGCCTTCTCGGCGGCGGCCTGTTCCTTGGCGGGCACGATCGTGAAGACGACCTTCTCGCCCGGCTTGTGCCTGGTGACCAGCTTCGCCACGTCCTCGGGCGCCTTCACGACCGTGCCGTCGACGGACTTGATGACGTCACCCGCGTGCAGCTCACCCTCGGCGGGGGTGCCCTTGAGGACCGTCGAGACGATCACCCAGGACTTCACCGGGACGTCCAGCTCCTTGAGCGCCGCGACCTTGGCGCTCTCCTGGGACTGGCTGAACTCCTCGGCGTTCTCCTGCGTCGACTGCTCCTCGGTCTTGCCGTCCGGGTAGAGCGTGTCGTGCGGCACGATCTTGTTGTCGTGCGCCAGCCACCCGTAGACCGCCTCGACGAGGTTCATCTTGTAGTCGGCGCTGGTGACCCTGACCGTCGTCATGTTGAGGTGACCGGTCGTGGGGTACGTCTTGCGGCCGGAGACCTGCAGCACCGGCTCGCCCGCGTGCTCACCGAGCGTGTTCACCGTCGGTCCCGGTGACATCTCCGAGTACGGCACGTCGATGAACACTCCCGCGCACAGGAGTGCGATCAGCATCAGGGTGGAGGCGAGCATCGTCGCGGTGCGGCGTGGCATGGAACGACAGTACGGGACCGCGCCGACAGCGCACTGCGGGGGCCGCCCGTCCGTGGCGGGGCCCTCGGTCACGTCCCGGAGTGGGACTTCTCCATGGCCTCACGGAAGCGCGTGTAGCCCGCCAGTTCGGTGCCGTCTCCCGTGGTCTTGCGATTACGGCCGACCCAACTGCCCCACAGACCGGCACCGATCGCAGCGAACAGCGGAATCAGCAACCAGGCGAGCGCCGCCATACCGACCTCCCGACCCCATGAGCGACCGCAACTGAGTGATCAGCAGATTAACCATCCGCTTGGTCAACGCTCATGCCAGGGGTGCGGTTACGCAACCGGAAGACCGGGCGGGGGTGAGGAGTTCGGGGACCACCACCTTGCCTCCGGCTGTTGAGGCCGCCTCGGTTCAGCAGGCGGCCTCAACAGCCGGAGGTGTTTCGGTTCAGCCGGATGTGCGCGGCCCTACGGCTCGGCCGGCGGCCCTTCGGCTCAGCAGGCGCCGACCCATTCCTCCGTGCCGTCGGAGAACGTCTGGTGCTTCCAGATCGGCACCTCGTGCTTGAGGTCGTCGATCAGCTTGCGGCACGCCTCGAAGGCCTCGCCCCGGTGCGGACAGGACACGGCGACGACCACCGCGAGATCTCCGACGGCCAGGTCACCCACACGGTGGACCGCGGCCAGGGCTCGCACCGGATAGTCGGCGGTGACCTTCTCCGCGATCCGCCGCATCTGCGCCTCGGCCGTGGGATGGCACGAGTACCCGAGCCGGTCGACGTCGGCGCCGCCGTCGTGGTTGCGCACGGTCCCGACGAAGAGCGCGGTCCCGCCGGCGGCGTCATCCCCGACGGCCCGGAAGACCTCGTCCAGGGAGAGCGGCGTCTCACGGATGGCGAGCAGCCTGATGGGATCCTGTGCCGCCTGCTCGCCCGGGTGGTCAAACGTAGGTGCCATGAGCCCATCGTGCCGCACGCCGCCGACAAGGCGGAATAGCGCTTTCACCCGGCACGCGCGCGTAGCCGTTTGGAGCCTCCTACAGGAGTGGGCCTCCCGAACGGGCACGCTTCGCGCCAGCCCCCGAGGGAGCCGGGCGGCACCCCAGAGGCCGCCGGCCGGACCGATTCCGCGCCACCGACGTCAGATCCGGCGCCGGGCCTTCCGGGCCCGGCGGACGAGGGCCGCCGTACCGAGCAGGGCGACCGTCGCCCCCGCGGCTCCCGCGGCGGTCGCGTCCTTGCGGCCCAGCCGCCGCCCGGCCAGCGTGCGCCTCCCGGCGACCTCCTCCAGCAGCTCGGCGAGGACCTCCTCGTTGCTCCACCGGGGCCGCCAGCCGGCGTCGTGCAGCCGGTTCCCGCTGACCACCCACGGATACATCGTGTAGGCCAGGTCACCGGCGGGCGAAGGGGTGAGCCCGATCCGGTGCAGCCGGGCGGCCGCCCCGAGCGCCACGGCGGACGGCAGTTCCATGCGCCGGATGCCGCTGAGTTCCTCGACCTCCTCCTGCTCCAGCCACCCGTCGCACCCGACGACCAGCTCCCCGTCGACCTTCTCCAGGACGGCGTACTCCAGCGCGCTGCACAGGTCCTCAACGTGACAGAACTGCCAGGCGGGCCGCGAACCGGCCACGACCAGCAGACGCGGCGACTCGAAGTACCTGGTCAGTGCCGTGTCGGTGCCCCCGACCAGCACCGCGGGCCGGACGACGGTGACGTTCAGGCCGGGGTGGGCGCGTGGGGCGCGCCGCGCGAGCCGCTCGATCTCCAGGAGGTCCCCGACGCCCGTGGCCTCGGCGGTCGCCCGCAGTTCGGCGTCCTCGGAGAGGGGCAGTTCGTTGTCCGGCAGGGCCCCGTAGACCATCGACGAGGTGCACAGCACCACCCGGTGCACCCCGGCGGCGGCGGCCGCCGTGAGCACCGTCTGCGTCCCGCGGACGTTGTAGGCGGTGCGTGCCGCCGGATCGCTCTCGAGGTCCAGGTCCAGCGCCAGGTGGACGACGACGTCCGCGCCGCGCAGCCGCTCGGCGATGGCCGGGTCCCGCACGTCGAGAATGTGCCACTGCGCGCCGGCGCACTCCCCGCGCCGCTCGTCGATGGCGATGACCTGCTTGATCTCCTCACTTGCGGCCAGCCGCTCGGTGAGCAGCGCGCCCATGCCGGACGCCGCGCCGGTGACGGCGACGACGGGCCCGCGGGCGGCCGGGCTGGTGGAAGGGTTTCGCGCTGCGCGAACCTGCGGATCTGGGGAACTCACCGGGCGTCTCCAGCGGTTGTCTTCAGTAATGAACGCGCGTGACGCGTGCGTACCAGGTGGCATCCATCCTGCCGCAGGCCGACAGTCGGCGGAGCACCGAGGCCCGATCGGCCCATGGTGTCTACGCTGGGTGGTGTTGTCGGGCAGCCGCCGTCGGGAAAGAACCGGCGGCCTTACCAGCCGAGGAATCCCGTGAGTGACACCCCATTCGGATTCGGCCTTCCGCCGGAGGAGCCGGAGAACGGCGACGAGGGCAAGAAGAAGGACCAGGAGAGCGGTGGTGGGCAGGGACCGGCCAACCCGTTCGGCTTCGGGTTCCCCGGCGCCGGCGGTCCCGGCGCCGACAATCCGCTCGCCGCGATGTTCGGTTCCCTGAACCCCAACGACCTGGGCGCCGCGTTCCAGCAGCTGGGCCAGATGCTCTCGTACGAGGGCGGCCCGGTGAACTGGGACATGGCCAAGCAGATCGCCCGCCAGACGGTCTCCCAGGGCACGTCGGACGGCACGAAGGACGCGAGCGTCGGCCCCGCCGAGCGTTCGGCGGTCCAGGAGGCCGTCCGGCTGGCCGACCACTGGCTGGACGACGCGACGTCCCTGCCGTCCGGGGCCGGTTCCGCCGTGGCGTGGAGCCGCGCGGAGTGGGTCGAGGCGACCCTCCCGGTCTGGAAGGAACTGGTCGATCCGGTCGCCGAGCGCGTCGGCGCGGCCATGGGCGACGTGCTGCCCGAGGAGATGCAGGCCATGGCGGGCCCGCTGATCGGCATGATGCGGTCCATGGGCGGCGCCATGTTCGGCACGCAGATCGGGCAGGCCGTGGGCGTGCTGGCGGGCGAGGTCGTCGGCTCCACCGACATCGGCCTGCCGCTCGGCCCGGCCGGCAAGGCCGCGCTGCTCCCGCTGAACATCGAGGCGTTCGGCAAGGACCTGGGCATCCCCCAGGAGGAGGTACGGCTCTATCTCGCGCTGCGCGAGGCCGCCCACCAGCGCCTCTTCGCGCACGTGCCGTGGCTGCGCTCGCACCTGTTCGGCGCGGTCGAGGGCTACGCGCGCGGGATCAAGGTCGACACCGCCAAGCTGGAGGACGTGGTCGGCCAGTTCGACCCGCAGAATCCGGAGCAGCTCCAGGACGCCCTCCAGCAGGGCATGTTCCAGCCGGAGGACACCCCGGAGCAGAAGGCCGCCCTCGCCCGTCTGGAGACGGCCCTCGCGCTCGTCGAGGGCTGGGTCGACGCGGTCGTGCACGCGGCGGCCAAGCCGCGGCTGTCGTCCGCCGACGCGCTGCGCGAGACGCTGCGCCGCCGCCGGGCCTCGGGCGGCCCTGCCGAACAGACGTTCGCGACCCTGATCGGGCTCGAGCTGCGGCCGCGCCGGCTGCGGGACGCCTCGCGGCTGTGGGCCTCCCTCTCCGACGCCCGCGGTGTCGACGGCCGGGACGGTCTGTGGGCCCACCCGGACATGCTCCCCACCTCGTCCGACCTGGACGACCCGGACGGCTTCGTGCACCGCGAGCAGCTGGACTTCTCCGAGCTCGACAAGATGCTCGGCGAGGCGGCGGACGGCCCCGCGAAGCCGGATCTCGGGAAGGACGCGGCAGCACAGGCCCCGGACGCCAGGGCCGAGGACGAGAACAAGACCGAGGACGAGAACAAGAGCAAGGGCGAGAACAAGGGCAAGGGCGACGACACCGAGTGACCCTCCACGACGACGCGGTCCTCGTACTGAAGGAGTACGAGGACCAGGAAGAGCTGCGCCAGGCCTATCTGGACCATCTGGAGGCTCACCCGGACGGCCTGTGGAAGGCGTGCACGGCCGGGCACCTCACGGCGAGCGCCCTGGTGGTCGACCCCGGGCACGGCCGCGTGCTGCTGACCCTGCACAGGAAGCTGCGCATGTGGCTCCAGATGGGCGGCCACTGCGAACCCGGGGACACCACGCTCGCGGCGGCCGCACTGCGCGAGGCCACGGAGGAGTCCGGCATCGCGGGCCTGACCCTGCTGCCGGGCGGTCCGGTGCGCCTGGACCGGCATCCGATCCCGCCTCCGTGCCACTGCCACTTCGACGTCCAGTACGCGGTCCTCGCCCAGCCGGGAGCCGTACAGGAGATCAGCGACGAGTCGCTGGACCTGCGCTGGTTCTCGTACGACGAGGTCGCGGGCGTGGCGGACGCATCGGTCGTCCGTCTGGTGGAGGCCACCCGGGCACGGCTCTGAAGGCGTCCCGAAGGCGGGGGGGGGGGGGGGGGGGGGGGGGGTGGGCCCCCCCCCCCCCCCCCCCCCCCCCCCCCACGCCTTCGGTGAGGCACTTGCGCTTCTCAGCTCCAGGCGTTGCCCTGGTTCTGCGCGTGGGCGCCCTGCTGGCCCATGCCGTACTGCGCGCGCACGCCCTGGCCGATCTGGGCGTTCTGCGGCGGGAGCAGCTCACTCGGCTGGACGAGGATGTAGCCCTGTCCCATGAAGCTGAGCTCCCAGCCCTCACCGGTGTTGCCGCGGCGCCGCCACACTCCGGATGAGTGCGTCTGGGCCTGCATCTGCACCCGCAGCCCGGTGGACCACGCGACGATCGCGTCGGCGTCGCAGTTGACGTACCTGTCCGGCGTGACCTGCATCATCAGCGGCATCCCCGAGGTCATCAGGGCGACCTTGCCCCGGCCCGTGATGTTCAGCTGGTACTTGCCGGATCCCGAGATGCCGTACTGGCTGTCCACGGCGATGACCTCGTGGTGCAGCGAGGAGTCCATCGCGAGGACGTAGCTGCTGTCGACGGTGAGACCCTCCTGGTCGATGTCGACCACGTGCACGTGCTGGGCCAGGTTCGCGAGATAGACCGTCCCCTGCCCGTGGCAGCGCATCAGGTCCAGGCCCTCACCGGTCACCGCACGCGAACGGCGCTGGCCGTTGTTCTGGTACTCGGCGTCGAACTCGACGAGGCCCTGGTAGGCGACCATGGTGCCCTTGCGGGCCAGGATGTCGTCGTGGCCCTCCAGGGCGACGCGCAGCATCTGCGAGTTCTGCAGGCTGTAGCGGTCCTGGGACTGCTGTTCGTTGTAGCCGAAAAGCGGGCTCTGCATGGTGTCCTGTTCCCCCTCAGCCCCGGATCCGGAGGCGGTCGGTGCTGTCCTCGCTGGGCTGGACGACGACGATGCCCTGCCCGGAGAACGCCATCTGGTACGCCTCGCCGCTGCCCCGCCCGATCAGGGACTGCGCCTTGAAGCTGCGCTTGCCCTTGACCTTCAGGTTCGGGGACCAGGCGACGAGCGCGTCCGGGTCGACGTACGTCTCGTCCTCGCCGCCGCCGCAGTCCACGACGATCGGCTTGCCCCGGGAGGTGAGCGCCACCCAGCCCTGGCCGGAGATCTTGGTGTTCCACAGCCCCTGCCCCGCGAACTTGGCGAGCCCCTTGACGCGCTCGACACCCCAGGTGAGGTGCGCGTCGAAGGCGAGCAGGTTGGTGGCGTTGACGGAGATCGCGTCCCCGTTGAGGTTGATGACGACCACGTTGGCGCCGTAGTCGGCGAGATAGAGCAGGCCGTCACCGGAGCACTTCATGAGGGGCGCGCCCTCGCCGGTCATCCAGTCCCGCGCGATCTGGCGTACGGCCGGCGGGTTGGGCTCGTACTGGACGAACCCCTCGTAGGCGACCATCGACCCCACGCGCGCGAGGAGATCGTTGCCGGTCTGCATGGCGACCTTCAGCATGTGGTTGCCGTGGTTCTCCATGCGGGCGGTGACGGGTGCCGGGGCGAAGCCCGCGAATGGCTGATTCATGACGGGCTCCCTCAGACCTCGTACGGCTGGACGACGATGAAATTGCCGGGCGCGCCCCGGAACTGCAGGTTCACGCTCTCGCCGGTGTCGCCCGGATAGGCGTTGCGGCGCATCCGCACCTGGCTGGAGACGATCACCTGGGAGGCCGCCGACCAGGCCACGACTGCGTTGCAGTCGGCGAACGTGGTGGGCGTGACCGGCAGCACGACGGGTGCGCCGTGGGTCTTCACCACGATCGTGCCAGTCCCCTGGAACTGCATCGTGAACAGCGCGCCCCCGGGGATGCCGTGTCCTTCGACGCGACGCACCTCGTACTGAAGCGTCTCGTCGAAGGCGAGGACGTTCTCCGCGGACACACAGATCCCGTCGCCCTGCAGTTCGATGGGGTGGAGCATCGTCGAGTTGTCGGCGAGGAAGACCTGGCCCCGGCCGGAACAGCGCATGAGCTGCATCTCCTGGCCGGTCGCGTTGCCCACGATCCGTCCGGCGAAGCCCGCTCCCTTGTAGCTGAAGTCGACCTTGCCCTGGTAGAGCACCATGCTGCCCTGCCGGGCGAGGACCGCCTGGTCGCCGCCGGCGCCGAGGTCGACCCGGACCAGCTTCTTGTTCTGCTGGGTCCACCGCTGGCCGGTGGGCGTCTCCTTGAAGGCCTGGAGTGCGGCGGCCACACCGGCGCCGCCCTGCGGGGCGCCCTGAGGAGCACCGTAGGACGCGGGGGCACCGGTCTGGCCGGGGACCTGTCCGTACGGAGGCTGCTGCCCGTAGCCGGGAGGCGGGGCCTGCTGGCCGTAACCGGGGGGCGCGCTCGGGGCCTGCCCGTAGCCGGGCGGCATCGGGGCGCTCTGCCCGGGCGGCTGCTGTCCGTAGCCGGGCGGCGGACCGGGCTGGCCGGGCGGCTGCGCGTACGGCGCGGGTCCGGGCGGCGGCACGGTGCCGCCGGGCGGCGTGAGCGGCGCGATGATGGTCGGTGCGGCGTGCACCGCGGGTGCCGGGGCGGGCGGCGGAGTGGCTCCCGCAGGCGGTGCGAAGCCCTGCGCGGCGGGCTGCGGCGCTGGGGCCGGGGAACCGAGGGCGGGGGCACCGAAGGCGGGTGGCGCGGCCGCCTGGGCGGGCGGCGCGAAGGACGGGGAGGCTCCGGTCTGCGGCTGCTGCGGCTGCTGCGGGGCCGCGGGCTCCGCGTCGGCGACCTCGCCGCCGAAGTTCTTCAGCAGTGCGTCGAGTCCGCCGTCGAAGCCCTGTCCGACGGCCGCGAACCGCCATACGTCCTTGAGGTAGAAGTCGCCCAGCATGACGGCACGTTCCGTCGAGAACTCGGCGCCGCTGAACGCGTACCGTGCCACCTCCTCGCCGCCCGCGACGATGCGGAGGTATCCGGGAGCGATCTGCGACATCTGCCCGGCACCGTCGAGCGTCGCCGTGAACGACAGCCTGTGGATCTGCGGCGGGATCCTGTCGAGGGTGACGCGGAAGGACTCCGTGTCACCCGCCTGGGCGCCCAGGAGCTGGATGGACTCCTCGGGGGACTTCGGCTGGTTGAAGAAGACGAAGTACCGGTCGTCCGACAGCCGCTCGTCGGCGTCCAGACCGAAGCAGCTGATGTCGAAGGTCAGCCCGGGGCCGGTGATCTGCACGCCTACGTACAGATCGGTGCCCGCGGTGAGGTCACTGATCTTGGCCTTGTGGCCGCGTTGGAATTCCCTGGCCATGCGTAACGACCGTCCCCCATCCCGAATGCAAGTACGTCGCGTCAGGCTAACGGCAAATTCCGGCAGCGGACGAAGCCGGTACAGACCCGGTACACAATCCCCGCCCCGGGCTTCGGACGAGCCGCCGGGGACGTGGGTTCTCAGTCCTCGGCCACGGCGGGCCGGTGGGGCAGCCGGTCGGCGGCGACCACTCCTTCGAGGTAGCCGCGGGCCCTCTCGGTGCGGGGATAGGCCTCGAGGAGCCGCCAGAAACGGGGCCCGTGACCGGGTACGAGAAGATGCGCGAGCTCGTGGACCAGGACGTAGTCGACGACGTATTCCGGCATGCCCTGCAGCCGGTGCGAGAGCCGGATGCTGCCCTCCGAGGGGGTGCAGGAGCCCCAGCGCGTGTTCTGATTGGTGACCCAGCGGACCGACGTGGGACGGGCACGGCCGTCGAAGTACAGGCCGGAGAGCCGCGCCGCGCGCTCGGACAGCTCCCGGTCACCGAGTTTCCGCTTGCTCTCCTGCGCGGCCAGCTTGTCGAGCATGACGCTCACCCAGCGCTGCTCCTCCGCCTCGGACATCCGGGCGGGGATGAGCACGACGGTGCGATCGCCCTCGCGGTACGCGGAGACCGTTCTGCGTCGGCGAGCACTCCTGCGGACCTCGATCGCGCTCGCCCCTGCGCCGCTCGGCGGCAGGCTCGTCGTGCTGCGCTGTGGCTTTCCGGCGCGGTGCAGTGGGTCGGCGGGCACGCCCCGACGTTACCCGTTGCACATGGTGAAAGTCCCGCCTCCGGGACGGTTCCGTGGCGATCCGCACTCCGTGCGCTGGATTCGTACGACGAATGCGGCAGCCTGTGGACAACTTTCGGCACCGCGGCGGGCGGGGCGGGCATGCTGGCAGTCGTCGGCGGAGCTGGGCCGCTGCCGCCGGCACACGGGGACGATCTGAGAGTTACGGGGGCCGGTCATGCATCCGATGGTGAAACCCGCGCTGCGGCGCGGCTGGCGGGATCTCAACACCGTGCAGTTCGGCATGGCGCCGGCACACGCGATGGTGCTGGGCCCGGTGGACACGGCGACGGGCAGTTTCCTGACCCTGCTGGACGGGACGCGCGGACTGCCGCTGCTGCGCGACGAGGGACGCTGGATGGGTCTGCCTGACGGCCATGTCGACGGTCTGGTCGAGCGGCTGGCCCGCTCCGGTCTGCTGGACGACGCGACGGGTGGCGGTCCGGCGGCCGACGCCCTCCGTGGGAAGCAGGCGGTCCTTGACCGGCTCCGGCCGGACCTCGCCTCCCTCTCCCTGGTCAGTTCCGCGCCGGGCGAGGCGATCGAGCGCCTGGCCGCCCGCCGCTCCCTGCGGGTGCAGGTGCGGGGTGCGGGCCGGGTGGGCGTCGTGCTCGCCGCGCTGCTGGCGGGCGCGGGGGTGGGCGAGGTCCACGTCCGTGACGGCGGCCGGGTGGAGCCGGGTGATGTCGCTCCCGGAGGGCTGTCCGCCGAGTGCGTCGGCGAGCGGAGGGAGGACGCCGCCCGGCGGGCGGTGCGGCGAGCGGCCCCCGACCGGCGCCCGCGTCATCGGCGGGAACCCGCACCGCATCCACCGGAGGACCGGACGCCGCCTTCCTTGGAGCCGGCCGGGCGCACCTGCGCCCCGGCCGACCGGACCGCCGTCCCGCCGGACGAGTCCGGCTGGTCGCTGGTGATCCTCGCGCCCCGGGACGGGCTGGCGGTCCACGCGCCCGACCCGGCCGCCGTCGAACCGCTGATCGTCTCCGGGACTCCGCACCTCTATACCGGAGTCGTGGAGGGGACGGGTGTGGTGGGCCCTCTGGTGCTGCCCGGCGAGACCGGATGCGCGGGCTGTCTTGACCGGGCCCGCACCGACCGGGACCAGACGTGGCCACGACTGGTCGCCCAGTGGCGGTCGGGCGGCCGCCGGCACACCCAGGCCTGCGACCTCGCCCTGGCGACTGCCGTCGCCGGGCTGGCCGCCGGCCACGCCCTCGCCTTCCTCGACGGAATGCCGCCCGTCGGCGCCGGGACGCGCTGGGAGGCCTCCGTACCGACCCTGACCTGGCACGCACGGCCGGTGTGGCCGCACCCCGCGTGTCCGTGCGGGGCGGCGGGGAGAGGTAACGAAGAACACACCCCAAAGGACGGGGGACCGCACGAGACAATGGCTGAGCAACAGCCGCCGGCGGGGTCACGCCACGAGGCGCACGCCGCGCGGCTGTCTGGGACTTGGAGGGCGCATGTCTGATCTTCCGCGCAAGGCGGTCACCCGGACCGCCAAGCTCGCCGCGCTCCCGCTCGGCTTCGCCGGGCGGGCGACCTGGGGGCTGGGCAAACGCATCGGCGGGAAGTCGGCGGAGATCGTCGGCCGCGAACTCCAACAGCGCACGGCAGAGCAGCTGTTCAAGGTGCTCGGCGAGCTGAAGGGCGGGGCGATGAAGTTCGGGCAGGCCCTGTCCGTCTTCGAGTCCGCGCTGCCCGAGGAGGTCGCGGGGCCCTACCGCGCGGCGCTGACCAAGCTGCAGGAGGCCGCACCTCCGATGCCGACCCGGACCGTGCACTCCGTGCTGGAGAAGCGGCTCGGCGAGGACTGGCAGGAGCTCTTCCGGGAATTCGAGGACAAGCCCTCGGCGGCGGCCTCGATCGGCCAGGTGCACCGGGCGGTGTGGCACGACGGGCGCGAGGTCGCGGTCAAGGTGCAGTACCCGGGCGCGGGCGAGGCCCTCCTGTCGGACCTCACGCAACTCAGCCGTTTCGCGCGCCTGTTGGGTCCGCTCATTCCCGGGATGGACATCAAGCCGCTGATCACCGAGCTGCGCGACCGGGTCTCGGAGGAGCTCGACTACGGCCTGGAGGCCCAGGCCCAGACGGCCCACGCGGAGGAGTTCGCCGACGACCCCGACGTGGTGGTCCCCGCCGTCGTCCACCAGTGCGAGCAGGTACTGGTGACGGAGTGGATCGACGGGACACCGCTCTCGGAGGTGATCGCCGACGGCACGAGGGAGCAGCGTGACCGGGCCGGTCAGCTGCTGGCCCGCTTCCTGTTCTCGGGCCCCGCCCGCACCGGCCTACTGCACGCCGACCCGCACCCGGGCAACTTCCGTCTCCTGCCGGACGAGAAGGCGGGCTGGCGGCTGGGCGTCCTCGACTTCGGCACCGTCGACCGGCTGCCGGGCGGTCTGCCCCCGACCATCGGCAGCTCCCTGCGCATGACCATCGAGGGAGAAGCCGAGGCGGTCTACGGACTTCTGTGCACGGAGGGCTTCGTCAAGGAGTCCATAGAGCTGGACCCCGACGCGGTCCTCGACTACCTGCTCCCGATCATCGAACCGGCCCAGGCGGACGAGTTCACCTTCACCCGCGGCTGGATGCGCAGCCAGGCCGCGCGCATCGCCGACCCCCGGTCGCCCGCCCACCAGCTCGGCAGGCAGCTCAATCTGCCGCCGTCGTACCTGCTGATCCACCGGGTCACCCTCAGCACCATCGGCGTCCTGTGCCAACTGGGTGCGACGGTGCGGCTGAGGGACGAACTGGAGGAGTGGCTGCCCGGTTTCCTCCCCGAGGAGGACGCGCCGGAAGAGCTGCTGGAGGAGGAGGCAGCCGCGGAGGCGTGAACGGACCTACCACCAGGCCGAGTCCAGGCGGCCCTCGATCGCCCGGAGGTTGGCTCGGGCGCACCCGTCACAGAGGTAATGGGGGGTGCCGTTCTCCACGGAGCGCGTCCAGGTGAGCGGTGGTCCTTCGGCGGAGGTACCGCAGCGGGCGCACACGATGCTCACGGGCTCGGCCGTCTCGGCGGGCCGCGCGGAGCCGCTGTCGTCACTGTCCCCGGAAAGACTCGTCACCCGGCGACGATATCCCCGCGCCGAGCACTTCGGTGCCCCCACGCACCGCGGGGGCCGGTCCGTCCGGACCGGCCCCCGCTCTGACGTGGTGTCTACTGCCCGCGACCGTCCCCGGTCACTGCATGACGGCCATGGCCAGCGCCCGGCGGGCGCGCATCGAGGCGCGCTCCGCACGGCGCTGCATCCGCCGGGCGGCGGCCAGGCGCACGGCCTGGCGTTCCCGCTCGGCTTCGTGCAGTCGCTCGTGCATATGCGCACGAGCCATGGCTTCTGGGATGAGTTGCATTTCTCGGGTCCTGTTCTGGCGCGAGTCGTGCGCACCGGTGGTGGAGAAGTCTGGGGTCGCGGAGCCGGCGGGCTCGGTGGTGGACGGCGTCATCGGGGCCTGCTTCTTGGGGTCGTTCGTGAGGGGGCGATCGATCGTTCCTACGGTGTTCATGCTGTGACCGGGTTCTTGCGCGGACGGCCACGCGGCCGCTTGCGGGCCACGACGACACCCTGGACGAAGAGCTCGCCACCCCAGACACCCCAGGGCTCACGCCGCTCCTTCGCCCCGGCGAGGCAGGCCTCGATCAGCGGGCAGGTGCGGCAGAGGGACTTGGCGTACTCGACATCGGCCGGCGACTCGGCGAAGAAGACCTCCGGGTCGTAGGAGCGGCAGGGGACGGGTACGCCGAGGTTCTCGATGGCGTCGTCGAGCGCGGTGAGCGCGGTGAGCGGAGTCACGGTGGAGTCCTCGGTGGGGCCGGGCGGGGGGATCGTCTCGGAAGGCGGTACGGACGGGGCGTGCGCTTCGAGTTGCACGGTTTGTTTTCCTCGTCTGGTCGTGCCGGCCGGTTGGCCGGTTGGCGGCTTGGTACCGGGTTCTTTTCTTGTCCCGAGGCCCCTTCGCTCCGGCTGTCCCCGGTCGGGGACAAACAGAAGGGCCGCGGATCCCGGGTGGGGTTCCGCGGCCCTGAAGGCGCCGGCCTGATCGAGATCAGGCTGGATCACTCCAGGGTTCAGGCCCACGGAAGGCCCACATCGTGTGGTGCTGCTTCGTCTGCTCCAGGGATCCGGCACCGGCCGCGGCAAAGGCATAGGTCCGCACCTGTGCCGTTACTGCTTCCAGTGCCTGGATCGGTCGCTCATTGCGCTCACGGATGGGAAGACCCGCGAGAGAAACGACGGACGCCGGACGGACGGCGGAGATGCCGAACAGACCGGTGCCCAGGTCCGGGGCGCCGAGCGTGCAAGCGGAGACGACCGAGCGATCGGTCATTTTGGCGGTGCTGGCGGAGCTGAAGTTGATGCTGATCACTGGAATCGCCTCCTCTCGGCGTCTAGAGGGACCGGGATGAACCGGTCCGACGGTTGTTAAGTACAGCACGAAACCAGGGCCTCGGAGAAGGCCGCCGTTTCCGTGTTAAGAACCTATGGGGAGCGCTGGGGCATGCGCAAACTATTTTCTCGACGAGTTTGAATCAATCAACTTCGTTGCCCCCTGCGGGTTCACGACCTGCGCAGATGGCCAGAACGTCGGCTCCGAAGCGGTTGAGCTTGCGCACTCCGACGCCGGGGATCCGCGCCAGCACGCCCTCGTCGTCGGGCACCGACTCGGCGATCGCCATCAGCGTCTTGTCGGTGAAGACGCAGAAGGCCGGCTGCCCACTGCGCTGCGCCTGGACCGCCCGCCAGTCCCGCAGCCGCTCGTAGAGCCCCTCGTCCATGTCCGAGGGGCAGTCCTCGCAGCGCATCAGCTTCATCTCGCCGGCGTCCGTGAGTGTGCGGCCGCAGACCCGGCACCGGGCCGGGGTCCGGCTGGTGCGCCGCACCGCACTTCCGCCGGCGCTCCCGACGCCGCGCTCGACACCTCCCGCTCCGGCCGCCCCACCGCGGCCTGCGGTGGCGACGGAGCCGGGGCGCAGCCCGTCGAGGAAACGGCTCGGTCGGCGGTTCGCACGGCCGCCGGGCGAGCGGGACAGCGCCCAGGAGACGAACAGCCGCTCTCTGGACCGCGTGACGCCGACGTAGAGGAGGCGGCGCTCCTCCTCCATCTGTTCGTCCGTCCTGGCGTAGGTGATCGGCATCATGCCCTCGGCGACGCCGACCAGGAAGACGACGTCCCACTCCAGGCCCTTGGCGGAGTGCAGCGAGGCGAGGGTGACGCCCTGGACGGTCGGAGCGTGCTGGGAACCGGCGCGCTCGTCGAGCTCCGCCACCAGGTCGCTCAGGGTGGCGTCGGGCTTGGCCGTGGCGAAGTCCTGGGCGAGATTCACCAGGGCGGCCAGCGATTCCCAGCGCTCTCTGACCGCCCCGGATCCGGCGGGCGGTCGGCTGGTCCAGCCCTCGCCCGAGAGGACCGCGCGGACCTGCGAGGGCAGGTCGACGACGTCGTCGAGGAGGGAGTCGTTGCCTCCGAAGCGGGCCGCGCCGCGCAGGGCGACTCCTGCCTTGCGCACCTCCGGGCGGTCGAAGAAGCGCTCGGCACCACGCAGCTGGTAGGGCACTCCGGCGTCGGCGAGGGCCTGTTCGTAGATCTCGGACTGGGAGTTCGTGCGGAAGAGGACGGCGATCTCCGCCGCCGGGACCCCGGAGGCGATCAGTTCGCGGATGCGGCGGGCCGCGCCCTCGGCCTCGGCGGGCTCGTCCGTGTACTCGGCGTAGACGGGTTCGGGGCCGGGACCGCGCTGGGAGATCAGCTCCAGCCGGTGGTCGGCCGCGCGGCCGCGGGCCTGGGCGAGCAGTCCGTTCGCGAGACGGACGACCTGGGGCGAGGAGCGGTAGTCGCGGACGAGCTTGACGACCGTGGCTCCCGGGTGGCGGGTGCGGAAGTCGAGCAGGTGGTCGGGGGTCGCGCCGGTGAAGGAGTAGATCGTCTGGCTGGCGTCACCGACGACGCAGAGGCTGTCGCGCTCGCCGAGCCACAGCTCCAGGAGGCGCTGCTGGAGCGGGCTGACGTCCTGGTACTCGTCGACCACGAAGTGCTGGTACTGGGTGCGGACCTGTTCGGCGATGTCGTGCCGGTCCTGCAGGATGGCGACGGTCAGCAGCAGGACGTCCTCGAAGTCGATGACGGCGCGGTCGCGCTTGAGGTCCTCGTACGTCGAGTAGAGCTGGGCGATCTCCGCGGGGTCGCGCGGGGTTTCCCGACCGGCCTTGGCGGACGCGGCGGCATAGTCGCCGGGGACGGTCTGGGTGACCTTGGACCACTCGATCTCCGCGGTCACGTCCCGCAGCTCGCCCCGGTCGAGACGGATGCGGCAGGCGGCCGCCGCGTCCGCGACGAGCTGGATCTTCCGGTCGATGAGACGGGGCATGCTGCCACCGACGGCTTTCGGCCAGAAGTACTGCAGTTGACGCAGGGCGGCCGAGTGGAAGGTGCGGGCCTGGACGCCGGAGGCACCGAGCTGACGGAGGCGGCCGCGCATCTCTCCCGCGGCGCGGTTGGTGAAGGTGACGGCCAGCACGCTGGAGGGCTGGAGGATCCCCGCGCGCACCCCGTAGGCGATGCGGTGGGTGATCGCCCGCGTCTTGCCCGTGCCGGCGCCGGCCAGCACGCACACCGGACCGTGCAGGGCGGTGGCCACCTCGCGCTGCTCGGGGTCGAGCCCGTCGAGCACCGCGTCGGCCGTGTCCGGTACCTGCGGGAAGAGGGGGGAGTGCGTTGCTGCTGTCACACCGCCATGCTGCCAGGTCGCCGGAGACGGATGAGCCGGTTGTCCACAGGGGGGCACTCGTAGTCGTACTAATGCGGCAGGCGTCACAGCGGTCGCGCGGTCCGGCGGTCCGATGGCGTGCGGGACCCGTGCCGCCCGCGGGGCCCGCGGGCGGGAATGGCGGCCGGGTCACGTACGTTCCACTCACTGCGAACCGCACCCTGCCGCGAAGGAGCACAACGAAGATGTCGGGCACTGTGACGATGTACAGCACCACGTGGTGCGGCTACTGCCGTCGGCTCAAGAGCCAGATGGACCGGGAGGGCATCTCGTACAACGAGGTCAACATCGAGCACGACCCGGAGTCCGCCGCGTTCGTGGAGAAGGCGAATGGCGGAAACCAGACGGTTCCGACCGTCCTCTTCCCCGACGGGTCGACCCTGACGAACCCTTCGCTGGCGCAGGTCAAGCAGAAGATCAGCGCGTAGTCCGGGCGCGGCCGGCCCGCGGCCCGACGGCCGCGGCCGGTACGGGGACCACCGTCCCCCGTACGCGCCGGCCGACGGCTTCCGTGCCCCGCCTGCGCGGCGCGGCGGCCGACGGCTCCCGTGCCCGGCCCGCGCGGCGCGGCGGCCGACGGCTCGCGTGCCCGGCGCGCGGCGCGGCGGACGTCAGAGCGCCGAGCCGCCCGGGCGGGGCAGCGGCTTGCCGTACCAGAGCTCGATCAGCCGGGCCGCGATCGAGATGCCGTACGGAGGCAGCACCTCACCTGACTCGAAGGCGGCCCGCAGGTCCTCGCGGGAGAACCAGCGCGCCTCCTCGATCTCCTCGCCGTCGACGTTGATCTCCGCCGACGTGGCCCTGGCCATGAAGCCCAGCATCAGGCTGGAGGGGAAGGGCCAGGGCTGGCTGGCGACGTACTCGACCTCGCCGACCGTGACACCGGCCTCCTCGAAGACCTCACGGCGCACCGACGTCTCGATGGATTCCCCGGGCTCGACGAAGCCCGCGAGCGTGGAGAAGCGCCCCTCGGGCCAGTGCACCTGGCGGCCCAGGAGGATGCGGTCGTCGTCGTCCGTGACCGCCATGATCACGGCCGGGTCGGTGCGCGGGTAGTGCTCGGCACCGCAGGCCGGGCAGCGGCGGATGTGACCGGCGGCCGCGATGACGGTGCGCTCGCCGCAGCGCGAGCAGAAGCGGTGCAGCCGCTGCCAGTTCTCCAGGGCGACCGCGTGCACCATGAGGCCCGCGTCGCGGGGGGACAGCAGCAGCCCCGCCTCGCGCAGCCCCGCCGGGCGCGCGGACTGGTCCATACGGCCAGGCAGGGCGTCCTTCTGCAGGGCGAAGTAGCTCACGCCGTCGTCGTCGGTGCCCAGGAAGTAGCGGTGCGCCTCGGTGAGCGGGGCCTCGAAGGACGGGGTCATGACGAGTTCGGTGATGCCGTCCGCCGTCTCGTCGATGAGGACCTGGCCGCCGGAGACCACGAAGGCGCGGGTGGTGGGGTGGCTCCACGCCGCCGCGAGCCAGGCCTCGTCGAGGCGGTGGTGGGCCGCCCGGTCGATGCCGCTCGGTGCGGTGAGCGAAATGGGTCGGTCGGCGGTGCGGTCGGTCCAGGTGGTCACGGGTGCTTCCAACTCCCCCGGTGGAACGGTTATTTCGACGGGCGGTTCGGCAGGGTCTGCGGCGGGACGGGTCCGGACGTCGTTCTTCAGCACGTGGCCGGGCCTTCTCAGTGTGCCTCGCCCCAGTTCTCGGCCAGGTCGCCCCACAGGTGGGCGGTGGTTTCGACGCCCTTCATGAGGAGATCGAGTTCCACCTTCTCGTTCGGCGCGTGCCAGCCGTCGGACGGGACCGAGATGCCCAGGAAGAGGACGGGCGCCCCCAGGACTTCCTGAAGGTCCGCGGCGGGCCCCGAGCCGCCCTCGCGGGTGAAGCGGACGGGCTGCTCGAAGGCGCGGCCCATGGCGCGTACGACGGACTGCAGAGCCGGGTGGTCGAGCGGCGTCAGGCAGGGGCGGGTCGCCGCGCCGAACGTGATCTCGTGCCGGATCCCGGCGGGCAGCCGGTCGGCCGCCCAGGCGCGTACGGCCTTCTCGATGTGGTCCGGGTCCTGTCCCGCGACCAGCCGGAAGGAGAGCTTCACCGTGGCCGAGGACGGGATGATCGTCTTGCTGCCGGGTCCCTGGTAACCGCCGCCGATGCCGTTGACCTCGGCGGTCGGGCGGGCCCAGATGCGCTCCAGGGTGGTGTGCCCGGCCTCTCCGTGGGTCGCCGCCGACTTCGCCGTACGCAGCCACCGCTGCTCGTCGAAGGGCAGTTCGGCGAAGAGTTCCCGCTCACGGTCGGTGAGTTCGACGATGCCGTCGTAGAACCCGGGGACGGCCACGCGCGCGTGCTCGTCGTGCAGCGCGGCGACGAGGCGGGCGGCCTCGGTGGCGGGATTCGGCACGGCGCCGCCGAAGGAGCCGGAGTGGATGTCCTGCTCGGGCCCGTGCAGCTCGATCTCGCACTCGGCCAGGCCGCGCATGCCGGTGCACACCGTCGGGGTGTCCTCGGACCACATGCCGGTGTCGGAGACGATCACCGCGTCGGCGGCGAGCCGGTCCGCGTACTTCTCGACGAGGGCGCGGAAGTGCGGCGAGCCGGACTCCTCCTCACCCTCGATCAGCATTTTCAGGTGCACCGCGGGGGTCGTGCGTCCCGTGGCGGCGAGGTGGGCGCGCACCCCGAGTGTGTGGAAGAACACCTGCCCCTTGTCGTCGGCCGCACCGCGCGCGTGGAGCCGGTTCCCGCGGACGACCGGTTCGAACGGGTCGGTGTCCCAGCCGTCCTCGCGGGCCGCGGGCTGCACGTCGTGGTGTCCGTAGACGAGAACGGTGGGTGCCTGCGGGTCGTCGGACGGCCACTCGGCGAAGACGGCGGGGGCGCCGGGCGTCTCCCAGACCTCACTGGTGGGGAAGCCGGTCTCCCTGAGTGCGGCGGCGAGCCAGTCGGCGCTGCGTGCCACGTCCGCGGCGTGGTCGGGCTGTGCCGACACCGAAGGGATCCGCAGCCACTCCGCGAGGTCGTCGAGGAAGGCGGCGCGGTGCGCGGCGATGTACGTGCGGACGGCGCTGACAGCGCTGTCAACGGGCTTGCTCATGGCCACGAGCCTATCGGCCCGCGCCGACACGCTCGTCCGGCGGATCCTCCGGGACGTCGTCGGCGGGGTCGTCCAGGAGCAACCGCTCCAGTGCGGACCGGTCGGGGAGCCCGTCGAGGCGGACGGCCTCCCCGCTGCGGACGTACAGGAAGGTGGCCGTGACCGAGGTGAGGGGTACGCCCTGCTGCTCGGCCCAGGCCAGCCGGTACACGGCGAGCTGAAGGGGATCCGCGGTGCGGGTGCGGCTCGTCTTCCAGTCGACGATCTCGTACGTCGTGCGGTCGCCGTCGTCCTCCCGGTAGACGGCGTCGATGCGGCCGCGCACGACGCGTCCGGCGATGGCCAGCTGGAAGGGGGTTTCGACGCGGTACGGGGTGCGGTGCGCGTACGCGCTGCGTTCGAAGGCCTCCTTGAGGGCCTCCAGGTCGTGCTCGTCGGCGATCTCGGCCTCGCTGCCGGGCAGCTCGTCCGGTTCCAGCATGGGCAGCCGCAGCGCTTCGAAGCGGGATTCGATCCAGGCGTGGAAGCGGGTGCCGCGGCGGGCGGCGGGCTGCGGCGGGCGCGGCATGGGGCGGGCGAGTTCCTGCGCGAAACCGTCCGGGTCGGCGGCCAGGCGCAGCAGCTGCGACGCCGTCAGCGACGCGGGCAGGGGTACGTCGGTGACGCTCGCGCGGGCCCGCAGGAGTTCGCCGGTGAGGGCCTCCAGGTCACGGTCCCAGGAGTCGAGGGTGCGGGCTTCCTCCGGGGTGAGGGGCGCGCCCGCGGGCGCGAGTCCGTGGTCGGGACCGGCGGGGTGGGCACGCGCGTGGGGGATGACGGGCCGGTCACCCTCGTCCTTCTGTCCGTGCTCGTGGGTGAGCGGTACGGGCGCGTGCGGCGCCCCCGAAGGCCGGTCCGTGGTCCAGGAGTCCCAGTCGGAGGCGGCCTCTTCGGATGTGGAGGGGTCCCCGTCGTGGTCCCCGTCCGGGCCGGGGAACTCGTCGTCGTCCGGTGGCGGCGGCCAGTCCGGGTCGTCGTGCGAGGAGGGGTCGTGGACGGCGCCGGTCCGCGCGGTCCCCGGGTGGGCGTCGTCATGGGAGGCGACGCGCTCCAGATGGGCCAGGACGGTCTCCGCGGCTGCGCGCCGCCTGGCCAGCGCCACGTCGTCCAGCGGGAGCGGCCACGCGTGGTCGGCGGCGGCCTCGTGCAGGGCGGGGTTCTCCTCGTCCTCCGCGGGTTCGTCGGCCCAGACCTCCGTCTCGCCGTACCCGGACGCGCAGTGCTCGTACAGGGCCCGCAGGAAGTCCGAGGGGCCGCGCGGGCGCTTCTGAGAGGGCCCCCACCAGTGGCCGGAGCCGAGCAGCAGCGAGCGGGGGCGGGTGAAGGTGACGTAGCCGAGGCGCAGTTCCTCGGTGTGCTGGTGGTCCTTCATGGCCTCGTGGAAGGCCTTCATGGCCCGGGCGTCCCAGGCGTCGATGTCGGGCAGCGTGTCCGCGTCGCCGCGCAGTTCGTGCGGCAGGACCTTTCCCTGGGCGGTCCACTTCTCGCGGCCCTGGGTGCTGGGGAAGGTCCCGGTGACCAGGCCCGGTACGGCGACGACGTCCCACTCCAGGCCCTTGGACTTGTGGGCGGTGAGCACCTTGACGGTGTTCTCGCCTCCGGGGAGGGCGTTGTCGAGGCCCTTCTCGTACTGCGCGGCCGTCCGCAGGAAGCCGAGGAAGGCGAGCAGGCTCGCCTCACCGTCGCCGGCCGCGAAGGAGGCGGCGACGTCCAGGAAGTTGGAGAGGGTCTCGCGGCGGCGGGCGGCCAGGGCGTGCGGGGACGCGGACAGTTCGACCTCGAGGCCGGTGACGGCGAGCACGCGGTGCAGGACGTCCATCAGGGGGTCGGACAGCGAGCGCCGCAGGTCGCGCAGCTCGGCGGCGAGCCGCGCGAAGCGCACCCTGGCGTCCGGCGAGAACGGCAGCCCGTCGTCCTCGGCCTCGGCGCCGAAAGGTGTCTCCAGGAACGTGTCGAGGGCGTCGGCGAGCGATATCACCTCGGCGGGGTCGACTCCTTCGACGGCGGCGGCGAGCCGGCGGTCGGGGTCGTCGTCGCCCCCGCGCGCGTGGGACACGAGCAGACGGGCACGCCGCCCCAGGAGCGCGAGGTCGCGCGGGCCGATCCGCCAGCGCGGGCCGGTGAGCAGCCGGACGAGAGAGGCGTTGGCGCCGGGGTCCTGGAGGACTTCGCAGACGGCGACCAGGTCGGCCACCTCGGGCAGGTGCAGCAGGCCGGAGAGGCCCACCACCTCGACCGGGATGTCACGGGCGACGAGGGCGCCCTGGATCTCGGCGAAGTCGGTCGCCGTGCGGCACAGCACGGCGATCTCGCCGGGTGCCTTTCCGGTGCGTACGAGGTGGGCGATCGAGTCGGCGAGCCAGGCCATCTCCTCGGCGTGGGTGCGCAGCAGCGCGCAGCGGACCATGCCGTCTCGCTCGGCTCCGGGGGCGGGGCGGAGGGCCTCCACGCCCGCGTGCATCGCGCGCAGGGGTTCCGCGAGGCCGTTGGCGAGGTCCAGGAGGCGGCCGCCGCTGCGGCGGTTCTCGCTGAGCGACTGACGGGTCGCGGAGCGGCCGTCGGCGTGCGCGAAGTGTTCGGGGAAGTCGTCCAGGTTGGCGACGGAGGCGCCGCGCCAGCTGTAGATCGCCTGGCAGGGGTCGCCGACCGCGGTCACCGGGTGGCCGGTGCCCCCGCCGAACAGCCCGGCCAGCAGGACGCGCTGGGCCACCGACGTGTCCTGGTACTCGTCGAGCAGGACCACGCGGAACTCGTCGCGCAGGATCGCGCCGACTTCCGGACGGGTGCGGGCCAGGGTCGCCGAGAGGGCGATCTGGTCACCGAAGTCGAGCAGGTCGCGCTCGCGCTTGGACGTGCGGTAGCGGCCCACCAGTTCGGTGAGCTCCCGCCTGGCCGCGGCGGCCTCGGGGACCTTGCGCAGGTCGGCGTTGGTGAGCTTGGCGCCCTCCAGCGAGCGCAGCAGCTCGGCGTCGTACGCCCGCAGGTCCTCGGGGCGTACGAGGTGTTCGGCGAGCTCGGAGTCGAGCGTGAGGAGGTCGCTCACCAGGTCGGGGAAGGAGCGCGTCAGGGCGGGGTAGGGGCCCGGGGCCTCCCGGAGGACCCGCGCGGCGAGCTGGTAGCGGGTGGCGTCGGCGAGGAGGCGTGCCGTGGGTTCCAGCCCGATGCGCAGGCCGTGGTCGGTCAGCAGTCGGCCCGCGAAGGCGTGGTACGTGGAGATGACTGGTTCGCCGGGAGGGTTGTCCGGGTCGATCACGTCGGGGTCGGTGACACCCGCCCTGATGAGTGCCTTGCGGACGCGCTCGGCGAGCTCACCGGCCGCCTTGTTGGTGAACGTCAGGCCGAGCACCTGTTCCGGGGCGACCTGGCCGGTGCCGACGAGCCACACGACACGGGCCGCCATCACCGTGGTCTTGCCCGACCCGGCTCCGGCCACGATCACCTGCGGAGCGGGCGGCGCGGTGATGCACGCCGTCTGCTCCGGGGTGAAGGGGATGCCCAGGAGCTCCTTGAGCTGCTCGGGGTCGGTGATACGGGCTGGCACGTCTGAGAGGCTAGCGGCGCCCACTGACAGCGAGGACCGCATCGGCCGACGGGACGGAAGAAGCGCTGGTCAGCTCGGGGGGTGCGGTACGTCACTCGGGCCGCGTCGGACGTACCGTCGCCGCGCGGTGCGTCACCCGGGGGCGCGTCGGTCCGACGGCGTGCGGCACGGCACCCGGGCCCGCGTCGGACGTACCGAGCCGCGCGGTACCTGGGCCGGGGCGCGGCATCGGCGTTCCTCACCGGGGCGGGTCACTCCGGCACGACACCCCTGGGCGCCGGCGGAGCGGCTCCCGTCACTCGATCACCTGCCGGCCCTCCGGCCGCGCGCTGCACGACGCCCGGAACGCGCAGTGCGTGCAGTGCTGTCCGGCGGCCGGGGTGAACCGCTCGTCGAGGACCTTGCCCGCGGCGGTGGCGAGGAGGTCGCCGACCCACCCCCCCGCGAGCGGCTCCTGGGCCTGCACCTTGGGGAGGGTCTCGCCGCCGTTCTTCTTGGCGGCGCCCTGTCGCAGCTGGACGAGTTCCGCGCCGCCGGGCTCGGGACGCACTCCGTCGAAGACCTCGTCGACCGCCCCGTGGTTCACGGCCAGCTGGTAGACGGCGAGCTGCGGGTGGCGGGCCACGTCGGCGGCGGTCGGTGCCTGCTTGCCGGTCTTGAAGTCGACGACGTAGGCACGGCCTTCGGAGTCCGTCTCGACGCGGTCCATGGAGCCGCGGATGCGCACTTCGTAGGAGCCCGCTTCCAGGGTCACGTCGAAGTCCTGCTCGCTGGCCACCGGCGTACGGCCGGTGCGGTCCATGACGTGCCAGTTCAGGAAGCGTTCGAGCGCCACGCGCGCGTGCTCCTTCTCCTGCGACGACTTCCAGGGCGCGTCGAAGGCGAGCGCGTTCCACACGGAGTCCAGCCGCTCCATGAGGACGTCGAGGTCGGCGGGGGTGTGCCCGGAGGCCACCTCGTCGGCGAGGACGTGCACCACGTTGCCGAATCCCTGGGCGGCCGTCGCGGGGGCGTCCGCCTTCACCTCGCGGCCCAGGAACCACTGCAGGGCACAGGTGTTGGCGAGCTGGTCCAGGGCGCTTCCGGAGAGCACGACGGGGTGGTCGCGGTCCCGTAGCGGCACCTTGCTCTCGGTCGGCTCGTACATGCCCCACCAGCGGTAGGGGTGCGCGGACGGCACCAGGGGGCGGCCGTCCTCGTCGCCGAGTGCGGCGAGCCTCGCCAGGCGGCGGGCGGCGGCCTCCCGGAGGGTGTCGGAGACCCGCGGGTCGACGGTGGTCGCCCGCAGTTCTGCCACCAGGGCGGCCACGGACAGGGGGCGGCGCGGGCGGCCCGTCACGTCCTTGGGCTCGACGCCGAGCTCGGTGAGGAAGCGGGAGGGCTGGTCCCCGTCGTCCGCCGGGGCCTTCACCGCGGTGACGACGAGGCGTTCACGCGCGCGCGTGGCGGCCACGTAGAACAGCCGGCGTTCCTCGGAGAGCAGCGCTCCGGGCGTCAGGGGCTCGGCGAGGCCGTCGCGGCCGATGCGGTCGGCCTCCAGCAGGGAGCCGCGCCGCCGCAGGTCGGGCCACAGCCCCTCCTGGACGCCGGCGACCACGACGAGCCGCCACTCCAGGCCCTTGGAGCGGTGCGCGGTCATCAGCCGGACGGCGTCGGGGCGCACGGCCCGGCGGGTGAGCGTGTCGGCGGCGATGTCCTGGGCCTCGATCTCCTCCAGGAAGTTGAGGGCGCCGCGGCCACCGATGCGTTCCTCGGCGCGGGCCGCGGTCGCGAAGAGCGCGCACACCGCGTCGAGGTCGCGGTCGGCGTTGCGCCCCGCCGCGCCGTCGCGCCGGGCCGAGCGCTCCAGGCGCTGCGGCCACGGCGTGCCCTCCCACAGGTCCCAGAGGGCCTCCTCCGCCGTGCCACCGCCCGCGAGGCGTTCGCGTGCCTTGCGCAGCAGCGCACCCAGGCGCTGTGCGCCCCGGGCGTACGCCGGATCGTGCGCCACCAGCCGTTCCGGTTCGGCGAGTGCGCGCCTCAGCAGTTCGTCGGAGGGCGGGGGCACGTGGTTGCCCCCGGCGCGCTCCTCCTCACGCAGCGCACGGCCGAGACGGCGCAGGTCGGCGGCGTCCATGCCGGCGAGGGGCGAGGCGAGCAGCGTGAGCGCGGTCTCGGTGTCGAGCCAGGTTCCCACCCGACCGGAGGCGGCCGTTCCGGAGTCCGCCGGGGCCGACGGCGCGGGCACCGCCGGGTCCGTGAACTCCGCGGGATCCGCGGGATCCGCGGGATCCGCGGGATCCGCGGGATCCGCGGGATCCGCAGGCTCGGTGGGCTCGGTGGGCTCGGTGGGCTCGGTGGGCTCCGCCGAGGCCATGGGCTCCGTGGGATCCGAAGGCTCAGTTGGCTCCGCGGACAGCACAGGCTTCGTCGGCTCCGCGCCCGCTTCCGGTGCGGACAGGTCAGTGGCCCCAGAGCCGACGCCCACCGTTTCCGCCGCCGCCGTCGCCACCGCCCTCAGGGCCGCGAGCAGCGGTGCCACCGCCGGTTCGTGGCGCAGCGGCAGGTCGTCGCCGTCGATGTCCAGGGGGACGCCTGCGGCCGTGAGAGCGCGCCGGACGGCGGGGATGGTGCGGGAGCCCGCGCGCACCAGGACCGCCATCTCGCCCCACGGGACGCCGTCCTCCAGGTGCGCCCGGCGGAGGATGTCCGCGATGTTGTCCAGTTCCGTGCCCGGTGTCGGGTACGTGTAGACCTCGACGCGCCCTCCGCCCCGGACAGGCGTGAGCTCGCGGTGGGCGCGGACCTTCTCCGCGGGCAGGCGGGTCAGGGGCATGCGCTGGGTGACCAGACGCGTGGCACCGAGCAGGGCCGCGCCCGAGCGGCGGGACGTGCGCAGGACCGCCACCGGCGCCGGGCGGCCGTCCAGGCGCGGGAACGCGTGCGGGAATTCCAGGATGCCGTTCACGTCGGCACCGCGGAACGCGTAGATCGACTGGTCGGGATCGCCGAGGGCCACCAGGGTGCGGCCGCCTCCCGCGAGGGCGTGCAGCAGCCGTACCTGTGCGGGGTCGGTGTCCTGGTACTCGTCCACGTAGACCGCGTCGTACTGGGCGGCCAGCCGTTCGGCGACCTCCGCCCGGCCGGCGAGCAGCACCGCGCGGTGGACGAGTTCGGCGTAGTCGAGCACTCCCTGCATGTCGAGCACGTCGAGGTACTCGGCGAGGAAGGCGGCCGCCGCCCGCCAGTCCGGGCGGCCGATACGGGAGGCGAACGCGTCGAGGGCGTCGGGGCTCAGTCCCAGCTCGCGGCTGCGGGCAAGCACCGCGCGGACCTCGTCCGCGAAGCCGCGGGTGGTCAGGCAGGCCCGCAGTTCGTCCGGCCAGCGCACGTGCGCGAGACCGAGCCGCTCCAGGGCGGGCTGCCCCGCGAGCAGCTCACGCACCGCCACGTCCTGTTCGGGACCGGACAGCAGCCGCAGGGGCTCGGCGAACAGGTCGCTGTCCTGGTGAGCGCGGACCAGGGCGTAGCAGTACGAGTGGAACGTGGTCGCCCGTGGGGCGCGCGCGGCTCCGATGCGCAGCGCCATGCGGTCACGCAGCTCGACGGCCGCCTTGCGGCTGAAGGTCAGCACCAGGATGCGCTGCGGGTCCCCGCCCCGGGCGATGCGTGCCGCCACCGACTCGACCAGCGTGGTCGTCTTGCCCGTACCGGGACCGGCCAGAACGAGCAGCGGGCCCCCCTTGTGGTCAACCACGGAGCGCTGCGCCGCGTCCAGCCGAGGGGGGTCCGGCCGGGCCGGCGGGGTACGTACCAGTCGGTAGGCGCCACGGGTCCCCTGGCGCACCTGGTGGTGCGACAGGCGCCTGGTGGAAGAGGAGGAGCTCACGTGGTTCGCCGGTCCTGGTGGTTGTGCGTTCGGTCACTGCGGGCGCTGAGCGCTCTCGTTCGGGGGTGGTCGGGCGTCCGGTACGAGGGCCGGCGCGTGCGGGAGGGGGTGGCGGCGGGGTGAGGGAGACGTGCGTCAGCGATGCCACACCGGTGGACACCCGGGAAGACGCTACGCCGGTGGACACCGTGGAAGGAGAGCTTCCCCTTCTTCCCTCGTGCCCCCTGCGTCCCTCGCTGCTCGAACGTACGGCATGCCGCGCGGGTGCCCGACTTCCCCCGTACGGGCCACAGGTTCCCCGTTCGCCCGTCCGATGGCGGAAGCTGTCAGGTGTGACCTTCCGCGCGCTCGCCCCCGTCCCATCTCGCCCGTCTCATGTCGACGCGCGGCAGATGACCTTCGGAGGTCCGGCCGACTTCCTTCAGGGGCGTGCCCTCCGCGCGGTAGTGGCTCAGCGCCTCCAGCTCGTGGCCGGGGACCAGCACCCCGTCCGCGCGGATGACGCGCCACCACGGGACCGCTCCTCCGTACAGGGCCATCACCCGGCCCACCTGGCGCGGACCGCCCTCGTCCAGCCATTCGGCGACGTCCCCGTACGTCATGACGTGCCCGGACGGGATCAGCTCGGCGACGTCGAGCACCCGCTCCGCGTACTCCGGCAGGGCGTCCGCCGGAAGGCTCTCCTCACTCATCCGACCCATCCTGCCCCACCCCACCGACAACGCGTCGCGGCGGTCACGGGGCGCAGCACTCGCCCCGAAGACCTGCTTCCGGCAGACTGTGCGCCCCCGTATTGCACCCTCCTGCCCCCGTGTCCCGGCCGGGCATGCCACCATCGTGCGGGCGGTGACAGGTGATACGAGATCAAGAAGAGACGATGAAGCAGCAGGGTGTGCACCCCGAGGACGCGGAGGGCACCTCTGAGCCGTCGTCGCGCCCGGACACCGCTCAGGCAGGCGACCGAGCGCCCACGAACGCGGCTGCGGACGAGGTGAGCGGGCAGGGCGCCGACTGCGCCGAGGACCCGCACAACGACGAGGTCGAGGGCGACGAACCGCTGCTCCCCGCGCGTGTGCACCGCCCCTCGGACCTGATGCGGCTCCTCGTGGGGTTCCTCGCGATCGTGCTGCTGCTCGCCGTCGCCGCGTTCGCCCACGGCACCACGTCGGGGCTCGAACAGGACATCAACAAGGGCACCGGCCAGGCACCCGACCTGCTGATCAAGATCGCCGGCCTGGTGTCGAGCATCGCGATCCTCCTGGTGCCGGTCGCGTTCGCGATCGAGCGGCTGATCAAGCGGGACGGTCTGCGCATCGCCGACGGCGTGCTCGCCGCCGTCCTCGCCCACGGAGTGACGCTCGCCACCGACCTGTGGGTCGCCAAGGCCGCACCGCATTCCATCCAGGAAGCGCTCACCCAGCCCTCGCCCGGCGATGTCCACGCCCTCACCGACCCGGTGCACGGTTACCTCGCGCCCGTCATCGCCTACATGACGGCCGTCGGCATGTCGCGCCGGCCGCGCTGGCGTGGCGTGCTGTGGGTGGTGCTGCTCCTGGACGCCTTCTCGATGCTGGTCACCGGCTACACGACACCGTTCTCGATCATCCTGACCGTGCTGATCGGCTGGACGGTCGCGTACGGGACGCTGTACGCGGTCGGCTCGCCGAACGTGCGGCCGACCGGCCGCACGCTGATGGCGGGGCTGCGGCACGTCGGTTTCCACCCGGTGAGCGCCGCCCGCGACGAGGCGCCGGACACCACGGACAACGGCGACCGCGGCCGGCGCTACTTCGTCACTCTGGAGGACGGCCCGCCCCTGGACGTCACGGTCGTCGACCGGGAACAGCAGGCGCAGGGCTTCTTCTACCGCGTGTGGCGCCGGCTGACGCTGCGCGGCATCACCACGCGCCGCAGCCTCCAGTCCCTGCGCCAGGCCCTGGAGCAGGAAGCGCTCCTCGCGTACGCGGCCATCGCGGCCGGTGCCAACGCGCCGAAGCTGATCGCGACCTCCGAACTCGGCCCCGACGCGGTGATGCTGGTCTACGAGCACACGGGCGGCCACACGCTCGACTCGGTGCCCGACGACATGATCACGGACGACCTCCTGCGGGACACCTGGCATCAGGTCCAGGCGCTCCAGTCTCGGCGCATCGCGCACCGCAGGCTCGCGGGCGACGCCATCCTGGTGGATCGTTCCGGCACGGTGATCCTCACCGACCTGCGCGGCGGCGAGATCGCCGCAGGTGACCTGGTGCTGCGCATGGACATCGCGCAGCTGGTGACGACGCTCGGACTGCGCGTCGGCGCCGAGCGGGCGGTCGCCTCGGCGGTCGGCGTGCTGGGCCCGGACGCGGTCGCGGACTGCCTCCCGCTGCTCCAGCCGATCGCGCTGACGCGCTCCACGCGCGCGACGCTGCGGAAACTGGCCCGTGAGCGTGCACAGCGCGAGCGCGACGCGGTCCTGGACGCCTCCCGGCAGGACAAGCTCGCCCGCACCGAGGAAGCCCACGAGCACACCAGGCCCGTACTGGAGAAGCCCGACAAGAAGGCCGTACGTGCCGAGCAGCGGGCGGAGAAGCGGGCGATCGACGACGCTCTGGAGGAGGCACGCGAGGAGGATCTGCTCACCCAGATCCGCCACCAGGTGCTGCTGATCAGGCCGCAGGCGCCGGTCGAGCCTGCCCGCCTCGAGCGCGTCCGGCCGCGCACGCTGATCAGTTTCATCGCCGGCGCCATCGGCGCGTACTTCCTGCTGACGCAGCTGACCCACATCGAGTTCGGCACTCTCTTCGACAGCGCCGAGTGGGGCTGGGTCGCCGCGGCCGTGCTGTTCTCGGCGCTGAGCTACTTCGCGGCGGCGATGAGCCTGCTCGGCTTCGTACCGGAGCGGGTGCCGTTCCTGCGGACCGTGGCAGCGCAGGTCGCCGGTTCGTTCGTGAAGATCGTGGCGCCCGCGGCGGTGGGCGGAGTCGCCCTCAACACCCGCTTCCTGCAACGCGCGGGAGTCCGCCCCGGGCTCGCGGTGGCCAGTGTCGGCGCGTCGCAGCTTTTCGGACTCGGCTGCCACATCCTGATGCTGCTGTCGTTCGGATATCTCACCGGCACCGAGAAGACGCCCTCCCTGTCGCCGTCCCGTACGGTCATCGCCGGTCTGCTGACGGTCGCGGTCCTGGTGCTCGTGGTGACCTCGGTGCCGTTCCTGCGCAAATTCGTCGCCACGCGCGTGAGGTCGCTGTTCGCCGGGGTCGTGCCGCGCATGCTCGACGTGCTCCAGCGGCCGCAGAAGCTGATCACCGGCATCGGCGGCATGCTGCTCCTCACCGCCTGCTTCGTGATGTGCCTGGACGCGTCGATCAGGGCCTTCGGCCACGAGGAGACGACCACCCTCAGCCTCGCCAGCGTCGCCGTCGTCTTCCTCGCGGGCAACGCGCTCGGCTCGGCGGCGCCGACCCCGGGCGGCGTCGGCGCGGTCGAGGCGACGCTGACGGTGGGTCTGATCGCCGTCGGGCTCCCCAAGGAGGTCGCGGCACCCGCGGTGCTGCTGTACCGGCTCCTGACGCTCTGGCTTCCGGTGCTGCCGGGATGGCTGTTCTTCAACCATCTGACCCGCAAGGGCGCGCTCTAGCCCACGCGCGGCAGTCTCCACGAGCCCTCGGGGCATCCGTACGAACCGTCGAGTGATCCTGACGGGCCTCCACGTGATCCGGACGAACCACCGGCCGCTCCTCACCCGCACGGCCCGCGCCCCGAGCGTCCCGCCAGGCGCGACCTCAGGATGGGATCATGCCGATGCCGCCCGGACTGCGCGCCGCTGCCCTCACCGCCGCCGCCCTCCTGCTGTCGTCGCTGATGACGGGCTGCAGTGACGACGACTCCAAGGACGAGGACCTGACAACTCAGAAACTGAGCTGGAAGGACTGCCCCGCGCCGTCCGCGTCCGAGGGCGGCGGCAACGCACCCTCGCCGCTGCCGGGGGGCACCAGGTGGCAGTGCGCCACGATGAAGGCGCCGCTCGACTGGGACAAGCCCACGGGCGACACGATCGGCATCGCCCTGATCCGGGCCGGGACCAGTGGCGACAAGAGCAAGCGCATCGGCTCGCTCGTCTTCAACTTCGGCGGTCCCGGCGGCTCCGGAATCACCGCGCTGCCCGCCTTCGGCGAGGACTACGCGAAACTGCGCACCCGCTACGACCTGGTGAGTTTCGACCCTCGCGGGGTCGGCCGCAGCGCAGGCGTGAAGTGCGAGGACGACCAGCAGCTCGACGAGTACTTCGAACAGGACGCGACGCCGGACGACGCGGCGGAACGCACCGCGCTGCTCGACAACACCAAGCAGTTCAATGCGGCCTGCGAGAAGAACTCAGGCCGGACCCTGCCGCACCTGCGGACGACCGACGCGGCCCGTGACATGGACCTGATGCGGCAGGTGCTCGGCGACGACAAGTTGTACTACTTCGGCATCTCGTACGGCACCGAACTGGGCGGCGTGTACGCGCACCTGTTCCCCGGGAAGGTGGGGCGTGCCGTCTTCGACGCGGTCGTCGACCCGACGCAGTCGCCGGAACAGGGCTCGCTGGGACAGGCCAGGGGTTTCCAGCTCGCGCTCGACAACTTCGCCGAGGACTGCACCTCGAAGACGGAGGACTGCCCGGTCGGCGACTCCCCGCAGGACGTCAAGGACCGCATCGCGAAACTGCTGGCGGACCTCGACCGCAAGCCGATTCCCGGCGTCTTCCCCCGCGAGCTGACCCAGACCGCGGCGACCAGTGGCATCGCCCAGGCCCTGTACTCCAAGGACTTCTGGGAGTACCTCACGCAGGGCCTCGAAGAGGCGTACGACGGTGACGGCAAGGTGCTGATGCTGCTGTCCGACTCGATGAACGGGCGCAACGAGGACGGCGAGTACAGCAACATCACCGCGGCCAACGTCTCCATCAACTGCGCCGACGACAAGCCGCGCTACACCACGGCCGACGTGGAGGCGAAGCTGCCTGAGTTCCGGTCCGCCTCGCCGCTGTTCGGCGACTACCTGGCCTGGGGCATGGTCAGCTGCAGCGACTGGCCGGTGGCGGGCGCCGCCGACCACCCCGACGTGAGCGCGCCCGGATCGGCTCCGATCCTCGTCGTCGGCAACACCGGCGATCCGGCCACACCGTACGAGGGTGCGAAGAAGATGGCGGACGCGCTGGGCCCGTCGGTGGGCGTCCAGCTGACATACAAGGGCCAGGGGCACGGTGCCTACGACAGCGGGAACAAGTGCGTGCACAACGCGGTCGACGGCTATCTGCTGCAGGGGACCGTGCCCTCCGCCGGAACCGTCTGCTCCTAGAAAACACCAGGTCAAAGCGTTATCCACAGGCCCCGACGGTGGTCGGGCGCAGGCGCCTACTATGGCCTGCATGTGATCCGCGACTACGAGCGGATCACTGCTGAGGGGGAGAGCGCATGACACGTTTCGCACGATGGACGGCGGCGGCCGCCGCCGCTCTGCTGGTGGCCGGCTGCAGCGGGGGCTCCTCCGGCGAAGGCAAGAACACGTCCGGGGGACAGGACCGTTCCGACGCGTCGGCCACGACGCCCTCGTCCGGCGCCTCGCCGCGACTGCCCTCGTCGCTGACCTCGCAGCGGCTGGACTGGGGCGGCTGCAAGGGCACGTCGCACTCCCCCGCCCCGGGCGATGCCTGGCAGTGCACGAAGCTCAAGGTGCCTCTCGACTACGCGCAGCCCGACGGCAGGACCATCGACCTCGCGCTGATCCGTACGAAGGCCACCGGCGGCGAGCGGCTCGGCTCCCTCGTCTTCAACTTCGGCGGCCCGGGCGCCTCGGGCGTCGCCACGATGCCGTCGTACGCGGGTACGGTCTCGAAGCTCCACCAGCGCTACGACCTGGTGAGCTGGGACCCGCGCGGAGTCGCCGCCAGCGAAGGTGTGCGCTGCCGCAGCGACAAGGAGATGGAAGCCGCCGAGTCGGTGGACGCGACCCCGGACGACGCGACCGAGGAGACGGCCTACCTCAAGGACGCGACGGACTTCGGCAAGGGCTGCCTGAGGAACGGCGGGAAGCTGATGTCGCACGTCTCGACCACGGACACGGCCCGCGACCTGGACCTGATGCGCCAGGTCCTCGGCGATCCGAAGATGCACTACTTCGGCATCTCGTACGGCACGGAGCTGGGCGGGGTGTACGCCCATCTCTTCCCCGAGCACGTGGGGCGTGTGGTGCTGGACGCCGTCGTCGACCCGAGCGCCGACACGGTGGGCCATGCCAAGAACCAGACCCGTGGCTTCCAGCGCGCTCTGGACGCCTACCTGAAGTCGACCGGTCAGGACCCGAAGCGGGGCTCCCAGAAGATCGTGGACCTGCTGGAGCGGATCGACGCGAAGCCGCTCGCGGCGTCCTCCGACCGCAAGCTCACCCAGACGCTGGCGCTGACCGGCATCGTCCTGCCGCTGTACAGCGAGCAGTCCTGGCCCACCCTGACCAGCGCCTTGAAGGCCGCCGAGGGCGGAGACGGTTCACAGCTGCTGACGCTGGCCGACGGTTACAACGAGCGTGACGCCTCGGGGCACTACGGCACGACGGCCCATGCCCAACGAGTCATATCGTGCCTGGACGACAAGCAGCGGCTGACGCCCGAGGAGGCGGAGGGGCTGCTGCCGGACTTCGAGAAGATCTCGCCCGTCTTCGGCGACTTCATGGGCTGGGACACGGCGGGCTGGTGCCACGACTGGCCGGTCGCCGGGCAGTACGACACGCCGGAGGTCAGCGCGCCCGGGTCGGCTCCCGTCCTGCTCGTGGGCAACACCGGGGACCCGGCGACGCCCTACGAGGGTGCCCGCAAGATGGCGGACGAGCTGGGGAAGGACGTCGGCGTGCTCCTGACCTGGAAGGGCGAGGGGCATGGGGCGTACGGGAGCGGCAGCGACTGCGTCGACTCCACGGTGAACGGCTATCTGCTGGACGGATCGGTGCCGAAGGACGGCAAGGTCTGCTCGTAGCGCGCCGGGATTCGCTCGTAGCAGGGCGGGACCCCGCGGAAAGGGGCCCGGCACACGCGGTGCCGGGCCCCTGCCGAAAAGCCGGACGTCCGACGGACCGGCGTGGACGCCTAGTAGATGGGCTTGTCCGGCTCGATCTGGTTGACCCAGCCGATCACACCGCCGCCGACGTGCACCGCGTCGGAGAAACCCGCCGACTTCAGCACGGCGAGGACTTCCGCACTGCGGACACCCGTCTTGCAGTGCAGGACGATCTTCTTGTCCTGCGGGAGGCTCTCCAGGGCGGTGCCCATGAGGAACTCGTTCTTCGGAATCAGCCGGGCACCGGGGATCGAGACGATCTCGTACTCGTTGATCTCGCGGACGTCGATGATGTCGATGTTCTCGCCGTCGTCGATCCACTCCTTGAGCTGCTTCGGAGTGATCGTCGCGCCGGCGGCCGCCTCCTGCGCCTCCTCGGACACGACGCCGCAGAAGGCCTCGTAGTCGATGAGCTCGGTGACGGTGGGGTTCTCACCGCAGACCGCGCAGTCCGGGTCCTTGCGGACCTTGACCTGGCGGTACTGCATCTCCAGGGCGTCGTAGATCATCAGACGGCCGACGAGCGGCTCGCCGATGCCCGCGAGGAGCTTGATGGCCTCGTTGACCTGGATGGATCCGATGGACGCGCACAGCACGCCGAGGACACCGCCCTCGGCGCAGGAGGGGACCATGCCGGGCGGCGGGGGCTCCGGGTAGAGGCAGCGGTAGCAGGGGCCGTGCTCGGACCAGAAGACCGAGGCCTGGCCGTCGAAGCGGTAGATGGAACCCCATACGTACGGCTTGTTGAGCAGCACGCACGCGTCGTTGACCAGGTACCGGGTGGCGAAGTTGTCCGTGCCGTCCACGATCAGGTCGTACTGGCTGAAGATGTCCATCACGTTGTCGGCTTCCAGCCGCTCCTCGTGAAGGACCACGTTCACGTACGGGTTGATGCCCAGCACCGAGTCACGCGCCGACGCGGCCTTGGAGCGGCCGATGTCCGCCTGGCTGTGGATGATCTGGCGCTGCAGGTTCGACTCGTCGACCTCGTCGAACTCCACGATGCCGAGCGTGCCCACGCCCGCGGCGGCCAGGTACATCAGGGCCGGCGATCCGAGGCCGCCGGCGCCCACACAGAGCACCTTGGCGTTCTTCAGCCGCTTCTGCCCGTCCATTCCGACGTCCGGAATGATCAGGTGGCGGGAGTACCTGCGGACCTCGTCTACGGTGAGCTCGGCAGCCGGCTCGACCAGGGGTGGCAGCGACACGGTTACTCCGTTAATCGGTCAATCAATGGGTGTCCCCCTGCTCGGGCGCAGCCGAGACCGGGGGAGGTCGTTCTCCCCGTAACACTGCCACGCCCTTCTTCATTCCGAGACACCCGTTCCGACTCGCGAGACGATCTCGTCCCAGTAGCCGGGCATGCTCGCCCAGGGGTCGGCGCGGCCGGCGTCGGCGGTGCGGTCGGTGAAGTAGATCGTCGACGCGCCCTGCCAGCGGGCGATGCGCAGGGCCTCTTCGAGATGGCCGCGGGGGACGCCGTGCACGAAGTGGCAGAAGCGCTCGGGCGGATGGTCGGCGGTCCACTCGGCCGCCTGCGACCAGCGGTAGTCGCCCCAGGAACCGGAGAAGGTGACCAGTTGGTCGGCGTCCTCGGCGTATCCGGCGTACGGGTGCGTGCCGTGGCCGAGCACGATGTGACCTCGCTCGCACAGCGCTCGGAGCGTGGTCACCGTGCGGCGGACCTCGGGGAGCGCGGCGCGCTCGGTGGGACAGCGGTCCAGGAAGAAGCCGTCGGTGCGGTACCAGTCGAGGTAGCGGTGGGCGTCGGAGACCAGTTCGCCGAAGGTGCGGGCGCCGTGGGCGGTGTCCAGGTGTCCCAGCACCCGGACACCGGCGTTGCGCAGGCGTCCCGCTGCTTCCAGGCAGCGGGGGTCGGGGCGCGTACCGGGCCCGTCGGCGACGTTGAGGACCACCCAGTGCAAGGGGGTGCCGGGGCGGGTCAGCTCGCCCCACTCCAGCGGAGCGACGAGGGGGTGCGCATAGCCGGGGATGCCGAAGCCGAGTCCCACGCCGGTGCTTGCGGTGCCCGCCGCGGAGCGGGTCAGATACGGCATGCCGCCTCCATCCAGATGTCGGCGAGGGATTCCTCGAGGTTGATGAGGGGCCGCCAGCCGAGGCGGTCGCGCGCGGTGCGGACGTCGGCCTGCTGCCAGCTGCCGCAGCCGTCCGGGTAGGGGAAGGCGGTGGGGGGCACGTGGTCGGGTTCGTTGCGGGGGTGGATGATGGACGGCCTCATCGGCCCCGGCGGCCCGTCGAGTTCGTGCAGTGCGCCGCCGTAGCCGGCCACCCGGGCGAGGACGGCGGCGGCGTCGCGAAGGCGTACGGCGCGGCCCGAGCCGATGTTGATGACGCCCTGGGCGGCGGAGAGGGAGGCGGCGTGGACGGCGCGGGCGACATCGCGGACGTCGATGAAGTCGCGCTGGACACCGAGGCCGCCGAGTTTGAGTTCGCCGTCGCCGGACTGGATGGCACGGCGCATGGCCTCGGCGAGACGGCCGAGCGGGGATCCGGCGGGGGTGCCGGGGCCCGCGGGCGAGAAGACGCGCAGTACGACGGCGTCCAGGCCCGAGCCGAGGACCAGTTCGGTGGCGGCGAGTTTGCTGACGCCGTACGGGCCGCCGGGACGCGGTACGGCGTCCTCCGCGGTCGAGGAGCCGGGCTGGCTCGGCCCGTACTCGGCGCCGCAGCCGATCTGCACGAGTCGTGCGCCGCAGCCGCTGCGGCGCAGGGCCTCGCAGACGGTGGCGACGGCGACGGTGTTGTGCCGGATGAGTTCGCGGGCGCCGCCGCGGGTGGCGCCCGCGCAGTTGACGACGACCCCGGGGTGCACCGCGTCCAGGAAGCGGGTGAGCGCGCCGGGACTGCCGGAGGCGAGGTCGAACCGTACGTCGGCGTCGTCGCCGCGGCCGAGCGCGGTGAGCTGGACGGCCGGGTCGGCGAGCAGCCGGTCGGCGACGAAGCGGCCCAGGTATCCGTTGGCTCCGGTCAGCAGGACCCTCATCGGGCGGCTCCCGGGGCGGACTCTCCGGTTCGGGAGGTGATCATCTTGCGTTCTCCTTCAGGGGTGGTGCCGTGGATCGGGAGTGGGGCCCGCGGTGTCGGCCCCGCGGGAGAAAGGGGGTGCGCGGACCGGGAGCCGGTCCTCACGGGGTGGCTCCGGCCGGTGTGGCGTGGGCGGAGGCCCGGGTCAGGGTGCGGCTGGCGTGGACCAGAAGAACGAGGGCGGCCGTGCCGCACACCACGGCCGGGACGGCCCCCGGACCGCCCGCCTGGACGAGGGTCTCGACCGGCCTGGCGAGGGACGAGCAGCCGGGGAGGCGGCTCGCGAAGACCGTCGACAGGGCCGTCGCCTCGCTCGCGCCCGCGGCGGCGAGGACGACGGCAGGAGCGTGGGTGAAGCCGTGCGCAGTGAGCAGGCGGGCCAACAGGAGCAGTGCTCCGAGAGCCCCGGCTCCGCCGAGGGCGGCGGGCTCGCCCAGGACCGTCCCGCACAGGGCGAGCAGCGCGCCCAGGGAACAGAGGAAGAGCCCGAACGTCCCCAGGAGCAGCGGCTTCACGGAGGCGGCGAACTCCTCCAGACCGCGGCTGACGGTCAGCCTGCGCCGGGCGCGTACGGAGAAGAGGTGCGTGCACCAGGCCGCGGGGGCGCAGGCCAGCGCGAGGGCCAGGAGCGGCGCGACGGCCAGGGGCCAGGCACCGTCGGGACCGCCCGCGAGGCCGGCGCTCAGCAGTCCGTCGCCGAGGAGCGCGTACGCGAGGAGCCAGCAGGTCCACGCACGTGGGGTGCTGCGGTTCGGGGAGCTGAGGGGTCCGCGGCGCAGTGCCGCCCGGAGGCCGAGCACGACGGCCAGGACACCGGTCGCGGCCACGGCGAGGCGCGGCCGGCCGTCGGTGAGGCGCAGGCCCGCCACGGTGGCGGCGCACAGGATGCCCGGCAGCAGGGCGAGTGCGGCCCAGCGGGCGGGCGCGCCGGAAGGGTCGGTCTGCCCGGGCTGCGCCGTCGGATCACCGTCGCGCGGCACGCGGGCGTACATCTCCTCCGCGAGAGAGAACACGTCCCGGTGCCGGAAGCGCGCGGCAGTGCGGTCGGTCACGCCGTGCGCCTCCAGGCCCGCGGCGATCTCCAGCGGGTCGACGGCCCGTGCGCACAGTTCGCGGTGCCGGTGCATGAGCGCCTTCACGGGGTCCACGGCGCCTCGACGGCCCAACGCCCTGTGCGCGGCGCCCCCGGCGCCCCCGCTCCGGCCGCCCCGGCCCACGCGCCCGACATCCGGCCCGTCCTGACCGGCCGCGCCCTTCACATGCGGCACGCTCTGACCGGCCGCACCCGCACCCTGCGCCTCCGGCACGCCCTGGTCGCGCCGGCCCACGCCCTCCACGTCCAGCGCGCCTTGGCCGTCCTGACCCGCACCCTGCGCCTCCGGCACGCCCTGGCCGCGCCGGCCCACGCCGCCGGCATCCAGCACGTGCCGGCCGCCCCCGCCCACGCCCAGGCCCCGCACATCCGGTTCGACCCCTTCGTCCCGCGTGCCCCTCACACCCGGTTCGCTCAGGCCGCTCGCCCCGCCGTGTTCGCTCATCACACGCCCTCTCCCGCGGGGACCGCCGGGACGGCGGCAGCCGAGACCGCCGGGACGACGACGGAAGCGGCGGAGGCCGCGGCGACCGACGGCGCGGTCACCGTGGCCCGTACCGGTGCTCCCGCCGCCCAGCGCGGCCGGCCCGCCGCCATCGGGCGGGACTCGGTCCAGCGGCCGGGCACCTGGGCCTCGGCGGGCATGCCGAAGGGCAGGGGCTCACCGGCCTCGTCGACCAGCATCCGGCGCACCGGGGAGTGCGAGACGATCTCCAGGTAGATGCCGTGAAACGCCGCGACGTTCTGCTCGACGGTGAACAGTTCGAGGGCCCGGGCGCGGGCGGCGGCGCCGAGTCGCTCACGGCGTTCGGGGTCGCGCAGCAGCGCCACGCACGCCTCGGCGAGCGCCCGCGGATTGCGCGGGGGGACCACCAGCCCCGTACCGCCGATGACCTCGACGACCGCGCCGACGTCCGTGGAGACCGTGGCGCGTCCGCAGAACATGGCCTCGACCAGGCTGATCGGGAAGCCCTCGACGACGCTCGACAGGACGACCACGGCCCCGGCCGCGTACGCCTCCGCGAGGTCCGGGACCTCGGGGCCGCCGATCTCCTCGAAGGAGACGGGGTTGTCGCCGACCGCGTGCACGCCCTCCGCCTCGTCGGGGAAGAGCTGCGCGGCCAGGGCCTTGCAGTGACCGAGGTAGGCGGCGCCCTCGGCACCGGCGGCGGCACCGACGATCCGCAGCCGCGTCTTCGGCTCCTCCCTGCGGATCTCGGCGAAGGCGTGGAGCAGGGCGATCAGGTCCTTGGCCGGTTCGATGCGGCCGACCCAGACCAGCGTGTCCGGGTCGGCGACCGGCGTGTCCGGGTTCGCGCCCGCGGCGCCCTCCGCGTTCTCGCCGACCTGCGCGAAGCGGGAGGCCTCCATGCCGGGGTAGACCGTGCGCAGCTTGGCGCGGTCGGCGCCGCAGCGCTCCTGCCAGCGGCGTGCGTGCGTGTTGCCGGGCGTGATGACGGCGGCCCGGCGGTAGACCTCGGTGGCCAGAGCGCCGTGGAAGGCGGCGAGGAGCGACCGTACCGCCGGGGGCGCCTGACCGGAGGCCAGGTAGTGGGCGCGCAGCTGGACTCCGTACTCGGTGACCAGCAGGGGCACGCCGGAGAAGTGACGGGCGAGCAGGCCGGGCAGCGCGGCCGAGCCGCCGGCCGCGGCATGGCACAGGTCGGCCGAGCCGAGCCCGTCGTCCTCGTACCAGTCGAGGGAGAGGGGCCGCAGCGCCCGCTCGAAGTGGGCGGCGACGGCGAGCAGGTCCGGCACCCCGGCCGTGCGGGCGGCCCTGAGCGCACCCGGCGCGCGACAGGCGCTTTCCAGGGCGCGTACGGCGGTCTCGGAGCGCAGGGCGCCGACCAGTCCGCCCTCGTCGCGGGCGAGTTCGGCGAGGGCGTACAGGGCACTGCCGAAACGGTCCGCCTCAAGCGCTTCGCGGGTTCCGGAGGCGGCGGGTGCCTCCGTGCCGGCGGCGAGTGCAGGCATACCGGCGGCGAGTGCAGGCGCCGCGCAGACCACCGCGGCCAACTCTCCGTACGCCTCGGCGAAGCGGCGCCGCGCCCGCCGTCCGAGGACCGCGCCGTCGTCCTCGGCCGTCCACAGCGGCGCGGTGCGCACCCGGCTGACCTGGGGTGGCAGTTCGACCCAGCCCTGGTCCTCCTGGTGCTCGCTGCGGCTGAGGGCGTAGATGTCGAACTCGTGCTGCCGGAGCCCGCGCACGAGCCGGTCGCACCAGAGCCTGGCATCACCGCTCACATACGGATAGCCACCCTCCGTAAGCAGTCCGATGCGCACGAGTGCACCCCCGATCTCCCGTATGGGGAGCCGCCGTTGGTCCGGCGGCTCGCAGCGGGACGAACGTATGCGGACATGACGGTGGGGGGGGGGGGGGGGGGGGGGGGGGGGGGGGGGGGGGGGGGGGGGGGGGGGGGGGGGGGGGTGGGGGGGGAGGGGGTTGGT
>NZ_JBWKDS010000016.1:56640-67068 GCF_056435845.1 Streptomyces sp. NPDC043867 | reverse complement strand
ACCTCTCCTCCCCCCCCCCCCCCCCCCCCCCCCCCCCCCCCCCCCCCCCCCCCCCCCCCCCCCCCCCCCCCCCCCCCCCCCCCCCACCAGAAGGGGTGAACGGTCGTGACTTTCCCGCACGGGCGGCGTTCGGTCGCGCTAAGGGATCACGGCGCCACGCTCGGTCAGGCTGCGGCCAGTTGTCGGCCGGCCGCCCGGCGCCGGGCGGCGATCTGCGGGTCGAGCGCCGGCACGGCGGCCAGCAGCTCCTTGGTGTAGGGGTCCCGCGGGGATTCGTACACCTCGTCGACCGGTCCCTGTTCGACGATGCGACCGCGCCGCATCACCGCTACCCGGTCGCTGACCCGGCGCACGACCGCGAGGTCGTGCGCCACGAACACCAGCGCGAGGCCCAGTTCCCGTTGCAGCTCGCCGAGCAGGGCGACCACCTGAGCCTGCGTGGTCACGTCGAGCGCGGAGACCGGTTCGTCGCAGACGATGACGCGCGGTTCGGCGGCGAGGGCTCGCGCGATGCCGACCCGCTGGCGCTGTCCGCCGCTGAACTCGTGCGGATAGCGGTCGTAGTGCGCCGGTTCGAGACCCACGCGCTCCAGCAGGTCCCGTACGCGCCCCCGGATCCGGTCCTCGTCCCGCTCGCCCCGCGCCCGTAGCGGATCGGCGATCGACTCGCCCACGCTGCGCCGGGGGTTGAGGGAGGAGACCGGGTCCTGGAACACCATCTGCACGGCCGGGCCGACGCCGGAGCGGGTACGCCCCTCGTAGCGGACAGATCCGGCCGTCGGCTCCAGGAGGCCGACCAGCATCCGGCCGAGCGTCGTCTTCCCGCTGCCGCTCTCCCCCACGATCCCCAGGGTCTCGCCCCGGTGGACGGCGAGCGACACGTCGTCCACCGCCGTGACCCGGCCCTTGCCGCGGCCGAACTCGCGCCGCAGCCCCACCGCTTCCAGCACGAGCTCGCCGGTCGGCGCCGGGCCGACGGCAAGTGGGGCACCGGACGGCCCCGGGACACCCACGCGCCCCCGCGGCTCGTCCACCCGCGGAACCGCCCCCAGCAGTTCCCGGGTGTACGGCTCGCGCGGCGACCCCAGCACCGCACCCACCGTGCCGTGCTCGACGGCGCGTCCGTGGCGCATCACGAGGATGTCGTCCACGCTCTCGGCCGCGACGCCGACGTCGTGCGTGACCAGCAGCAGCCCCATCCCGGTCTCCTCCCGCAACGTGTGCAGCAGGTCGAGGATCTGGGCCTGGACGGTCACGTCGAGGGCGGTGGTCGGCTCGTCGGCGATCAGCAGGTCCGGCTCGCAGGCCAGGGCCATGGCGATCAGCGCACGCTGCCGCATGCCGCCGCTGAACTCGTGCGGGCGGGAGCGGGCCCTGCGTGCGGCGTCGGAAATGCCGACCCGGTCGAGCACGGCGACGGCACGCGCGCGTGCCGCCCGCCGGGACGCCCGCGTGTGCACCCGGTACACCTCGGCGATCTGGTCACCGACGGCGTAGTACGGGTCGAGGGACGACAGCGGATCCTGGAAGACCATGGCAGCCTTCCCGCCCCGCAGCCGGCGAAGCTCGTCGTCGGAGGCCGTCTCCACGTCCACACCGGCCACGCGGAGTACCCCGCCGACCCGCGCCCCCGTGCCGCGGTGCAGTCCCAGCAGCGCGGACGCGACGGTGGACTTGCCGGAGCCGGACTCGCCGACCAGGCCCAGCGCGGCACCCTTCTCCAGCCGGAAGGAGATGCCGTCGACCGCCCGCAGCTCCCCGAACGCGACCGAGAGGTCCCCGACCTCGACGAGGCTGCCGTCCGCTCCGCCAGAACTCCCGGCGGCCCCGGCTGGACGCCGGTCCGTCTCTTCCAGGCTCATGCGAGCACCACCCGTCGGTCCGCCACCGCGAACAGCACGTCCGCGACGGCATTGGCCACAATCACGAAGAAGCCGGTCACCAGGACCATGCCGACGACCACCGGCAGGTCGACGACGTTCACCGCGTGCACGAGTTCGCGCCCGAGTCCGGGCAGGCCGAACATCGTCTCGGTGAGCACCGCGCCGCCGATCGCCGAACCGAAGTCGTTGGCGCTCAGGGCAATGACGGGTGCGAGCGCCCCGCGCAGGGCGTGCCGCCCGATGATCGACTTCTCCCCCACGCCGTACGCGCGGAAGGTGCGCACATGGTCCTCGGCGAGCGTCTCCAGCATCGAGGCGCGGGTCAGCCGGGCGTACTTGGCGGCCTCGATCAGCGCGAACGCGAGCCACGGCAGCAGCAGGTTCCAGGCCCACTGCTCGGGGTCCTCGGTGAAGGGCACGTACTGCGGGAAGGGCAGCAACCGCAGCTGCCCGCACACGACGATCATCAGGACCAGCCCGATGACGAAGACCGGCGTGGCGGTGCCGGCGAGTGTGATGCCGGTCAGCACCCGCTCGCTGAGCCGGCCGCGCCGCCACGCGGAGAGGACTCCGGTGCCGACGCCGAGGATCAGCCACAGCACCATGGCGCCCAGCACGAGGGAGAGGGTGACCGGCAGCTTCGCCCGGATCAGCTGCGTGACCTGCTGGTCGCTCTGGTACGAGAGTCCGAGGCAGGGCGCGTCGCAGTGCTGCACGGACGTGCCCGTGGAGTAGTCCTGACCGGCAAGGACGCCGTGGAGGAAGTGCCAGTAGCGCAGGTAGAGCGGGTCGCCGAGCTTCAGCTGCTCCGCCACCTGGTGCACCTGGGCGGGCGAGCAGCGCGGGCCGCAGGTGATCTGCGCGACGTCGCCCGGAGCGACGTAGAACACCGCGTAGATGATGACGGTGATCGCGAGCAGGGTGACGGCGGCACCGGCCAGCCGCCGCACGGCGAATCCCGCGAAGCCGGACGAGAAGGGCAGGCCGCTCATGCCTTGGCCTCCCGCCTGCGTCCCGTGCCGACGCGCAGCCGGGAGGCCGCGCGCGGGTCGAGCGCCGTCCGCACGCCGTCCCCGAACACGGTCAGGGCGAGCACGGTGACGAACAGCGATCCCGCGGGCAGCAGCAGGTACTGCGGTGCCGCCTGGTACCAGACGTCCGCCGCGGTGAGCATCTGCCCCCACGACGGCGTCGGCGGCTTCACGCCGACGCCGAGGAAGCTGAGCGCCGCCTCCACGGTGATGTTCATGGGGGCGAGCAGGGCGGCGTACGTGATGACGGGTGCGGCGAGCGCGGGCAGCAGCTCGCGGCGGGCGACCCGCCAGGAGCCCCAGCCGCTGAGCCGGGCGGCGGCCACGTGGTCCAGCTCCTTGAGCGTCAGGGTGTGCGCGCGGACGATCTTCGCGATCGAGCCCCAGGCCACCAGACCGATGATCAGCGCGACGAGGACGGGCCGCGGGAAGCTGCCCGGCACGATCGCGAGCAGCGCGAGGGACACGATCATCAGCGGCATCGCGATGATGACGTCGGCGGCGCGGCTGAGCAGCTGGTCGACCCACCTGCTGCCGAGGGCGGCGGCGACGCCGACCACGACGCCGATGAGGACCTGCACCAGGGTCGCCGCGAGCGCCACCCCGAGCGAGACCCGGGCGCCGTACACCAGCCGGGCGAAGAGATCGCGCCCGGTCTGCGGCTCCACGCCGAGCCAGTGGCCGCCGCTGACACCGCCGAAGGAGCCGAGCGGAACGCCGCCGCGCTCCGAGTCGATCAGCGAGGGGTGGTAGGTGGTCGGGTCCTGGCCCTCGACGGCGGTGAGGAGCGGCGCGGCGAGCGCGACCAGGACGAGCAGCGCCACGACGGTTGCCGCGACGAGGGCGGCGCGCTGCGCACGCAGCCGCCGCCAGAACTGTCGGGCCCCCGAAACCGCCGGGACGGACGGATCCGTCCAGGCGGCCTCCGAGGCCACCAGGGCCTCACTCATCGGTCTACTTCACCGCGACCTGGGAGATGTCCAGCACGCCGGTCCAGTCGCTGATCACGATGTTTTTGACGTCCTTGCCGTACAGCCGCTTGTAGACGGGGTGGAACAGCGGCACGGTCAGCGCCCGCTCGCCGATCTTCTTGTCCAGTGCGCCCCAGCGCTCGCCGGCCTCGTCGAGGTCGGTCAGCTTGTTGATGGCGTCGATCTCGTCGTTGACGGACTTGTCGTCGAGGAAGCCGGTGTTGAAGTTGGCGCCGTCCTTCACGATCTGGCGTCCGTCGAAGATCGGGGCGAGGAAGGGGCCGCCGGAGGGCCAGTCGGCACCCCAGTGGGCGAGGAAGAAGCCGGGCTCGGTCTTCGCGCTGTGGACCGTGTCCGAGTAGTCGTTGTCCTCCAGGCCCTGGAGCTTGACCGTGATCCCGGCCTTCTTCAGGGCGTCCTGGATGGCGGTCGCGATCTCCGGGCTGGTCTCGAAGTCCTTCGCGTTGGAGTGCGTCAGCGTGACCGTGAGCCCGTTCTTGTGACCGGCCTGCTCGAGCAGCGCCTTGGCCTTGGCCGCGTTGCCGGACCTGCCCGCCGGGAAGTGGTCGTACGGCGTGTAGCCGAAGGACTTCTGGTCGGGCAGGTAGGTCGTCGCGGCCTCGGCGAGCGAGGAACCGCCGGCCGCGTTGATCACCGAGGAGCGGTCGACGGCGTACGAGATCGCCTGGCGCACCTTCGGGTTGTCGAACGGCTTCACCTTCGGGTTGAAGGCGATGTAGTCGGTGTAGCCGAAGTGCCCGGTGCCGACGCGCGAGGCGAGTTCCTTGTCGCCGGAGACCTTGGCCAGTTCGGCGGGGCCGAGGTTGGTGTCCGTGGTGACGGCGGCGCCGTCCGCGCCCTGGGACGCCGACAGCCGCTGGTTGATCACGGAGGAGTCGAGTCCGGACCGTACGTCGATCCTGTCGGGGTAGGCCTTGCGCTCCTCGTCGGTCGCCGCGGACCAGTGCGTGTTGCGCTCCAGGACCAGCCGCTCGCCGTCGTTCTCGTTCTTGACGACCTTGTACGGGCCCGAGGAGACCGGGTGCTCCTCGTACTTGGTGCCGTTGTCCTTGGCCTTCGGCACGGGCGTGAACTGGGTCTGCGTGGCGAGGTAGGGGAACTCGCCCTCGGGCTTGTTCAGGTGGAAGACGATGGTGCGCTCGTCCGGCGTCTCGATCGAGTCGAGCCCCTTGCCCTTGTCCTTGTACGGCCCCTGGTAGTCGGCGCCGCCGATCAGCCAGTCCCTCAGGTACGGCGCACCGCCGGAGAGTTCGGCCGCGAAGGAGCGCTCGATGCCGTACTTGATGTCGGCGGAGGTGATCGCGCTGCCGTCCTCGTACGTGAGGCCCTTCTTCAGGGTGTACGTCCAGACCGTCGCGTTCTTGCTCGGGCGGCCGGTGTCGGTGGCCAGGTCGGGGACGACCTCGGCGCCGGCGGCGCCGTCCTCGCGGTTGCGGGTGGTGAGGGTGCGGAAGACGAGCGAGGGGACGTTGCCGCCGCCCGAGGTGTAGAGGCGCGCCGGGTCGAAGTCCTCCTGCGGGTTGGCGTTCAGGACCGTCAGCGTGCCTCCCTTCTGCGGCGTGGAGTCGCCTCCGGTGCTCTTGGCATCGTTGTCCTCAGGGCCGCAGGCGGCGGCACCCGCTGCCACGGCCAGGCTGACGGACACCGCGGCCACACGGCGCGCTATGAGGGACGGTTGACGCATCGGAAGACGACCTCTCGGGAATTGTCTCGCATGGCGAGACGTCACGACACAGAGTGAGACGAACGTGAGCAGAGCTCGCCCCGGGCGTCGAGAAGCGCGTCGAGAGAACGGCCGTGAAGGACAGACGAAACCCAGAAGGGGAAACGCGACGCACGCGCCGGGGGCGGGCGTCAGCGACAGTGAATGTCGGCCACGCAGAGCGCGGTCACACCGATGAGCGCCAGCTCAAGGGCGGCGCATCCGGAGGTGTGACGAGGCGACATGCGGAGAAATATGAACGAACTTTCGCCTGATGTCAACGCGACCCGGGCGGCCCCTGTCAACTCCCGGGATACTGCCAGGGATTGGCTTTGCAGTGGATTCCGTCATGGTCGAGGAACTTGGTCTGCTGCTGCATGACGGGAGCGAGGTCGCCGTCCTTGCCGCAGGTCACGTGGCCGAAGCCGAGCCGGTGACCGACCTCGTGGTTGATCAGCATCTGCCGGTACGAGTGAATCCGGTCACCGTAGGTCTTCGATCCCTGGGCCCACCGGTAGGCGTTGATCATCACGCGTTCGGTGGCCGCCGAATCGCACGACACGTTGTCCTCGGTGGTGTCGAGTCCGGACTTCGCGCACCACTCGGCCGTGGTGCCAGGACTCGCCAGGGTGATCACGAAGTCGGGCTTCCCGGAGGAGATCCGCTCGAAGGTGCGGGCCCCGCCGTGTGCCCAACTCCGGTCGTCGTTCAGGGTCTTCTGCACGGCCTGGGCGAAGAGTTCGGGGTCGAGCCCCAGCCCCTGCTCCACGTCCACCCGGTAGGTGTACTTGCGCCCCTTGCCCGGCGCCTTGTCGAAGCCGAGGACCGCGTCGAACTTCCCGGACCCCTTGAGCTTCGCCCCGAGAGCGTACTTCTCACCCATCTTCTGGTCGTACGTCAGCGGCACCACGCTCGGCGTCACGGAGGGCGTCGGGCGGTGGTCACCGCGGGAGGCGAAGTCCCTGGCGTCCCGGTCACCGCCCCCGGCGGCCTGCGGGCGCACGCTGCCGTCCTCGCGTCCGGCGGCGGCCTGTCCGGCCACGACGACCGCCAGCACGGTCGTGACGGCGGCGGCCGCGATCCCCGCGAACGTCCACCCCTTGCCGTTCCTGGTCTTCTCCGGCAGCGCCGGGTGGCCGGCACCGGTGTCCGGTTCGGCGGCCCCGGCCGGGGGCCCGCCTGTTCCGCGCGGCGCGTGGTCGCCGTCGTCCCCGCCGAAGGCGTCGAGGTAGGCCTGCCGCGGGCCGCCCCCGCGGGCCTCCCGCCGCGGTGCCGGTACGCGGGGGCCGGACCGTCCGGCGGCCGGCTCGCCCTGCGGCATGCCACGGGGGACGCCCAGGGGTGCGGTATGCGGTACGGCGGGAGCCGTCGCGTGCCCGGCCGCGACAGCGGCGGCCGGCGCGCCCATCCTCAACTCGCCCCACCCGCCGCCGGTTTCCCGGGCCTCGGGATGCCCGCCCCGCGCCTGGGGCACTCCCTGCGCGGGCGCGCCGTCGGCAAGGCGCGGCACCCCGTGAGCGGGCGTCCCGTCGGGGAAACGCGGCACCCCGTGAGCAGGCGTGCCGTCGTCGAGGCGCGGCGCCCCACGGCCGGGCGTCCCTTCGGAGAACCGCGGCACCCCGTGAGCAGGCGTCCCATCGGGGAAACGCGGCACCCCGTGAGCAGGCGTGCCGTCGGGAAAACGAGGTACCCCATGGGCGGGCGTACCGTCCGGGAGGCGCGGCGCCCCCTGCGCGGGCGCGCCCTGCGGCATCCGGGGCATTCCCCGCGGCGGAGTCCCGGCCCCCGGGGCCTGTCCCGCGGCGCCGGCCACCGGCACGGTCACTCTCGGAGCGGCCGGCTGTTCGCCGGCTTTCCCGCCGGCGGCGCCGTCCCTGTCGGCCCGCCCGCGGCGGCTGTGCCGTCCCACGCCCCGCCTCAGCTCCCCGCGCCCGCGTTGCCGACCCCGTCCTTCGCGGCCGGGGCGTCCGTGACCGAAGACCCGTCCAGCTCGCCCGAGTCGACCAGAAGTTCACGGAATGCCGTGGCCACCGTATCGGGATACTCCATCATCGCGACATGCCCGGCGTCGGGCAGCGTCAGCAGCCGCGAGTCGCGGAAGGCACGGGCCGCCCGCCGGGCCATGCGGAATCCCACCAGCTGGTCGCGGCCGCCGTAGACGAGCAGCGTCGGCGCGAGGACGCGCTCGGCCTGCCGCCACAGCCCGTGCTGGCCGCCCAGCGTGTACGCGTTGACGAGGCCGCGGGTCGACCGCGCCATGGCGTCCCAGAAGTAGGGAAGGGCCAGCCGCCGCTCCATCTCCTCGACCGCGTTGCGGAAGCCCTCGGGCGTGACCACGGTGGGGTCTCCGTAACAGAGCGCCGTGACCCCGCGTACGCGCTGCTCGGCGGTCCAGCCCCTGGTGAACCGGGTGAACAGGGGCGCCACGCCGGGCAGCGCCAGCAGCGCGGTCGGCCACGCCGAGCGCTGCGCGCGGATCTCCGGGAGCGCGGGCGAGACCAGGGTGAGGGTGCGGACGAGATCGGGGCGTACGGCCGCGACGCGCGTCGCGACCGCGCCGCCCAGCGAGTTGCCGAAGAGGTGCACCGGGCCACGCCCGGAGGCGTCGAGATAGCGGATGACCGCGCGCGCGTGCCCGGTGAGCGAGTAGTCGCCGTCGTCCGGCGGCGGGGAGTCGCCGAAGCCCGGCAGATCGAGCGCCTCGCTGTCCACGACGCCGTCGAGCAGCGGCATCAACGCCGACCAGTTCTGGGAGGACCCGCCCAGTCCGTGCACGTACAGGGCAGGCGGCAGCCCTTCCCGGGCCGGTGGCCTCGACCGGACGGTGAGCGTGACGCCCGGCAGGCCGACCGAACGCAGCCGCTCCCCCTCGGCGACCCGCACGGAACCGACCCTGGGCGTCACGGTGTTGGCCAGCACGGACGGCAGCTCGGTCGAAGACATGCGGGCAATGTTACGAGACGATCACGCAGTGGCTCACGTGTTCGCGGTCACAGCTCACGAGGTCCCGGTTCCGGCCGTTCGGGGTGATCGGCAGCGTGAGACCGGCACGACCGGCGCCACCGGCACGACCGGCACGACCGGCGCCACCGGCATCCGGCATCCGGCATCCTGAGCAACCGGTCCCCGAATCGCATCGTGACCCGGTCCCCGAATCGCATCTCGACCCGGTCCCCGAATCGCATCTCGACCGGTCCCCGAATCGCATCGCGTTCGGATCAGGTGTCTCCTAGGCTCGAAACAGGGCACCCATATGTGGCCCCTGCTTCGCACCGCAGGGCGTTCGAGGAAGCTTCAGGAAGGGAGCCCGCCATGGCCATCGACCCCACGGATCCGGAGACGTTCGAGGACGAGCAGTCGACCGCCCGGATCCACGAGGAGACCCCGGAGGCCGACGCCGCAGAGCAGCACACCGAGGTGGCCCCGAGCCGCGACGAACCGCTGACCGGTGCCGATCCCGGCAGCGCCAACGAGGCCGACCTGGCCGAGCAGGCCCGCGTCGTCTCCCTCGACGAGGACGACTACCGGTGAGAGGGAGGTGGGCCCCCTGACCGCCCTGCCCCCGTTTGACGAGGTCTGCGCGGCTATCGCTCCTGTCCGGTCCGTGAAATTGTGCGTCCGTGGCGCGCACACCGGGGTTACCGAAAAGTACGATGGCGGCGCGGCGCACACCGCATGTGGACGATTTTGGGAGGCGGCGTGACAGCCATCGAGCAGACAGAGGCAGCACGCCCGCGGGGCACACGCCTGCCGCGCCGTGCCCGACGCAACCAGCTCCTCGGCGCGGCTCAGGAAGTCTTCGTCGCCCAGGGGTACCACTCGGCCGCGATGGACGACATCGCCGAGCGGGCGGGTGTCAGCAAGCCGGTTCTGTACCAGCACTTCCCGGGCAAGCTCGATCTGTACCTGGCCCTCCTGGACCAGCACTGCGAGTCCCTGCTGGAAGCGGTGCGCACGGCGCTGGCCTCCACCACCGACAACAAGCTGCGCGTCCGCGCCACTATGGACGCCTACTTCGCGTACGTCGAGGACGAGGGCGGCGCCTTCCGGCTGGTCTTCGAGTCCGACCTGACGAACGAGCCCGCCGTGCGCGAGCGCGTGGACCGGGTCACGGTGCAGTGCGCGGAGGCCATCTGCGACGTGATCGCCGAGGACACGGGCCTGTCCCGGGCCGAGTCGATGCTGCTCGCCTCCGGGCTGGGCGGACTGGCCCAGGTGGTGGCCCGTTCCTGGCTGCACAGCGACCGCAGCGTGCCGCGCGACCAGGCGGTCCAGCTGCTCACGTCGCTGGCCTGGCGCGGCATCGCCGGCTTCCCGCTGCACGGCAGCGAATCCCACTGACGTACGGCGGGCGCGTTTGTTCCCGTCCGCTGTTCGCTGATGGCGTTGTCGGACGGAACGTGTACGTCCCCTCACCGGGCTAATGTGTGCTGCGTACGGCGCGGAGGAACGCGCACTTCACTGACCGTCGGAGGGACAAAGCCGTGGAGGTCAAGATCGGCGTGCAGCACGCGCCCCGCGAGATCGTTCTGGAGAGCGGTCAGACCGCCGAGGAGGTCGAGCACGCGGTGTCCGAGGCGCTGGCCGGCAAGTCGGCGCTGCTGAGCCTCGTGGACGACCACGGCCGCAAGGTCCTGGTCCCGGCCGACCGTCTCGCGTACGTGGAGCTCGGCGAGCCCACGGCGCGCAAGGTGGGCTTCAGCGCGCTGTAGTCGAGACAGCGCGAAGGGGGGGGGGGGGGGGGGGGGGGGGGGGGGGGTGCTACTCCCCCCCCCCCCCCCCCCCCCCCCCCCCCCACCCCCCCCTCCCCCCCCCCCCCT
>NZ_JBWKDS010000016.1:0-56631 GCF_056435845.1 Streptomyces sp. NPDC043867 | reverse complement strand
CTGATCCCTGACTCCTCTTCTCGTGGGTGGGATGTCCGGAACCCCCAAGACGAGAGGGGGGGTCTCGAGCTTTCTGGGCCAAAGAAAGAAAGAGGGGGCCCCCCCCCCCCCCCCCCCCGGGCCCCCTTTCCGATGATCTGAACTGCACGGACGGAGCACATCGTCCCAACAGGGGAGGGTTGCCTTCCGCACCTCGGGGGTAGATCGAGTAGGACCGATTTGCCCCAGCCGTGCGGGAGGGAACCCACCATGTTTTTGGAAGCGCTCGGCTCTGCGATCCTCGGTCTCGCGCTCGCCTGGGCGGCGCAGCACCGCCTGTCCCACCGGCTCCCGGCGCACAGTCTCGTCCTGTCGACGGGCGTCGCCGGAGCCCTCTTCGGAGCCTTTCTGACCCACAGCGCGCTCGGACCCGGCCACTTCATGCCGACGCTGATCGGCGCGATCGCGGTGTCGTCCGCCTCGCTGTCGCTGCTGCTCCGCCCGGCCGAGAGGTTTCGCCGCCGCTCGGCACCGGCGTAGGACCGCCGCGCACCGGGGACAGCACTGAGCCGACGGACGCCGGCCGGCCTTCTCGAAAGGCCGGCCGGCGTCGTGAGCGTCCGTGGACCCTCCGGTCAGGCCGCCAGCCCCAGCGCCGCCATGCGCTTGGTGTGGGCCTCGGTGATCCGGGAGAACATGCGGCCGACCTCCGCGAGGTCGAACCCGTCCGCGACCCCTCCGACCAGCATGGTGGAGAGGGCGTCACGGTCGGCGACCACTCGCTGCGACTGCGACAGGGCCTCGCCCATCAGCCTGCGGGCCCACAGCGCGAGCCGTCCGCCGACGCGCGGATCGGCGTCGATCGCGGCCCGCACCTTCTCGACGGCGAAGCTGGCGTGCCCGGTGTCGTCGAGGACGGCGAGGACCAGACGCCGGGTGTCGGTGTCGAGTCGCGCGGCGACCTCGCGGTAGAAGTCGCTGGCGATCGAGTCGCCGACGTACGCCTTGACGAGCCCCTCGAGCCAGTCCGAGGGGGCGGTCTGGCGGTGGAATCCGTCGAGCGCTGCCACGAACGGCTCCATCGCCCCGGTCGGTTCCACACCGACCGCGGCCAGCCGGCCGCGCAGCTGCTCGAAGTGGTGGAACTCGGCCGACGCCATCTTCGCCAGCTCCGCCTTGTCGTTGAGGGTGGGCGCCAGTTTGGCGTCCTCCGCGAGCCGCTCGAACGCCGCCAGCTCGCCGTACGCGAGGGCTCCGAGCAGGTCCACGACCGCAGCCCGGTACTGGGGGTCCGCGGAGGCCGTGTCCCAGTTCTGGGCGGCGACTCCGGTGGCCGCGGGAGCGGTTTCGGCGGGGGTGGCAGCGGCGTTGTCAGGCGTCGTCATGAAGCGCACAATAGCCCGCTCACCGCGGCGTGGACGTTCCCGGTCAATCAGTGTGACGACGACCATGTGACCGAATCGGCCATCGCGTGTGCGTGATTCCGGGGTATGGTGGTAATGCGCCCGTTGAGTATTGCGACGGGCCGCGTGAATGAGGATGCCCGGTCGGAGGCCCGATCGGCTCCGACCCGACAGACCTCCACGTCCGTACGGCACCTTGCGTACGACACCCGGAGGAACCCTCAGCGGTACGAGCGCTCGAGCGTCGGCAGTGGTCCCATGCCACTCGGCCAGCCCGCAAAGCGGCCGACGTCCCCGGCACGGTCCAGACACGACCCCCGCGCTCGCCTCGCACCGCGTACACAGAAGAGGCAGCACCCTGACTACGACTTTTCGTGACCTCGGAATCCTTCCCGAGACGGCCGAAGCCCTGGAGGCCGTCGGCATTCTCAACCCCTTCCCGATCCAGGAGATGACGCTCCCGGTCGCCCTCACGGGCAAGGACGTCATCGGCCAGGCGAAGACCGGCACCGGCAAGACGCTGGGCTTCGGCCTTCCGCTCCTGGAGCGCGTGACCGTCCCCGCGGACGTCGAGGCGGGCCGGGCCCTGCCCGAGCAGCTCACGGACGCTCCGCAGGCGCTCGTCGTCGTGCCGACGCGTGAGCTGTGCACCCAGGTCACGAACGACCTGCTGACCGCGGGCAAGGTCCGCAACGTGCGCGTGCTCGCCATCTACGGCGGTCGCGCCTACGAGCCCCAGGTCGAGGCCCTGAAGAAGGGCGTCGACGTGATCGTCGGCACCCCCGGCCGGCTGCTGGACCTCGCGGGCCAGAAGAAGCTGGACCTGAATCACATCAAGTCGCTCGTCCTCGACGAGGCCGACGAGATGCTCGACCTGGGCTTCCTGCCCGACGTCGAGAGAATCATCAACATGCTGCCGGCCCGCCGTCAGACGATGCTGTTCTCGGCCACGATGCCGGGCGCCGTCATCGGTCTGGCCCGCCGCTACATGTCGCAGCCCACGCACATCAGCGCCACGTCGCCCGACGACGAGGGTGCGACGGTCCGCAACACCGCGCAGTACGTCTACCGCGCGCACAACATGGACAAGCCCGAGATCGTCTCGCGGATACTGCAGGCCGACGGCCGCGGTCTCGCGATGGTCTTCTGCCGCACCAAGCGGACGGCGGCGGACCTCGCCGACCAGCTCCAGCAGCGCGGTTTCGCGTCCGGCGCGGTCCACGGCGACCTCGGCCAGGGCGCCCGCGAGCAGGCGCTGCGCGCCTTCCGCAACGGCAAGGTGGACGTCCTCGTCTGCACCGACGTCGCCGCTCGCGGCATCGACGTCGAAGGCGTCACGCACGTCATCAACTACCAGTCCCCCGAGGACGAGAAGACGTACCTGCACCGCATCGGCCGTACGGGCCGCGCGGGTGCCAAGGGCATCGCCGTCACGCTCGTCGACTGGGACGACATCCCGCGCTGGCAGCTCATCAACAAGGCGCTGGACCTCGGGTTCCCGGCCCCGCCGGAGACGTACTCCACGTCCCCGCACCTCTTCGAGGAACTGAGCATCCCGGCCGGCACCAAGGGTGTCCTGCCGCGCGGCGAGCGCACCCGCGCCGGGCTCTCGGCCGAGGCGGTCGAGGACCTGGGCGAGACGGGCGGCCGCGGTCAGCGCGGGGCCCGTGGTGGCCGCGCCGCCGCGCCGGTCGCGGAGCGCGAGAGCGAGCGTGAGCGCCCGGCGCGCACGCCGCGGCGCCGCCGCCGTACGCGCAACGGGACGCCGCTGGAGGAGGCCACCGCGTCTCCCGCGGTGACGGCCACCGAGCCCGCCGAGTCGGCCGGGACCGCGGAGGTCACCGAGCCCCGTACCCCGCGCCGTCGCCGCCGTACCCGCGGCAGCGGAGCGTCCGCCGAGCCGGTCGCGGTGACCGAGACCGTCGTCGCCGAGCAGCCGTCGGCGGAAGCCGCGGTCGACACGGCCGAGGGCGTCACCGAGGAGCCGTCGAAGCCGCGCCGCCGCCGCACGCGCAGGACCGCGGAAACGGCGGCCGCCGAGACCCCGGTCGCCGAAGCCCCGATTGCCGACGTCCCGGTTGCCGAGGCCCTGGTCACCGAGGCCCCGGTTGCCGAGGTCCCGGAGGCCACCGAGACGAAGCCGCGCCGCCGCACCCGTAAGGCCGCCGCGCCCGTCGCCGAGGTGGCACCCGAGGCCGCCGAGGTCGTGGAGCCGAAGCCGCGTCGCAGCCGTGCGAAGGCCGCGGCGCCGGAGGCCGAGGCCGCTCTGGACACCGCGGAGGCCGCGGAGGCCAAGCCGAGGCGCCGCACCCGCAAGGCGGCGGCTGTCGTGGCCGACGCCGACATTCCGGCGCAGGCGGTCGACGAGCCCGAGGCCAAGCCGCGTCGCCGTACGCGCAAGGCCGCGGAGGCAGCGGTCGACACCGCCGAGGGTGCCGCCGAGGCCCCGGCCAAGCCGCGCCGCACGCGCAAGGCCGTCGCCGCCACGGCGGAGGCCGCGAGTGAGGTCGCGGAGGCCAAGCCGCGCCGCAGCCGTGCCAAGGCCGCGGCGCCGGAGGCCGAGGCCGCCGTCGAGACCACGCCGAAGCGCCGTACCCGCAAGGCCGCGGTTGCCTCCGTCGACGCCGCCATCCCGGCGCAGACGGCTGAGGAGCCCGAGGCGAAGCCGCGTCGGCGTACGCGCAAGGCCGTCGCCGCCACGGAGCCCGCGGACAGCTGATCACCGACCCGATGGCCCGGTCCCCGCACCCGCGGGAACCGGGCCATCGGCGTCTCCGCACGCCGCCGGGGGCCGACCGCGCGTGAACACACCTGCGGCACGCCTGCCGGCAGCCAAGCCCGAAAGCCACCCGCACCCGCCCTCCCACCGAAGGGGCCGTGCCGGTACATCAGATGCCCGTTGCAGGTCGGGCAGACAACCCAGGGGGCCCCATGCAACGCGGCCGGGCGCCCGACATGCAACGGGCGGATGTACCGGCGCGGCCCCGACCCACCCACAGGAGCCGAGGCGCGACGGGACCTACGACCCACCCCGGAAGAAGCAACACCCCGCACCGATAGCCTCGCTGCATGAGCAGGCCGCCCACCTTCGTCCCCCCGCCCGGTGTCCGCGCGTACCGTCTCGCGACCACCCGCGGCGAGTTCGCCGTGCTCGACGCGACACCGCAGGCACCGCACGCACCCCACGCACCCCAGGCACCGCCGAAGGCAACCGCCCTCCTGATCCCCGGTTTCACCGGCAGCAAGGAGGATTTCATCGCGCTGCACGAGCCGTTGGCGGCGGCCGGATACCGGACCGTCGCCGTGGACGGCCGCGGCCAGTACGAGACTCCGGGGCCCCCGGACGACGAATCTCCCTACGCACAGGCCGAGTTGGCGCAGGACGTACTGGCGCAGGCAGCCGCCCTCGGCACCCCCGTGCACCTCGTGGGCCACTCTCTCGGCGGACAGATCGCGCGCGCCGCGGTCCTGCTGGACCCGGCCCCGTTCAGCTCGCTCACCCTCATGTCCTCGGGCCCCGCCCAGATCTCCGCACCCCAGCAGCAGCGCGTGAAGCTGCTGAGAGACGCCCTCGCGGTGATGGGCATGGCCGACGTCTGGGAGGCTATCCAGGCGATGGAAGCCCCCGCGCAGACCGGCCCGGGCGACCCCGGCGACTCGGACGGCCCCGGTTCCGGCAATCTCGACGCCGGCCTGGACGACCGCGCCGACCTGCTCCGGCGCTGGTTGGCCAACAGCCCGGCCCAGCTCATCGCGACGGGCCGGCAACTGTGCACGGAACCCGACCGCGTCGCGGAACTCGCCGCCGTACCCCTGCCGGTGCACGTGCTCTCCGGCGCCTGCGACGACGCCTGGCCGGTGCCGCTCCTGGACGACATGGCCGTACGCCTGCACGCGCAACGCAGCGTCGTACAGGGCGCCGAGCACTCCCCCAACACGGACCGGCCGCAGGAGACGGCCCGGGCCCTCGCCCGCTTCTGGGACCGCTGCGGCCCGGCCTGACACGCGCCGGACAGTTGCGCCGGGCGGTCGCGCCGGGCACGCCCTAGTACTGCGCCTGAAGATGCGCCCAGAAGCCGTCCCGCAGCGCCCGCCGCAGCTCCGCCTGCCCGCGCAGGGAGTACTGGAGCAGCCCCTCGGCCTCCACGAGCAGGTCCTGGTCGACGGAGCCCGGCAGGTAGGGGTGCCCGGGGAGCAGGTCCACCAGCGCCTCCCGCCCCCGCTCCGCGAGCCACTTCGCGGCGATCTGCGCGCCCACGAACCGCACGTCGTCCCGCCCGGGCCGGGCCGTCCCGGCGGCGTCGTACGTGGCGGCGGTCCGCCGGGACACGTACGGCTTGATGAAGTCGAGGTCGAACGTCCGCTGGCTGTCGACCTCCCACAGCAGCGGCTCGGCCTGGTTGCGGCCCTCGGGAACCTCGATCCCCCACAGGTGGACCCGCGCCCCGTACCCCTGCGCCGCCTCGACGGCCGACACCAGGTCCTCGTCGCCGCCGAGCAGCGCGGCGTCGCTGATGGCACGGTGCCGGGCGAGCGACTCGAGGTCGCTGCGGATCAGCGAGTCGACGCCCTTCTGCTGGTTGTTGGCGTTGAGATTGCCGAGGCGCACCTTGACGTCGGGCAGCTCGGCGATCGACTGCTGCTCGGAGGTGTGGATACGGCGCCGCGCGCCGTCGTACCAGTAGACGCGCAGCAGCCTGCTGTCCGCGAAGATCGTGCGGGCCCGGTCAATGAGCGCCTCGATGAGGCCTCCGGCGTCGAGGTCGAAGGCCCGACGGTCCTCGGACCCGGAGACGAGCCGTCCGGCGGCGGCGTACAGATACCCGGCGTCGACGAAGATCGCGTGGGTGGAGGGCGTCTTCGCCACCTCGGCGAGCATGCGCTGGAGCAGCTCGTTCGTACGGTCGATGCGGCCGCCCAGCGCCGCGAGGTCGTCGTTCATCGCTTCCATTGTCCCGGCGGTCACGCTGCGAACACAACCGGCCCCTGCCGGTCCCGGCCGGGTGCGCGGCCGCCGCCGCCCACTCCTTACCGGTCAGTAGTTAGGTTCTCGAAAAATTTCCTTAGCGTAGGGAATGTTTGTAACACGCATCCCGTTGAATCCGTATGAAGCGGAAGGGCAGCGACGCCCCACGCCTCACACATCAGTAGTTCTCCTCAGGAGGATGACCAGACGAAGGGAGAAGCCAATGCGCTTCGAAATCATGCGACTCGACGATGTCGACGGCACCCCCGTGGACACGACCGTCGTGGACGCCGCCTCCGTCAACCGGATCGTTCAGCAGGCCGCGGCCATCGGCCAGCGCCTCTGGATCCGCCCGGCCGACTCGACTGCCTCGTAACACGCGGGTGATTTCCACGTAACCCGCAGACGCTTCGCAGACTTCGGAGCCCCCGTACGGCACATGCCGTACGGGGGCTTTGCACGTGGCCCGCGCCAAGGCTCGGCGCCCCCGGCCGGCGCCGCTCAGGCGCCCCGGATCACCTGCGTGACCCCGTTGATGATCTGCTGCACGGCGATCGCGGAGAGCATCATCCCCGCGAGCCGGGTCACCAGCACGACACCACCGTCCTTGATGACGCGGATGATCAGCAGCGAGTACCGCATCACGAGCCACAGCACGACGTGGATGGCGAGGATCGCGGCCCACACGGACACCTGGGTGGTCGCGGTGTCCGCCTTCTGGACGGCCAGGATCACGGACACGATCGCGCCGGGACCGGCCAGCAGCGGCATGCCAAGCGGTACCAGGGCGACGTTGACGTCCTTGGTCTGCTTGGGCTCGTCGGTCTTGCCGGTCAGCAGGTCGAGGGCGATCAGCAGCAGGAGCAGCCCGCCCGCGATCATCAGCGCGGGCACGGACACGTGCAGGTAGTCCAGGATCTGGTGCCCGAGCAGACCGAACACGGTGATCACACCGCCGGCCACGCAGACGGCCTGGAAGGCCATGCGCTTCTGCACCTTGCCGGGGCGTCCGGCGGTGAGCGCGAGGAAGATCGGGGTGATCCCGGGGGGATCCATGATCACGAAGAGGGTCAGGAAGAGGGAGCCGAAGACGGCGACGTCGAACACGGTGGTGCCTTGCTGCTTGCGGAGAGACGAGACGGGCAGGACGAGGCGGCCACGCCTTGGCGGGCGGAGGCCACACGTACGGGTGTTCCGGGGAACGGACTCGGCGAGCCGGAACGAGCTCGGGTGACAAGAAGGGATCCCGACCCCCGTCCCGGTCCCGGCCCTTGTCCCGGCAGGACCCGGAAACGGACCCGGAGAACCGGAGGCCGCCCGGAGAGCGGAGAGACCGAGGAAACCGAACGAGCCAGGGACGCCAGGAGCCCGGAGAAACCGGCCGGCCCGAGCCACGCCGGCTCGGACCTCGTGACCGGCCCGCGAAGCCCGACCGGACGGGAGCTAGACGGAGCGGTGGCTTCCCCCCGCGCCGGGCACGGGGAACGCCCCGGTGGCCCGCCGGGTGATCTCCCCGTAGACCTCGGGGTCGGTGGTGTACTCGCCGAGCGCACACGACTTGCGGCTGCCGTGGTAGTCGGAGGACCCCGTGGTGAGCAGCCCGAGCTCGCCCGCCAGGCCACGCAGTCGCGCCCGGGTGGCCGGCTCGTGGTCCATGTGGTCGACCTCGATGCCGTCGAGTCCGGCGGCGGCGAGCTCGGCGATCGCGGAGTCCGGCACGGTCCTGCCGCGTTTGGCGGCGCCCGGGTGGGCGAAGACGGCGACGCCGCCCGCGCCCTTGATCAGCCGGATCGCTTCGAACGGGTCGGTCTCGTGCTTGGGGACGTAACCCCGGCCGCCGTCGGCCAGCCACTCGCCGGTGAAGGCGTCCCCCACGGTGGGCACGACGCCGATCTCGACCAGCGCGGAGGCGACGTGCGGGCGGCCGACCGAGCCGTCGCCCGCGATCCGTGCCACCTGCTCCCAGGTGATCGGAACGCCCAGTTCCTGGAGCTTGGCGACCATGGCCCGCGCGCGCGGCACCCGGTCGTCCCTGACCAGCTCGCGCTCGGCGAGCAGGTCGGGCTCCTCGGGGTCGAAGAGGTACGCCAGTACGTGCATGCCGACGCCGTCGAGCCGGCACGACAGCTCGGCGCCGGTGACCAGCGTCAGCCCCTCGGGGAGGGCGGCGATCGCCTCCGCGTGGCCCCGGGTCGTGTCGTGATCGGTCAGCGCGACGACGTCCAGCCGGGCGGCGGCGGCCTTGCGGACCAGCTCGGCGGGGGTGTCCGTACCGTCGGAGGCGGTGGAGTGGGTGTGCAGGTCGATGCGCACGACGCGGACTCCAAGCGGTGTCGGTACGGAAGGGGCTGCTCAAGGATAACGGGAATCCGACGCCCCCCTGTCACACCCGCTACGGCCGAGCACCCCCTACGCCCGCCGCGCTCCGCCCCGCAACCGGAGCACACAGGAACGGCAGGAACCGCACCCCGTACGATCGCGCACGCCGGTGGCAGTGCGCACAGGAACCGCACGGAGGGCCCCCTACGGTCACGCAGGGCCGAGCAGGCCGCGAGCGGGTGCCGTACCTACGGCTCCAGAATCCGTGGCGACAGCGCCCCGCACGGCAGCAGGTCCACCTCCGCACCGGCGTCCCGCAGGTCCGTCAGCACCAGTTCGTCGTACATCAGCAGCCCCGACTGCTCCGGCCACACGACGGCCCACAGCCACAGGCCGCGCGCCTCGCCCGCGAAGACGGCGCGGTCGTCCGGGGAGCCGGAGACGAGCCAGAGCGGGGTCGGCCGGCCGGCCGCGAGGACCTTGGCCTGGGGAGGCTTCTCCACGTTCAGGTACGGACCGGGGTCGGGGCCGTCGACGCCCGCGTACCGCGCGCCGAGGCCGACGCCGAGTTCCTCCGCGACGAGGACCAGCTCCCCCATCCCGCCCAGCGGGCCGGGGCCCGAGCAGGCGACGACGGTCGCACGGCCGCCGCTTCGGTCGTCGCCGGCGCAGCCCACCCCCGTGAACAGCCAGCCCACCGGCAGCGGCCACGGCATCCACACCGGGACCTGCGCGCGGTGCACCACGACACTGAGCGCCTCGACGCTGGGCGGGATCACGGGCTGCAGCGGATGCACCGTCCCGTGCACGTCGCACTGCCAGGAATCGGAGAAGAGTCCGGGAGCCCTGACCCGGCCACCACACTTCGGGCAACTGGGTTCGCCCCTCATAAGCCCCAACGGTCCTCCCCGTCCTTCGCCGCGTCAAGGACGATCACCCGTCCGGCGTGAGCCCTTCACCCCGGGTGAGTAGGCACCCGCACTTGTCGGCGGGACCGGCGGCGGCCGGGTGCGGACTGGCAGGGAGCCGGCCCCGGCTCAGTCCAGCGGGACGGACCTGCGCAGCGGATCGCGCAGGTCCGTCCCGCTGCCCAGCCAGCGTTCCTGGAGGGCGCCCGCGCCGTGCACCCGCTTCCAGGCGGCCTCGTTCGGGGTCATCGGCAGCAGCGGCAGGAACCGCACGGGATCGGCGGGCGCGTCCAGGTCGAGGTCCTCCACCAGACCGCCCGACTCGGCGACCAGGACGGACGTGAACGGTGCACCCGGCCACAGGGGTTCGCCCACGTCGAGAGACGCGCCCGGGGCCACGACGAGGCCCTCCACCTGGGGGGACGCGGCCAGTACGGCGAGGCGGCGGAGCACCTTGTCGGTGTCGGCACCGGCGGCGCGCACCGACAGGACCAGCTCGGCGCGCGGGCCCTTGACCGGGTCGGCGAGGACCGCGGTCGGGTCGCCCATCGGCTGCGCCGACATGCCGAGCGTGGCGTAGCGGACGATGTCGCCCGCGGTGAAGCGCAGCACTTCGATGCGGTCGGTGCCCAGGAAGGTGACGGCGGCGCGCGCGTCCGGCTCGCCCAGCGCGGAACGCAACCGGGCCTCGACCAGCGGGAGAACATCTGCCATGGGCCGAGCATAGGCGGCGTCCTTCCGACCTGGGCACCCCGCACGCACCCCGCGCCACGGAGTCAACAACGCGCAAAGCGGGGTCTTGACGCTTCGGTGCGCTGATAGTCTTGGCCGCTGGTCGGGGCAGCACGCAGAAGCGTCGCTCTCGAGCCTCGACGCATGCGACTCCCCCTCGGGGGACGGATCGTCCCTCACGGGGGACCGGCCGGAGGAGGTGGGGCTGCAATGGACGACCGAAGTCGACCGTGCAGTACCACCCGCTCTTCCGGCCGCTGACGCAGCTTCGGCTCTGCCTGTCCGCCGCTTCCCGCGCTCGCATCTTTGTCTGTCCGGTGCACCGACGGAAGAGCACTTCGTTTCCGCCTGATCCATCCGACTGATCCGTCTGATCTGAATCAGTAGCGAAGCTGCCACCGCGACGGTGCGGTGCTCCCCGCTTTGTGGACGTGCCAGACATCCTTCCCCTGCCTCGACGGGCGGGGAGGCCCCTTGCAAGGACGTCCCCATTCCGGGCAGTTCCAACCGTCGCCGGCGGCCTCCGTATGAAGGAGCCTGCCCATGTCGATGATCCGTGACCTCCGCGCAGCGGTCCGTCCGCGCCCCTCGCTGCGCAAGGACAGTGGCTCGTACGACGCCACCCGGGACCCGGCCACGCCCTCCGCCGTGGTCGACTGCGCGGTCTACCTCGACGGCGCCCGCGTCCAGAGTGGCGGGCAGCTGACACCGCACGAGGCGATGCGTCAGGTGCGCCGCGACGGCGGCTTCGTCTGGATCGGCCTGCACGAGCCGACCGAGGCCGAATTCGCCGGTATCGCCAGTGAGTTCGGGCTGCACCCACTGGCCGTCGAGGACGCGGTGCAGGCGCACCAGCGGCCCAAGCTGGAGCGGTACGACGACACGCTGTTCACCGTCTTCAAGACCATCCACTACGTCGAGCACACCGAACTCACCGCCACCAGCGAGGTGGTGGAGACCGGCGAGGTCATGTGCTTCACCGGGCGGGACTTCTTCATCACCGTCCGGCACGGCGGGCAGGGCTCGTTGCGGGCGCTGCGGCACCGGCTGCAGGACGACCCCGAGCTGCTGTCCAAGGGACCCTCGGCCGTGCTGCACGCGATCGCCGACCACGTCGTCGACGGGTACATCGCGGTCGCCGACGCGGTGCAGGACGACATCGACGAGGTCGAGACGGAGGTGTTCTCGCCGGGCCGCAAGGGCACGCCGCGCGGCACCGACGCGGGGCGGATCTACCAACTCAAGCGCGAGGTGCTGGAGTTCAAGCGTGCGGTGTCGCCGCTGCTGCGTCCGATGCAGCTGCTGAGTGAGCGGCCGATGCGGCTGATCGACCCCGACATCCAGAAGTACTTCCGGGACGTCGCCGACCACCTGGCCCGGGTGCAGGAGCAGGTCGTGGGCTTCGACGAGCTGCTCAACTCGATCCTCCAGGCGAACCTCGCGCAGGCCTCCGTCGCGCAGAACGAGGACATGCGCAAGATCACGTCCTGGGCGGCCATCATCGCCGTGCCGACGATGGTGTGCGGGGTGTACGGGATGAACTTCGAGCACATGCCGGAGCTGCACTGGCGGTTCGGTTACCCCGTGGTGATGGGCATCACCGTGGTCATCTGCCTGGGCATCCACCGCACGCTGAAGCGCAACGGCTGGCTCTGAGCGGGCCGGTCGCGGCGCCGGGCCGCTGGATAGTCTTGGCCCCATGACCAAGAAGCTGCTCGACCAGGCCCTCGTCGAGGAGGCCACCAAGAAGTCCGGGCTGATCTGGGTGACGGGCGGCCGCCCGCAGGCGCCGGACGTCCCGGAGGGCCACGCGGCGCCCTCGCGTCCCCTGTGGCACGTCTGGCACGACGGTGCGGTGTGCCTGGTCGGCGACGGCCCCGGTGAGCAGCCGCTGCCGGGGCTGGCCGACGGCGGCGACGCGGTGGTCACCGTACGCAGCAAGGACAAGGGCGGGCGGCTGGTGTCCTGGGCCGCTCAGGTCGTGGAGCTGGCGCCGCGGTCCCCGGAGTGGGAGGCGGCCGTCGCCGACCTCAAGGGCAAGCGGCTGAACGCGCCCGACGGCGAGGCCATGCCGGAGCGCTGGGCGGCCGAGTGCCGGGTGCTGCGCCTGGAGCCGCGGGGCACCACGGCCGCGCTCCCGACCGGTTCCCTGGCCGCTGTGCCCCTCCCGACCCCGGCGACCACCTGCGTGGCGGCCCCGGCCGGCCTCCCCCGCCTCCTGTTCAAGAAGCGCAAGCGCTCGTAGACCGGCGGGAGCGGCGACTGCGGCGGTCAGGAGGCCGGCAGCTGCTGCCCGTAGTCGACCGTCTCCTTCTTCGACGGCTCCTCCAGGGCGAAGTCCTCGCCCCAGTCGGTGAGGCGCAGGGTGCCGGCGTCTCCGGCGCGCACCAGCAGCAGGGGATACGGCTTCCCCTCCAGGGACACGTCGAGGCTGCCGCCCGCGCCCTCCTCGGCGGTGATCCGCACGGTGCGCGTGCCGTTCACCTCGTGGTGCCCGTCCTTCTCCAGAGCCCCGTGCAGCGTGAGCAGACCGTCCAGGAGGACGTCCTTGTCGGTGAAGCCGCTGAAGCGCTTGTACGCCGGGTCGCCGGTCGGGACCTTCACGTACATGCCCTCCAGCTTGTCGGCGGCCGCCGCGTCCGAGCCTGCGTCGTCACCCGCGCCGTCCTGATGGCTCCAGAACTCCGCGTCGGCCTTCAGGAAGAGGTGCTCCCCCACTCGCAGCAGCCGGAACGTCGCACCCTTCGAGGTGACCGAGCCCGTGCCGCCGTCGCCCTTGAGGCGCATGTCGAGCCGGTACGTGCGCCCGTTGGTCACCACGGATCCCGAGAGCCGTACCGCCTTCGCCGCGTCCGCGGTCGTGCGCGCCCTGCTCCGGATCTTTTCGGCGGACAGCTTGCCCACCCCGTTCGTGCCCGCGTCCGGGTCCTCGCTGCTGCACCCCGTCAGCCCCGTCCCCGTCACGACCAGCGCGCACACCGCGCTCACCAGGACGGCGCTGCGGGTACGGCCCAGGGGAGCAATTGCAGTCACGGATGGGCTGCCTCTCGTGCGGGGGTCCTCAACGGCGTACGGCAGCGTACCGGGGCCGGGCGAGGCCTTCGGAGGCAGTCCATCCGCACCCCCCACCAGCGCGTATCCGACCGGGACGGGCTAGCCTGAAGCCCATCCGAGCGGACATCGCGGCATATGGCGTTCAGTACGAGAAGGAGGCGCGGGCATGGCGGCAGGCGCCCCGAGGATCTTCGTCTCCCACCTCTCCGGCACCGCCGTCTTCGACCCCAACGGTGACCAGGTGGGACGGGTGCGCGACCTGGTCGCCATACTGCGGGTCGGCCGGCGCCCGCCCCGGCTGCTCGGCCTGGTCGTCGAGCTGTCCACGCGCCGCCGCATCTTCCTGCCGATGACCCGGGTCACCGGCATCGAGTCGGGCCAGGTCATCACCACCGGCGTGCTCAACGTGCGCCGCTTCGAGCAACGGCCCACCGAGCGGCTCGTGTTCGGGGAGCTGCTCGACCGGCGGGTGCGGCTCGCCGACGGCGGCGAGGAGGTCACCGTTCTCGACGTGTCGGTCCAGCAGCTGCCCGCGCGCCGGGACTGGGAGATCGACCGGGTCTTCGTGCGGAAGGGCAAGAGCGGGACGTTCCGGCGCGCCAAGGGCGAGACGCTGACCGTCGAGTGGTCCGCCGTCACCGGGTTCTCGCTGGAGGAGCACGGGCAGGGCGCCGAGAGCCTCCTCGCCACCTTCGAGCAGCTGCGCCCGGCCGACCTCGCCAACGTGCTGCACCACCTGTCGCCGAAGCGGCGCGCCGAGGTGGCCGCGGCGCTGGACGACGACCGGCTCGCCGACGTGCTGGAGGAACTCCCGGAGGACGACCAGATCGAGATCCTCGGCAAGCTCAAGGAGGAGCGCGCGGCCGACGTCCTGGAGGCGATGGACCCGGACGACGCGGCCGACCTGCTGGGCGAGCTGCCCGAGGCGGACAAGGAGCGGCTGCTCGCGCTGATGCGGCCGGACGAGGCGGCGGACGTGCGGCGGCTGATGGCGTACGAGGACCGCACCGCGGGCGGTCTGATGACCACCGAGCCGATCGTGCTGCGCCCGGACGCGACCGTCGCCGACGCGCTCGCCCGGGTCCGCAACGCCGATCTCTCCCCGGCGCTCGCCGCCCAGGTGTACGTGTGCCGGCCGCCGGACGAGACGCCGACCGGGAAGTACCTCGGCACGGTGCACTTCCAGCGCCTGCTGCGCGACCCCCCGTACACCCTGGTCGGCGCGCTCGTCGACGACGACCTGCAACCGCTGGCGCCCGGCGCGGAGCTGCCCGTGGTGGTCGGTTTCTTCGCGACGTACGACATGGTCGCGGCGCCCGTCGTCGACGAGAGCGGCTCGCTGCTCGGCGCGGTGACCGTGGACGACGTGCTGGACCACATGCTGCCCGACGACTGGCGCGAGACGGAGTTCCACCTCGACGAGACCCCGGCCGCCGAGGGCACGGGAGCCGCACATGGCTCCTGACCGCGATCCCCGCGAGCGGACGCCCGCCGGGGCGACCGCCACGCCCCGGCCGCGCACCCGGCTCGACCAGCCGCTGCCGCGGCGCCGCAGGCTGCTGCCCGAATGGGACCCGGAGGCCTTCGGGCGGTTCTCCGAGCGGATCGCCCGGTTCCTCGGCACCGGACGGTTCCTGGTCTGGATGACCGCGGTCGTGGCCGTGTGGGTGGTGTGGAACATCGCCGCGCCCCGGGACCTGCGCTTCGACCAGTACCCGTTCATCTTCCTGACGCTGATCCTCTCGCTCCAGGCGTCCTACGCGGCCCCGCTGATCCTGCTCGCCCAGAACCGCCAGGACGACCGCGACCGGGTCAATCTCGAACAGGACCGCAAGCAGAACGAGCGGTCGATCGCGGACACCGAGTACCTGACCCGCGAGATCGCCGCGCTGCGTGTCGGCCTCGGCGAGGTGGCCACCCGCGACTGGATCCGCTCCGAGCTCCAGGACCTGGTCAAGGAGCTGGAGGAGCGGCACGGGGACGGGCGGGTCGTATTCCCGGCGGAGCACGTGCGGGGACGTGACGTAGACGACCGGTGACGGGGCTTTCCGGGCCCCCCGTCCGGCGCCGTACCATCGTGCCTATGGCTACGGAAGACGCGGTGCGTGAAGCACTGGCGACGGTGAACGACCCAGAGATCCAGCGACCCATCACCGAACTGGGGATGGTCAAGTCCGTGGAGATCGGTGCGGATGGCGTGGTCGCGGTCGCGGTGTACCTGACCGTCTCCGGCTGCCCGATGCGCGAGACCATCACGAACAACGTGACCACGGCGGTCTCGGCGGTCGAAGGCGTCACCCGCGTCGACGTCACGCTGGACGTCATGAGCGACGAGCAGCGCCGTGAGCTGGCGGGGGCGCTGCGCGGCGGGCAGGCCGAGCGCGAGGTCCCCTTCGCCAGGCCGGGCTCGCTGACGCGCGTGTACGCGGTCGCTTCCGGCAAGGGCGGCGTCGGCAAGTCCTCGGTGACGGTGAACCTGGCGGCGGCGATGGCGGCCGACGGTCTGAAGGTCGGCGTCGTCGACGCCGACATCTACGGCCACTCGGTGCCCCGCATGCTCGGCGTCGACGGCCGTCCCACCCAGGTCGAGAACATGATCATGCCGCCGTCCGCGCACGGCGTGAAGGTCATCTCGATCGGCATGTTCACCCCGGGCAACGCGCCCGTGGTCTGGCGCGGCCCGATGCTCCACCGTGCCCTCCAGCAGTTCCTCGCGGACGTGTACTGGGGCGACCTCGACGTCCTTCTGCTGGACCTGCCCCCGGGCACCGGCGACATCGCGATCTCGGTCGCGCAGCTGGTCCCGAACGCGGAGATCCTCGTCGTCACGACCCCCCAGCAGGCCGCGGCCGAGGTCGCCGAGCGGGCCGGCTCCATCGCCGTCCAGACCCACCAGAAGATCGTCGGCGTCGTCGAGAACATGTCCGGGCTGCCCTGTCCGCACTGCGGCGAGATGGTCGACGTCTTCGGCACGGGCGGCGGTCAGACCGTCGCCGACGGCCTCACCCGCACGACGGGCGCGACGGTGCCGGTCCTCGGCTCCATCCCGATCGACGTCCGCCTGCGCGAGGGCGGCGACAACGGCAAGCCGGTGGTGCTCACGGACCCGGAGTCCGCGGCGGGTTCCGCCCTGCGGGCCATCGCGGGCAAGCTGGGCGGCCGCCAGCGCGGCCTGTCGGGCATGTCGCTGGGCATCACACCGCGCAACAAGTTCTGACCGTTGCTACGCCGAAGGGGGCGCCGTCATCGGACGGCGCCCCCTTCGGCGTAGCGGCGATTCCTAGGCGTACGCCGCGATGTCCTTGATCATCGAGAAGCCGAGTCCGTACGCGCTCATCCCACGCCCGTACGCGCCCACGTGCACGCCCTCCTGGGTGGAGCCGGCGAGGACCCAGCCGAACTCCGACTCCCGGTAGTGGAAGGGCGTGGGGACGGCGTCCACGGGGAGCGACAGCGTGGACCAGTCGGCGCCGGTCAGGTCGTCGGCGAGGACCCACGCGGTCTCGGTCTGCTGGTCCAGCCAGTCGTCCCGCAGCGTGTGGTCCATCTGACCCGGCCAGGTGCAGGAGAGCAGCCCCACCCCGGCGAGCCAGGCCGCGGAGGAGACCGAGGTGGCCTCCAGCATTCCCGTGCCGTCGGCGCTACGCCGGACGGGGCTGGCGGCGACCGTGACCACCACCGCGAACCGTTCCTTGTCCTCGCCGGACTCGCTGCGCAGCGTGGGCTCGTCGCCGTGCCCGATCGAACCGTGCTCGACGGCACCGTCCGCCGAGGTGCCGACCTGCATCAGCCAGCGCGGCCCCGTGAAGGCCTCGTCGAGGCCGTACCACGGGAAGGGCGCGAGCAGGTAGCCGTCGACCGTACGCCGGGCGGAGGGGACCTGCTGTCCGCCCTCCGCGGCCGGCGCCTGCGCGCCTACCCGACTTGTCGTCTCCATCTCCCGGACGCCTCCTCGCTCTTGTTGGACCCGAGCGGCCCGCCCCCCGCGGGCGTCCTCGCTCACACCTGGTCCACACGACAACTGGGCAGCATAGCCACACCGTTGCGAGGGGCCCGGTAGCCGTCCGGCGCGTGGGGCGCGTGTGCGGCCGTCAGGGCCGTGAACGAGGGCGTACGTGTATGACTCATATCACGTACGCGGAGGGGGTGCGGCCCGGACGCGCGACCGGGGGACCCGCCACGGGAGGCCGCTCGCGGCTCAGGTGGCGTCCGCGTCGAAGGGCGGCCGCTCGTCCGTCTCGAGCTGCTCGCGCTTCTTCGTCATGTCGACGGAGCCGCCGGCGCTGCCGTTCGCCGAGGCCCCGGAGGAGTCGGAGGCGGCGTCGGCGTCCCGGCTGTGGACCGCGTCCGTCACCTCGGCCATCTCCTTCTTCAGGTCGAAGCCGTTGCGGATCTCCTTGAGCCCCAGCTCGTCGTTGTCCAGCTGCTTGCGCAGGAACGTCTTGGGGTTGAGGTCCTCGAACTCGAAGTCCTTGAACTCGGGGCCGAGCTCCTGGCGGATGTCCTGCTTCGCGCTCTCGCTGAACTCGCGGATCTTGCGGATGGTGCGCGTGACGTCCTGGATCATCTTCGGGAGCTTTTCCGGACCGAAGACGAGCACGGCGAGGACAACGAGCGTCACCAGCTCGAGCGGTCCTATGTCATTGAACACCTGAAGCTCCTTGCGATGTCCTCGGCCCCCGGCAGGTCTTCCGTGGTCCGGGCCGGATCCACGGTACCCGGCGATCCCTCCCGTCCGGTACTGTCCCGGGCCTTCCGGCTTCGTGTACACGGCCGGTTTCCCGCGATGTCCCCCGCCGGCCGCGGAACGGCGGCGGGCCGCGGGGCCCCGGCCGCGGCTTCCGTCAGTCGCCGTCGGCGGAGCCGAGCACCAGCGTGAGCCGCTTCTCGGTGCCGTCGCGGTCCAGGGTCAGCTCCAGCCGGTCGCCGGGGCGGTGGGCACGGATCCTGACGATGAGTTCCTCGCCGGAGTGGACGGGCCGGCCGTCGACCTCCGTGATGACGTCGCCCGCCTCGATGCCGGCCCGGTCGCCGGGGCCGCCGGAGGTGACCGGGGCGCCGCCGTCCTCGGCCCCGGTGCCGACGCGGGCGCCGTCGCCGCCGTAGTCCATGTCGAGGGTGACGCCGATGACCGGGTGCGTCGCCCTGCCCGTGTTGATCAGCTCCTCGGCGACGCGCTTGCCCTGGTTGACGGGGATGGCGAAGCCGAGCCCGATGGAACCGGACTGGCCGCTCTCCGGGTCGGAGCCGCTGTCGGCGGAGCGGATGGCGCTGTTGATGCCGACGACCCGGCCCTGCGAGTCGAGCAGCGGGCCACCGGAGTTGCCGGGGTTGATGGGCGCGTCGGTCTGCAGGGCGTCGACGTACGAGACGTCGCCGCCGTCGCCCTTCTCGCCGCCCGCGGTGATGGGCCGCTCCTTGGCGCTGATGATCCCGGAGGTGACGGTGTTGGGGAGGTCGAAGGGCGCGCCGATGGCGACGACGGCGTCGCCGACCTGCACGTTGTCGGAGTTGCCCAGCGGCAGGGGCTTGAGGCCGCTCACCGAGCCGACCTTGACGACGGCCAGGTCGTATCCGCTGTCCCGTCCGACCACCCTGGCGGTGGCGGTCTCGCCCCCGCTGAAGGTGACGGTTATGTCGCCACCGGTGCCGGCGGGTTCCACCACGTGGTTGTTGGTGAGGATGTGCCCCGAGCCGTCGAGTACGAACCCGGTACCGGTGCCCTGGGCCTTCGAGCCGCGCACGTGCAGGGTGACGACGCCGGGCAGCGCGCCGGCCGCGATCCCGGCGACCGTGCCCGGGGCCCGGTCGTTCGGCTCCCTCCCGGCCTGGGGCAGCTCCACGTCCGCCATGCCGCCGTTGCGCTCCAGATAGGCCCCGACGAGACCGCCGACGCCGCCGGACAGCAGGGCGACGAGGAGGGCCCCGCCGACGATGACCCGTTTCGCCCGCCGGCGGCGCTGCGCCTTGGACGCGACGGCCGCCCCGTTCTGCTGGAGCGGCCCCGCGGCCCACGGGTCGTAGTTCCGCCAGGGCGCGGACACCGCCGCGTCCTGACCGGAGGACGGGGCACCCTCCGCCCCCGGCCCGACCGCAGACTGAGCCTCGGGGCCGGGGGGCAGGGGCGAACCGTGGACGGGGGCGGTGCCTGGCGGGGGTGTGGCATGGGCCGGGACGGCCGGGACGGCTGTCTGCGGAACGGTGGGGAGGTGGGTCCCCCGGCTCGGGGTGGCGCCCGGGTGCTGGACGGGCGGCGCGGGCGCCCAGGGCCCCGGCTCGCCGTACGGCGGGGTGCTGTAGGGGTCGGGGGCGTGCAGGGGGCGGGGACGCTCACAGGGGGCGACTACGGGAGGCCTGACGGCCTCAGCGAGCGCGCCTACGGGAGACGTGGCGGCATCGGAGGGCGGAGCGGCGGGGACCGCGGTCGGCGTAAGCGCCGGGGAGGTGTCGTCCGTTCCGGGCGCGGGGGCGGGGACCGTGTCCGGCGTGAGCGCCGGGGAGGCGTCGGTTCCGGGCGCGGGGGCGGGGGCGGGCTTAAGCGCCGGGGACGCGTCCGTTCCGGGCGCAGGAACCACGTTTGGCGAAAGCGCCGAGGACGCATCCGTTCCGGGCGCGGGGACCGCGGTCGGCGTAAGCGCCGGGGAGGTGTCGCCCGTTCCGGGCGGGGGGGCGGGGACCGTGTCCGGCGTGAGCGCCAAGGACCCGTCCGTTCCGCGCGCGGGAACCGCGGACCCATCCGTTCCGGGCGCAGGAACCGCGTCGGACGTGGCGGCCTCGGAGGGCGGAGCGGCGGGGACCGCGGTCGGAGCGAGCGCAGGCGCGGCGACCGCGTGCGGTGCTCGCGGGCCGGCCGCATCGCCCGTGTCCGGCACCTCCGGCTCCGGGGCATCCGGCGGGTCCAGCTCGTAGTCACCCTCGTCGGCCCCACCGGGCGCAGCGGTCGCAATGGTCGGCTCGGTCGGCGCGGGGCGGTTCGGCTCGAAGTCGCCGTCGGCGCCGGTCTCCGGCGGCAGCGGGCGTTCCAGCTCGAAGTCCCCGTCGGCGGTGGCCGGGGTCTCCCGACCCGCTTCCCGGGGCTCGTTGGGCCCCGTCCCGACGGCCTCCGGAGGAGTCGGCACCGCCGGGCCGGCCCCGGGGTCGTCCGGCCGGGGTCGGCTCCACCACTTCGCCCTCGCGGGCTTCCCCTGGTCCATGCTCTCCCCACACCTGGCCCGCGGCACGACGGCACCGGCGGTCACCGCAGACTGTCGACTCCGCGCCCGGAATCCTCCGCGGGCGCGGCCCACCCCGGATTCAACCAGGTTCACGCGGCGGCGCGCAGAGATCGGCCGGGGCCGGTCCCGCGGCGGGACCCAGGCCTAGCGGGAGGAGGGAGAGGGGGACGGGGTGGTCGGTGGCACGGTCAGCAGGCCCGGTTTCACGACGTCCCACGACGCCGACCAGGTGGCCGGCTCGGTGGGCTGGACCGTGGTGAGCGGACGTATGAGCGGGGACATCGCGGCGGCACCGGCCACGATGGGTGCGGTCAGTGTGCGCGTGGCCTCCTGCCCCGACGGCGGGGTGGGGACTCCGGGCAGCAGGGGCGCCGACAGGGAGGTCGGTATGACCGGGCCGTCGCCGGGGGCGCGCTGGCCCTGGGCGAGCAGCGGGGCGCTGGACCGCCGACGCTGGGAGTCGGGAGCCGTCGTCCCGCCGGTGCCCTGGGTGCGCAGCGGTGTCACGTTGCTCCCCGAGCCGGAACCGCCGCGCGCTTCCGGGGTGTCACCGGGCACGCCCGTGGACACCCCGCCGAGCGCGACCGCGGCCAGCGACACCGCGCCGGCGGCGGCGAAGGCGAGGCGCAGCCCGCGCGAGGACGACCGCTCGGCCTCCTGGCGCGTGACGTCATGGATACGGAAGCCGCGGCCCGGGGAGGGGGGCAGCACGTCGGCGTGCGGTCCTGCCGGCACGTAGCCGAAGGACTCGCCCCTCGTCCCGAAGACCCCGGCGACGCCCGAGTGCGTCCCGGAGCCGGAAAGTCTTCCGCCGAATCCGCTTCCGCCCAGCGGCGATCCGTCGCCGTCGGAGTCATTTCCCCCGGGGAGCCCCTGGAGCCGGGCCAGGAAACTCTCGGAAGGGGGCGGCGGAGCGACTTCCGCGAACACGTTCTTCAGGCGGCGTTGCGCGTCCGCCTCTGCCTTGCACTTCGCACAGGTGGCGAGGTGGGCGAGGACACGCTCGCGCGCGTCATGACCGAGCTCGCCGTCCACCAGGGCGGAGAGCCGGTCTCCCAGGTGCTGGTCTGCCACGCGCCGTTCGGCGGGGTTGGGCCGGGATCCACTCACGCGGTCGCGCCCCCTCCTCCCAGCGCGGGAACTCCCGTGACTGCGAAGCCGCGGCGCTCGGCGCGGGCTTCCGGAGAGCGGTGTGCGAGGGCCTTGCGCAGCTGGGAGCGGCCACGGTGGATACGGCTGCGGACCGTGCCGAGCTTGACGCCGAGGGTCGCGGCGATCTCCTCGTACGAAAGGCCTTCGATGTCGCAGAGGACGACCGCGGCGCGGAACTCGGGCGCGAGGGTGTCCAGCGCCTGCTGGACATCGGCGTCGAAGTGCGCGTCGTTGAAGACCTGCTGCGGGGAGGGCTCGCGGCTGGGGAGGCGCTCGGCCGCGTCGTCGCCGAGGGCGTCGAAGCGGATGCGCTGCTTGCGGCGCACCATGTCCAGGAAGAGGTTCGTGGTGATGCGGTGCAGCCAGCCCTCGAAGGTGCCGGGCGTGTAGGTCGACAGCGAGCGGAAGACGCGGACGAAGACCTCCTGGGTGAGGTCCTCGGCGTCGTGCTGGTTGCCGGTCAGGCGGTAGGCGAGCCGGTAGACCCGGCCGCTGTGCGTGCTGACGATCTCCTCCCAGGTGGGAGGAGTCCACGCCTGCGAGTCCGCGTCGGTGGCGAAAGTCGCGGTCTGTGCGGAGTCAGCGGTGTGGGATCGGTCAGCGGTGTCAATCACGGATCTCGGCTCACCCGCCGACCTGAGAAAGCGCCGCAGCACTCCTCCCCGATCCTCAGGCGCAGCCGCACCTCCCCTGTCGGCTCTGGCGGTGTCCAGTGGAGCCCCTACCATAGCCACCTCGCCCGTTAGCTCCGGATAAGCGGTTTTACGAGAATTTGATGTGCGCTTCTGCGGCTGCGTCAGCACTTGCTCGGTGTCCTGCTTCATCAGCGTCCCCCCACTGCCTTCCCCACTCTCCTGAACGCCTGGTCCCATCGGCGGGTTCCCGACGGCAACGGATACAGTCACGGCCAGGCAACTACGGGGACAGGAGAGGGTCATTACCGGCAACCGGCAGACGAGCTGGGCGTTCGCCGACGCCTTTGTCGCCGAGGAAGAGGCGCTGCGCTGGGCCCGGGACCGGGCCCAGGAAGCAGGGCTGCGCTCGGTGTCGCCCGGCACGGGTGCCGCGCTGCGGCTGCTCGCCGCCACCGTGGACGCGAAGGCCGTCGCGGAGATCGGAACCGGAACCGGTGTCTCCGGAATTCATCTCCTGCACGGCATGCGGCCGGACGGGGTACTGACCACCGTGGATCCTGAGCCGGAGCGCCAGCAGTTCGCCCGCCAGGCCTTCCGCTCGGCCGGTTTCGCCAGCAACCGGGCCCGCTTCATTCCGGGCCGCGCCCTGGAGGTCCTGCCGCGGCTCGCGGACGCCGGGTACGACCTCGTCTTCTGCGACGGCGACCGTCTGGAGTGCCTGGACTATCTCGCTGAATCGTTGCGCCTGCTGCGTCCCGGCGGCCTCGTGGTCTTCGAGGGCGTCTTCGCGGACGGCCGCACGGTGGACTCGGGACCGCAGCCCGCGGAGGTCGGCCGGCTGCGGGAACTGCTGCGCGCGGTGCGCGAGAGCCAGGAGCTGGTGCCCTCGCTGCTCCCGGTGGGCGACGGGCTGCTCTGCGCCGTCAAGCGCTGAGCCGGAACCCCGGCCCAGGACGCTGACCAGGGAGTACACCGGGACCACCGGACCGGAAGGACGCCGCCCTGCCCCCGGAAAACAGTGTCCCGGCACCGCGTACGATGCCGGGACAGCTGTAAAAGTAGGGTCGCGTTCCGCGTCAGCCGACGACCTTCTTGAGGGCGTCGCCGAGCGCGTCGGCCTCGTCGGGAGTCAGCTCGACAACGAGCCGACCGCCGCCTTCGAGCGGAACGCGCATGACGATGCCCCGCCCCTCCTTGGTCACCTCGAGCGGGCCATCGCCCGTCCGCGGCTTCATGGCCGCCATGCTCGTTCCCCTTCCTGAAACCAGCTCATCGTCGCCGACGGCCCCTTAGGAGGGCACGCACGTCCCCTCATAGGACACACGTCACCGGCATCGAACACATTGCTTCCAGGCCATTATCCCGCATCTCAGGACCCGATGACCAACATCAGTCGGCATCGCTTGCGCAACGCGCTTGAGCAAAACCACTCAATTCGGCGATGTGACTGCGATACTGCGCCGCCGCATGGACTTTCCCGCGCCGGAATTCTTTGACGCAGGTCACATGTCCGGCTCGCGCCACCGTCGGCGATCTCCGCCATGCTGTCCTCGGAAGCAGCGCGTACCGACCGGTACGACGAGCCGTGACACCGGAGGGGACCCACCATGGCCGACACCGTGCTCTACGAGGTGAGCGACGGGCTCGCGACGATCACGCTGAACCGCCCCGAGGCGATGAACGCGATGAACGTCGCCGCCAAGGTCGCCCTCCGGGACGCCGCGCAGGCGGCCGCCGCGGACGACTCGGTACGGGCCGTGCTGCTGACCGCCGCGGGCGACCGGGCGTTCTGCGTGGGCCAGGACCTCAAGGAACACGTCGGCGGGCTGCTCACGGCGCGCGAGTCGGGCTCCGGCGAGGGCGTCATGAGCACGGTGCGGGAGCACTACAACCCGATCGTGCGGGCGCTGACCGGTGCGGCGAAGCCGGTGGTGGCGGCCGTGAACGGCGTCGCGGCCGGGGCGGGCTTCGGCTTCGCGCTCGCCGCGGACTACCGGATCGTCGCGGACACCGCCGCCTTCAACACCTCCTTCGCCGGGGTCGCGCTGACCGCCGACTCGGGCATCTCGTGGACCCTGCCGCGGGTCGTCGGGCCGAGCCGCGCCGCCGACCTGCTGCTCTTCCCGCGCAGCATCTCCGCGCAGGAGGCGTACGAGCTGGGCATCGCCAACCGGATCGTGCCCTCGGCCGAGCTGGCCGCCGAGGCGGTCAAGGTGGCCCGGGCGCTCGCCGAGGGCCCGACGCTCGCGTACGCCGCGCTCAAGGAGTCCCTCGCCCACGCCCTCTCGCACTCCCTGGACGAGTCCCTGGAGAAGGAGGACGAACTCCAGTCCCGGGCGGGCGCGTCCGAGGACCACCTGATCGCCGTGCGGGCGTTCATCGGCAAGGAGAAGCCGACGTACCTGGGGCGCTGACCGGCACCAACGCCTCCCGGGGCGGGTCAGCGGCCCCGGGCCGCGCAGTCCGCCAGGTGGTCGTCGACCAGGCCGCACGCCTGCATCAGCGCGTACGCCGTCGTCGGGCCGACGAAGCGGATGCCGCGCTTCTTCAGCGTCTTGGACAGGGCGGTCGACTCGGCGGTGACGGCGGGCACGTCGGCGAGCGTGGCCGGGACCGGGCGGGAGGCAGGCTCGGGGGCGAAGGACCAGATCAGCTCGTCCAGCTCGCCCGGCGCCCAGCCGGCCAGCACGCGCGCGTTGGCGAGCGTCGCCTCGATCTTGGCGCGGTTGCGGATGATGCCGGGGTCGGCGAGCAGGCGCTCCGCGTCGGCCTCGGTGAAGGCCGCCACCTCGGCGATCTCGAAACCGGCGAAGGCGGCCCGGAAGCCGGGGCGGCGGCGCAGGATGGTGATCCAGGACAGGCCCGACTGGAAGGCCTCCAGGCACAGCCGCTCGTACAGCGCGTCGTCGCCGTGGACCGGACGGCCCCACTCCTCGTCGTGGTACGCCACGTAGTCCTCGGTCGACAGCGCCCAGGGGCAGCGCGGCGTCCCGTCGGTGCCGGGGAGGGCGCCGCTCACCGGTCTTCCTCCCCGGCGGGCTTGCGCAGCGACGGGGCGGCGGACGCGCGGGCGCCGGCGAGGGCGGCCTCCAGGTCCGCGATCCGGGCGTCCCGCTCGGCGATCTCGGCGCCGAGGCGGCCGAGCGCGTCGTCGACGTCCGCCATGCGGTAGCCGCGGACGGCGACGGGGAAGCGCAGCAGGTCCACGTCGTCGCGGTTCACCGGCCGGTGCGCCGGCAGGGGGTCCTCCAGCCGCTCGGGCGCGACGTCGGTCAGCGGGCCGCTCTCGCCGCCGCCCACCACGGACAGAGTGACCGCGGCGACCACGACGGCGAGCGCGACGACCAGGAACAAGAACATGAACATCGCTGAGGTCCCCACGCTCTGGTGCCGGCACGGGGCGCGCCGACGTGGAAAGTATCGGAAGTGTCAGGGTCCGATCGTGCCATGCGACGCTGACAGCTAGGGTCGCAGGCGGCCGAACAGCGGGAAGTACTAGGAGAGGTCACAGGGGATGCTCAGGCTGGGCAGGCGTGAATTCGACGCGCACGAGCCGGTGATCATGGCGATCGTGAACCGGACCCCGGACTCCTTCTACGACCAGGGGGCGACGTTCCTCGACGAGCCGGCGCTCGCCCGCGTCGAGCAGGCGGTGGCCGAGGGCGCCGCCGTCGTCGACATCGGCGGGGTCAAGGCGGGCCCGGGCGAGGAGGTCACGGCCGAGGAGGAGGCACGCCGTACGGTCGGTTTCGTCGCCGAGGTGCGGCGCCGGTTCCCCGACGTGGTCATCAGCGTCGACACCTGGCGGCACGAGGTCGGTGAGGCGGTCTGCGAGGCGGGCGCGGATCTGCTGAACGACGCGTGGGGCGGGGTCGATCCGCGGCTGGCCGAGGTCGCCGCGCGGTTCGGGGCGGGCCTGGTGTGCACGCACGCGGGCGGGTCCGAGCCGCGGACGCGTCCGCACCGGATCACCTACGACGACGTCATGGACGACATCCTGCGGGTGACCCTCGGGCTGGCCGAACGGGCGGTGTCGCTGGGGGTGCCGCGGGAATCGGTGCTGATCGATCCCGGGCACGACTTCGGGAAGAACACCCGGCACAGTCTCGAGGCGACCCGGCGGCTGGGCGAGATGGTGGACACGGGATGGCCGGTCCTCGTCTCCCTGTCCAACAAGGACTTCGTGGGGGAGACGCTCGACCGGCCGGTCAAGGAGCGGGTGGTGGGGACGCTGGCCACGACCGCGGTGTCCGCCTGGCTGGGTGCGCAGGTGTACCGGGTCCACGAGGTCGAGGAGACGCGGCAGGTGCTCGACATGGTCGCGTCCATCGCCGGACACCGGCCGCCCGCGGTGGCGCGCCGGGGGCTGGCGTAGCCCCGGCGCTCCCGTACCCGGGGGCTGCGCCCCCTGCCCTGTCGCGCCGGCCCGCGCCCGCGGTGACGCGCTCGTCCCCGACCGCGGGTCGGGCCAGAACCGGCTTCGAGACGCGGGCCCGCGGGTCGCGGGGTTCGGCCGGAAGTCCCGCTACCTGCCCGCCTCCTTCGACACCAGCGCCACCGCCTCCTGCACGTCGTCCGTCAGGTGGAAGAGAAGCAGGTCCTTCTCGGAGGCCTTGCCCTGGGCGATCAGGGTGTTCTTGAGCCAGTCGACGAGACCGCCCCAGTACTCCGTGCCGAACAGGACGATGGGGAACTGCGTGACCTTCTGGGTCTGGACGAGGGTGAGCGCCTCGAAGAGTTCGTCGAGGGTGCCGAGGCCGCCGGGCAGCACCACGAACCCCTGGGCGTACTTGACGAACATCATCTTCCGGACGAAGAAGTAGCGGAAGTTGAGGCCGATGTCGACGTACTGGTTGAGTCCCTGCTCGAAGGGCAGCTCGATGCCGAGGCCGACGGAGACTCCCTTGGCCTCGCAGGCGCCCTTGTTGGCGGCCTCCATGGCGCCCGGGCCGCCGCCGGTGATGACGGCGAAGCCGGCCTCGACCAGACCGCGCCCGAGCTCGACACCGGCCGCGTACTCCGGGGAGTCGACGGGGGTGCGGGCCGAGCCGAACACACTGATCGCGGCGGGGAGTTCGGCCAGCGTGCCGAAACCCTCGATGAACTCGGACTGGATGCGCAGCACCCGCCAGGGGTCGGTGTGCACCCAGTCCGAGGGCGCGCGTCCGTCCAGCAGACGCTGGTCCGTGGTGCTCGCCTGCACCTGGTCCCGCCTGCGCAGCACCGGTCCCAGCCGCTGCTCCTCCGGTGGCCGCTTCTTGCCCTCGGGATTGCCGGTAGCCATGTCCGCTCCCTCCGCTTGCGGTAGTTCCACCCCAGCGTAGATCCACGCGGGTTACGGAGGGGGGACCTGAGCATGTCCGCCATGAACCGCCACGGCGCGGAACGGGGCTGTCAGGACGTCAGCCAGGCGCGCAGCCGCTCCTCGGCCTCGGGAATCAGGGAGGCCCGGACCCGCTCGTCCACCTTGTGGGCCAGGAGCGGTTCGCCGGGGCCGTAGTTCACGGCGGGCACGCCGAGCGAGCTGAAGCGGGCGACGTCCGTCCAGCCGAACTTGGGGCGGGCCTCGCCGCCGACGGCCGCGAGGAAGGCGGCGGCGGCCGGGTGGGTCAGACCGGGGCGGGCGCCGCCGGTGTGGTCGTCGACGACGAACTCGTCCACGCCGCAGTCGGCGAAGTAGTCCCGGACGAACGCCTCCGCCTCCGCCTCCGTGCGGTCGGGCGCGTAGCGGAAGTTGACGACGAGGGTGCAGGCGTCGGGGATGACGTTCGTGGCGACGCCGCCCTCGACGCGGACGGCGTTGAGCCCCTCGTGGAACCGCAGGCCGTCCACGACGGGCCTGCGGGGCTCGTACGCGGCGAGCCTGGCCAGGGCCGGGGCGGCCGCGTGGATCGCGTTGGAGCCCATCCACGCGCGCGCGGAGTGCGCCCGCTCCCCCGTGAACCTGAGGAGCATCCGCAGGGTGCCCTGGCAGCCGCCCTCCACCTGGCCGTCCGTCGGCTCCAGGAGGATCGCGAAGTCGCCCGCCAGCCAGTCGGGGTGAGCCTCGGCGACGTGCTTGAGGCCGTTCAGGTGCGCGGCGACCTCCTCGTTGTCGTAGAAGACGAAGGTGAGGTCGCGGTTGGGCTCGGGGACGGTGGCGGCGATGCGCAGCTGGACGGCCACGCCCGACTTCATGTCACAGGTGCCGCAGCCCCACAGGACGCCGTCCTCGTCGAGCCGGGACGGCACGTTGCCCGCGATCGGCACGGTGTCGATGTGGCCGGCGAGCACGACGCGCTCCGGGCGGCCCAGGTTCGTACGGGCCACCACGTTGTTGCCGTGCCGGTCGACCGTCAGGTGCGGCAGGGCGCGCAGCGCGGCCTCGACGGCGTCCGCGAGCGGCTTCTCGCTGCCGCTCTCCGAGGGGAAGTCGACGAGCCGCGCGGTGAGGGCGGCGGCGTCCAGCGTGAGGTCAAGCGGGGTGTCGGCCATGCCGCCGAGCCTAACGCGACGCCCCTGGCCCCTTCGTCCACAGCCCCGCACCCCGGCCACAGGCGCCTCCAGTACCTTGGGGGCGTGCCAGAGCCGTCCCCCACCTCCTCCCGGCGCGGCCGCCTGCTCCGTCTCGGGGCGGCCGTCGCGGTGCTGCTCGCCGTCGCGGGCTATCTCGTCGTGCAGTACGTGACGGGCGGCACGGGCGCGCCCCGCTGCAAGGTGGTCTCGGGCAAGGGCGACGGCGCCTCGTACGAGTTCACCCCGGAGCAGGCGGTGAACGCGGCGACGATCACCGCGGTCGGCACCACGCGCGGCATGCCCGAGCGGGCGGTCACCATCGCCCTCGCGACGGCCCTCCAGGAGTCGGGGCTGCGCAACATCCGCCACGGCGACCGGGACTCGCTCGGCCTGTTCCAGCAGCGGCCCTCGCAGGGCTGGGGCACGCGGAAGCAGGTCATGGATCCGGCGTACGCGGCGGGTGAGTTCTACACGCATCTGGCCGAGGTGCCGGGCTATTCGCGGCTGCCGCTCACGGTCGCGGCGCAGCGTGTGCAGCGCAGCGGCTATCCCCAGGCGTACGCGAAGCACGAGCCGGACGCCACGCTGCTGGCCGCGGCCCTGACCGGCCGTGCGGCGGCCACGCTGACCTGTGAGGGGCGGCCGGGCGCCACCCGCTCCGGCGGTCCGGAGGCCGTACGGGCCGCGCTCGTGCGGGACTTCGGGCGCGAGGTGCTCCAGGTGGCCGGGGCCGAGGTCGATGCCGGATCCGGGGCCGGGCAGGCGTCGCCCTCCGCGGCGCCCTCCCCGTCCTCGCCGGGCGGGGGCTCCGCCGTCACCGTGCCCGTGCCGGAGGGGACGACCGCGGAGGGCAGCCGCCGTCAGCGCGGCTGGGAGCTGGCCCACTGGGCCGTGGCCAACTCGTCCGCGCTGCACATCGCGCACGTCTCCTACGCGGGACGCGAATGGTCGGCGGGGCGTTCCGAGAGCGAGTGGACCGCGACCGGGGTCGCCGGGCCCGGGAAGTCCGCGACGTCCACGGCCGAGGTCCGGATCGTCACCGGTCAGTAGTGCGGGCCCTCACTCTTCGGGGGTACTCCGCCTGCCCCGGATGCAGTCGCTGCCCGGATTTCCGCGCGGTCACCCCCACCTCCGCCAAATCCCCTGGGACCAAAGGGCCGTAAGCATTCGACAGACTGTCGGACCGGGTGGCCTTTGCCCGCTTTCATCCGCAGCCGATAATGCGACGCATTGCCAACTCTTTACGTCGGGTCACCGCAACCTTCGCGGACTTCGAGCGGTAGTCACTGCGTCCGCGCCCCGGGACGATCACAGCCGTCCGGTCGACAGCCAGTCGGTCAGATGCCGGGGATGCCGGACACACCAGTGTTTTCTCCCGTCTAAGGAGCATCATGTCCCTCCCCCTGACCCGCCGGATCGCCCGTGTCGCGCTGCTCGTCGCAGCGGGGGCGGCACCCGTGGTCGGTGCGGCCGGCTCCGCCTGCGCGGCGGCCGAACTGCCGGCCACCCCGAACCTGGGTGGGCTGACCGCCCTGGACGGCGCGCAGGCAGGCAACACCGTGGACAGCACGGCCCAGAAGGCCACCGGCCTGGCCGGCGACGCCGGCGGCAAGGCCGTCAAGAAGGCCCTGCCCGCCGCGGGCAGGACCGGCGGCAAGGTCGCCAAGACCGCCACCCCCGCCGCCCAGAAGACGGCCGGGGAGGCGGCGGGCTCCGCGGGCGGGCTGCTCGGCGACACCGCGAAGGCGACCGGCAGCGGCCTGCCGACCGGCTCCGTCGCCAAGGGCGGCCTCCCCACGCAGGGGCTGCCGACGCAGGGCCTGCCGCTCGGCTGACACGCGGGACCGCACGGTGACGGGGCCCGGGGAGTTCCCCGGGCCCCGTCACCGTGTCCGGCCGGCCGGACGTCGCTTCAGGCCGGCGTCATGCCCGGCCGCTACGCCAGGCGGGCCACCGCCGCCGCGATGCGCTCGTCGGAAGCCGTCAGGGCCACGCGTACGAACCTCTCGCCCGCGGGGCCGTAGAAGTCGCCGGGCGCCACGAGGATGCCGAGGTCGGCGAGGTGGGAGACGGTGTCCCAGCAGGACTCGTCCCGCGTGGCCCACAGGTACAGGCTCGCCTCGCTGTGCTCGATGCGGAAGCCGTGGCCGAGGAGGGCGGCGCGCAGGGCCGTGCGCCGGGCCGCGTACCGCTCGCGCTGCTCGCGGACGTGGGTGTCGTCGCCGAGGGCGGCCACCACCGCGGCCTGGGTCGGCGCGGACGTCATCATCCCGCCGTGCTTGCGGATCTGGAGCAGCGGACCGAGGACGGCCGGGTCGCCGGCGAGGAACGCCGCCCGGTAGCCCGCCAGGTTCGACCGCTTCGAGAGCGAGTGGACCGACACGATCCCCTCGTACGAGCCGCCGCACACGTCCGGGTGCAGCACCGAGACCGGGTCGGCCTCCCAGCCCAGTTCCAGGTAGCACTCGTCGGAGAACACCAGGATGCCGTGCTCCCGGGCCCACGCGACGATCCGGGTGAGCTCGTCCTTCGCGAGGACGCGGCCGGTCGGGTTCGACGGGGAGTTCAGCCACAGGAGCCTGAGATCCGTGGGGTCGAGCTCGGTCGGGTCGTCGTAGGCGACGTGCTCCGCGCGGGCCAGGCGGGCGCCGACCTCGTACGTCGGGTAGGCGAGGCGCGGGTGGGCGATCTTGTCCCCGGGGCCGAGGCCCAGCTGGGTCGGCAGCCAGGCCACCAGTTCCTTGGAGCCGACGATCGGGAGCACGTGGTGGTGCGTGATCTCGCGGGCGCCGAGGCGCCGCCCGACCCAGCCCGTGATCGCGTCCCGCAGCTCCGGCGTGCCCCACACCGTGGGATACCCGGGCGAGTCGGCCGCGGCGACCAGAGCCTTCTGGACCAGCTCGGGCACCGGGTCGACCGGGGTGCCGACGGACAGGTCGACGATGCCGCCCGGGTGAGCGGCGGCGGTCGCCTTGAAGGGCTCCAGCTTGTCCCAGGGGAACGTGGGAAGCCGGTCGGAGACTGCGGACACGGGGTCGGGCTCACTTTCTCGCAGATGCGGCTCGCGGCTGCGGGCCGCACTCACGGCGGGTACGGACGGCTCACGCGCCAAACACCTCGGTCCCGCACGGCAGCGAGGCCGTACGGGACCGGGGCGGCGCGGATCCGGCCGCTTACTGGTTCTGCGGCGGAAGCGCTGCGACGAAGGGGTGGTCGCGCTCGATCAGTCCCAGCTTGCTGGCACCACCGGGCGAGCCGAGCTCGTCGAAGAACTCGACGTTCGCCTTGTAGTAGTCCTTCCACTCCTCGGGAGTGTCGTCCTCGTAGAAGATCGCCTCGACCGGGCAGACCGGCTCACAGGCACCACAGTCGACGCATTCGTCCGGGTGGATGTACAAGGACCGCTGGCCCTCGTAGATGCAGTCGACCGGGCACTCCTCGATGCACGCCTTGTCCTTGACGTCGACACAAGGCTGCGCGATGACGTAGGTCACGCTGTCGTTCCTCCTCGATAGGGCGCTGGCGGGCCTCCTCAGGCTCCGCCGCCTGGCGCGCGGGAGCGCGGCGTCGTCGATGCCCGCCCCTAGTATCTCCGTTCTTGGGCACGATCCGAACAGGAGGGGTGAACTGACCTGTGGAAATCTCCGCGGCCGGCCGCCTTGAGGTCCGCATCACCGCTGCTGACGTGGGCAAACGTGTCTCCGTACGCCGCTTGAACGAGGACGGAGACACAGAAGAGAAGTTCACCGACACGGTCGGAGTTCTCACATCATGGGACGACGGTGTGGTGCTGATCACACGACGCACCGGGGAGAGCGTCCGCATTCCGGAATCCTCGCTGGTCGCGGGCAAGGTGGTGCCCGCCGCACCGGCGCGGCGGCGGGGCCCCGCCGCCTCGTACGGGGAGCTGGCGCGGATCGCGGCGCGGGCCTGGCAGCCGGTCGAGAGCGAGCGGCTCGGCGACTGGGAGCTGCGGGCGGCCTCCGGATTCACCCGGCGGGCCAACTCCGTGCTGCCGCTCGGCGATCCGGACAGACCGCTGGACGAGGCGCTCGCGGCGGTACGTGACTGGTACGCCGTCCGCGGGCTGCCCGCGTACGTCCAGACGGCGACCGGGGCCGAGGGCACTCAGGAGCTGCTCTGCGCGGAGCTGGAGGCGCGGGGCTGGACGCGTGAGGTGACGGCCGAGCTGTGGACCGGCCCGCTCGCACCGCTCGGCGACCGGGAGGCTCCCGAGGTGACGCTGTCCCGGCATGCGGACGAGGCGTGGCTCGGCCGGTACCAGCGCAAGGGCCTCAGCGAGGTGGCGCTGAGGGTGCTGGGCAGTGGTCCGTCCGTGTGGTTCGCGACGGTGCCCGGTGCACACGGCGGCCCGCCGGCCGCGATCGGGCGGTGCGTGGTGGACGGGCGGTGGGCCGGTTTCGCGGCCGTCGAGGTCGACCCCGCGCACCGGCGGCAGGGTCTCGGGACGGCCGTGATGGCCGCGCTGGCCCGGCGCGCGCTGGACGAGGGCGCCTCTGCGGCCTGGCTTCAGGTCGAGGCGGACAACACGGGGGCGCGGGCGCTGTACGCGGGGATGGGCTTCGGCGCGCATCACGCGTACCACCACTACCGCGCGCCCCAGGCGGCGCCGGAACCGCAGGCGCCGCACGACGGCCCCCGCCGGACGGCGTGAGAGGACACGAGGCTGCCATGCGTCCCCCTCACCCCCCGGAACCGGAACGTGCCGCCGAGGTGCGGCGGCGGTTCGCCGACGAGGCCCGGTCCGAGCGGCCCGATCTGGCGGTGCTGTGCCTGCTGGTGGGCGCCGCCGCCGACGGGACGCTGGACGAGGCCGGTATGGACGCGGCGCAGATCGAACTGGACCGGCTGGCCGGACAGCTCCCGTTCCGGCCGGGCGGTCCGCGGTCCTGGGCCACCGCGCTCGCCGGACTCCTCGGCGCCCGGTGCCGGTTCCACGGCACGCCGGGCGACTACCAGCGGCTGGAGTCGTCGCTGCTGCACGAGGTGCTGCGGCGACGGCGCGGGCTGCCCATCCTGCTGTCCGTGGTGTGGATGGAGGTGGCACGGCGGGCGGGGGCCCCGGTGTACGGGGTCGCGCTGCCCGGGCACTTCGTGGTGGGCTTCGGCCCGCCCGGGGACCAGGTGCTGGCCGACCCCTTCGACGGCGGCCGGGTGCTGTCGGGCCCGGACGCCGAGCTGCTCGTCACGGGGGCCACCGGCGCGCCGCTCGACCCGTCGATGCTCGCGCCCGCCGACCCGCTCGACGTCGTCCTGCGCGTCCTCAACAACATCCGCGCCTGGGCGGCCGCCCGCCCCGAGCGTTCCGACGTCGCCCTGTGGGCCGTCGAGCTGTCCCTGCTGCTGCCCTCGCACCCGGCCGCGCTGCGCCACGAGCGCGCCCAACTGCTGGTACAGCGCGGGGACTTCCTGGCGGGCGCCGCCGAACTGGACGCGTACGCGGACGTGGTGGCCGCCGTCGACGAACCGGCGGCCGACCGGATACGCCAACAGGCCCGCGCGGCACGGGCGATGCTCAACTGACACCGGGAGGAGCGAGCACCGGCGGCTACAGCCAGCCCTTCTCCCGTGCCGTCCTGACCGCCTCCGCGCGGTTGCGGACCGCCAGTTTCTGGATCGCCGTGGAGAGGTAGTTGCGGACCGTGCCCTGGGACAGGTGCAGGGCCGCGGCGAGTTCGGCGTTGGTGGAGCCGTCGGCCGCCGCGCGCAGCACCTCGCGCTCGCGTCCGGTCAGCGGATTGGCGCCCCCGGCGAGCGCGGCGGCCGCCAGGACGGGGTCGATGACGCGCTCCCCGGCGAGCACCTTCCGTATCGCCTGCGCGAGTTGGGCCGCCGGGGCGTCCTTCACCAGGAAGGCGTCGGCGCCGGCCTCCATCGCGCTGCGCAGATAGCCGGGCCGCCCGAAGGTGGTGAGGACGACCAGCTTGAGGGCCGGGAACTCCCGGTGGAGCAGGGCCGCCGCCTCGATGCCGGTCATGCCCGGCATCTCGATGTCGAGGAGAGCCACGTCCACGTCGTGCGCGCGGACCCCGGCCAGCACCTCGTCCCCGCGCGCGACCTGGGCCACGACCTCGATGTCGGGTTCGAGGCCGAGCAGGGCGGCCAGCGCCTCGCGGACCATCGACTGGTCCTCGGCGAGCAGGACCTTGATCGTACGGCTCATGCCCCGGATCCTACGGCGTCGTCCGTCAGCCCCCGCGGCCTTCGGCCGGCTCCGGTACGGCCGCCGACGGCACCCGGGCGACCAGCCGGAACCCGTGCCGGGACCGGCCCGCGTCCAGCGTGCCGCCCGCCTTCTCCAGCCGCTCCGCCAGCCCGGACAGGCCGTTCCCCGGGCCCTTGCCCGAGCCGCCCGAGCCGTCGTCCTCGACGGACAGTTCGAGGACCGGTCCGCCCAGGGTCTCGCGGCGGATCAGCTCCACCGTGCACCGCCGGGCCCCGCTGTGCCGTACGACGTTGGTGACCGCCTCGCGCAGCGCCCAGGCCAGCGCCGACTCGCTGTCCTCGGCGAGTTCGCCGGGGCCGGCCCCGGCGGGCAGGTCGGCGACGACATCCGCCGCGGTCAACGCGACCCGTGCTCCCGCCAGTTCGCCCGACAGCCGGGGCCGCCGGTAGCCGCTGACCGCCTCCCGTACGTCGACGAGTGCCTGGCGGCTGACGTTCTCTATGTCGGCGACCTGCTGGGCCGCCTTCTCGGGCTGGCCGGGCAGCATCCGGCCGGCCAGCTCGCTCTTCAGCGTGATGAGGGAGAGGGAGTGGCCGAGGAGGTCGTGCAGGTCGCGGGCGAGCCGCAGCCGTTCCTCGTTCGCGGCGAGCTGGGCGACGGTGGCGCGGGCCTCGCGCAACGCGATGGTGGTGCGCACGAGTTCGCGCACACCCGTCATGGCGAATCCGCCGAGGAACGCCGGGACGAGGAGACCCCCCAGGTACTCCCTGCCGTCGGGGACGGTGAGCGCGAGCGCCGCCATCAGCGCGGACACGGCCGGGATGCTCCAGCGCGCGGTCCGCAGCGGCAGCGCGGCGCCGGACGCGATCGACACGTACACGAACAGGACGAGCCACTGCCGGCCCAGCGTGAGGGAGAGGACGGCGGACTGAGCCGCGAGCACGGCCAGTGAGCCGAGGACCAGGCCGTCGGCCTCGCCGCGCCCGGTGCGCAGGACCAGAGCCCAGTACCAGGCCACGAAGACCGCGAGACCGAGCCAGCCGAGCACGGTGACGCCGGTGCTGTGCCCGCCGTGCAGCAGGTCGGTGACGGGCGCACTCAGATAGACGAGCCAGATGCCGGTCCACAGGGACTTGACCAGCTTCTGCCTGCGGTTGTCCGGGCGCTGCCCGGTGCCGACGCCGCTCATGCCCTCGGGGTGTCCTTCGTCATGGCAGCCATCGTGGCCGCGCGGGGGCCGCACCGGCAGTGCGCGATGTCCTCGGCCCGGGATGACAGATGTCATGGCCGACGCGGACGGGGGGGGGGGGGGGGGGGGGGGGCCCCCCCCCCCCCCCCCCCCCCCCCCCCTCGCCGCAGATTCGCAGCCCCACCGGGGTCCCGCAGGGCAGGTGGCCGTGGGTGCGGACGACGTCCTGGCCGGCGCCGCGGCTGACGTAGGCCAGGAAGCTGGAGGCGAGGGAGGCGGCGGGCGGGCGGCCGTAGGTGTAGGCGTACTCGATCTCGCGGTACGGGTAGTCGCCGGCGCCCTGCTCCAGCTCCTCGACGGACGGGTCGTGGCCGTCGAGGGCGAGGCGGTGCAGGCCGGCGAAGCCGGTGGCGAGGGTGAGCTCGCTGTAGCCGATCGCGCCGGGCAGCCGGGCGGCCGTGTTCAGCACCTGTTCGGTGGAGTCGAGTTCACAGCGCACCACCGGGGCCTCGGCGTCGTCCTTGTGGACGCAGTCCAGCGAGGAGTTGGCGATCTCGCCGCGCCCCAGCACCCGCCGCTGGAAGACCTGCCGGGTACCGGAGTTGGCGTCACGGCTGACCAGGACGACCGGACGGTCCGGGCCGCCGAGCTGCTTCCAGTTCCCGATCTCCCCGCGGTAGACACGGCGTACGTCGGTACGGGACAGGCTCTTCAGCGGGATGTCCTCGTGGACGACCAGCGTGAACACGGACACCGCGAGGCGGCTCTCCCGCAGTTGGGGAAGCCCGTCCGGCTTGCGCCCGTCGGAGAGGGCGACCACGGCCGGTGAGCCGCCGTCGGACGCGGCGCCGGCGGCCTGGAGTTCGCGCACTCCCGCGGTGCTGCCGTGTGCGTCGACCGTGATGAGCGACCCCGCGCAGTCCCTCTCGTACTTGTCGGCCAGCTCCCGCATGACGGGTGCGAAGGCGGTCGACCCGGTCACCGTCAGCGTGCCCCGCGCACAGCCGATCGGCGGCGGGGTGTCGTCCCGGACGACGACGATGGCGGCGAGCGTCACGACGCACACCGTGAGCAGGACGGTGATCAGCCGGGCCGCGCGGCTGAACAGCGGCGGCTGGTCGTCCGGGGTCGTACTGCGGTTGGGGCTCACCACGCCGTCCCGGAGCCCGCCGATGAGCCGGATGGGCCGCCCGACGTCACCGCCCGACAGCAGCACCAGCAGCTTGTAGTGCTCGCCCCGGTTGAGGGGGACGCGCGGGATGCGCAGGGTGCCGTCCTCGTAGCCGAGACCGGCGGCCGCGCTGAAGTGGTCCATCAGGTGCTCGGTGCCGGGCGGCTGCGTCACGGAGACGCCCCGGATCGTGCGGTCGGTGAACACCGCGGTGAGACCGTGCCGTTCGCGGCCCGTGTAGTCGTCGCCCGCGATGCTCTGGGAGCCGTCGTTCTCGATCCGCAGCAGGACGAGGGTCGCGTCGGCCATGCCCGGCACCTCGTCGAACAGCCCGAGCCGCACGTTCGCGATGCCCGACCGCACGTCGTCGCCGATGGGGTTGTCCATCTGGACCCGGTAGCCGACCCGTTTGCTCCGCGGCACCCGGCGCTCGTACCAGACCATCCCCGCCGACGCCACGATGCCGACCACCGCGGTCGCGATCGCCACCACGTTCTCCGCGCTCAGCCACTCCATCCGGCACTCCCCCGGGCCGCGCGGGCCCCGAGCCGCGCGGTGCCGTCACCGTACGGCCCATAGGGGGAACGGCCGGGATACGGCAGATGAAGTTCGCCGCCGGTTCGGGGCCCGCAAGCCCCGAACGGCTTTGCGGACAGCCGCCGTTCGGCCGCTCAGCCGCCCTTCGTGTACGTCAGCTCCTGGCCCGACTCCGTGATCACGCGGCGCAGGCGGCCGTCCGGCAGGAGGGTGACCTCCGAGCTGCCGCCCGGGGAGCACGAGGAGGCCGGTTCGCCGACGACCACCTCGGACGGGCCTATCTCCAGGGGCCCGTCGGCGGTCGGGGTCTTCGCCAGCTCGGCACGGAACACGCAGTGGTAGGTGCCGCCGCCGGCCGGGCCGTCGGCGGTGAGCGAGAGGACGGCGTCGCCCGCCCTGCCCTGCCGGATCACCAGACGCCGGGTGTTGTGGCCCGTCGCGTTGTCGATGCTGCCGGTCCAGGTGCCGAGGTACTTCTCCGGGATCCCGCCGTCCTTCGGCGCCTCGGAGGTGGGTGACCCGGACACGGAGGGGGACGGCTGCGACGGGTCAGGGCCGGGTGTCGTGGGCCCGCTGGTGACCGGCGTCGGCCCCTTGCCGTCGTCGTCGGTGCCGTCCTTCATCAGCGCGTACACGGAACCGCCCGCGCCGAGCGCGACCACCAGGGCGACCGCGACGAGCGCCGCGGTGGAACGGCCGCTCCGGCGCCCGGGCTCCGGCTGCGGCGGGACGGCGCCCTGGCCGTAGGGCGGGGTCGGGCCCGGTCCGTACGACGGGGCGGGGCCCGGCGCCGGACCGTATCCGGCGGGCGGCCCGGCGCCCCAGCCGTTCTGCGGATAGCCGTACGCCGGGGCCTGCGGGTGCTGCTGGGGGTGGCCGTAACCGGGCGGGGCGGCCGGCGGGGGCGCCAGGCCCGGCCCGGAGACCATCGTGGGGAGGTGGTTCACCGGGGCCGGGGTCCCGGGCGGGGGCGGGGTGGCGCCGCCGGGGGCCTCGGCGGCGGCGCCGTGCTCGGGCGGCGCCTGCGTCGCGGCGGGGGGCGCCTCCGGAGCCGGGGGCGCCTGCGGAGCGGGGCGCTCGACGAGGTCGGGGGAGTCCGGGGCCGGGGTGGCGCGGGGGTCCCCGGCCGGTGCGCCCGCGCCGGGGGCCGCGGGCGCACCGGCATCAGGGGCGCCCGGCGCGGCGGCACCAGCGGCAGCGGCACCCGCAGGAGCGGCGGCCGCTGGGGCGGCGGCCGGGACGCCCGGCCGGGACGCTCCGGCCGCCGGCTCGTCCGGGTTCTCCGTGTCGAGCAACTGCACGGCGTGCCGCCCGAGTTGGGCGACCAGCGAGCCCGGCAGCCACGGGTCGCGGGCCCGCCCGTCGACGACGGTGTCCTCCGCCCCCGTGCGCTCCAGGATCCGGTCGAGGGTGGGCCGCGCCGCCGGGTCCTTGCGCAGGCAGTCATGGACGAGTTCCGCCAGGGCCTCCGGCACGCCCGTCAGGTCGGGCTCCTCCTGCGCGATGCGGAACATCAGGGCGTGCACGCCGCTGTCGGAGCTGCCGAAGGGCTGGGCGCCGGTCGCCGCGTACGCGAGGACGGACCCGAGGCAGAAGATGTCGCACGCCGGGGTGATCCGGTCGCCGCGGACCTGCTCGGGCGCCATGAACCCGGGGGATCCGACGAGCGCGCCGGTCCGGGTGAGCCCGCCGTCGGTGACGGTCTCCAGGGCCCGGGCGATCCCGAAGTCGATGACACGCGGCCCGTCGATCGTGACGAGCACGTTGGACGGCTTGAGGTCCCGGTGGATCAGCCCGGCCGCGTGGATGTCCCGCAGGGCCGACGCGAGCCCGGCGGCGAGGATCCGCACCGACCGCTCGGGCAGGGGACCGTGGTCTTGTCCCACCACCGTCTGCAGGGAGGGGCCCGCGACGTACCCCGTGGCAACCCACGGAATGGCGGCCTCGGTGTCCGCGTCGAGCACCGGCGCCGTCCAGTACCCGCCGACGCGCCCCGCGGCCTGCACCTCCTGCCGGAAGCGGGCCCGGAACTCCTCCTGCTCGGCGAGTTCCCGGCGGACGAGCTTCACGGCGACCGTGCGGCCCCGGCCGGAGCGGGCCAGGTACACCTGCCCCATGCCGCCGGCCCCGAGCCGCGCGAGCAGCCGGTAGCCCCCGATCCTCTGCGGCTCCCCTGCCCCCAGCTTCTCCATCGTTGCGCCGCCTTCCCCCGTACGTGAGCAACAGCCCGAGGATAGTGCGCCGCCACGGGGCGGTGGGCGGGGCGGTCTCTACGGTTCCGTAACAGCGGCCGCCCCCGGTGCCGCCGGCCGGGCGGGCCCGTACGCCCGACAACCTGTCGCGGAAAGTCCCCGACCGCAGACAGGACGCCGATGTCGTGTCCGCACCGCGGACATCTACCCTCGCGGCATGACCCCTCAGCCCAACCCCCAGGCCGGCGCCGCCGTGAAGGCCGCGGACCGCGCGCACGTCTTCCACTCCTGGTCCGCGCAGGAGCTCATCGACCCGCTCGCCGTCGCCGGCGCGGAGGGGTCGTACTTCTGGGACTACGACGGCAAGCGGTATCTGGACTTCACCAGCGGGCTCGTCTTCACCAACATCGGCTACCAGCACCCCAAGGTCGTCGCCGCGATCCAGGAACAGGCCGCGACCCTGTCCACGTTCGCGCCCGCCTTCGCCGTCGAGGCCCGGTCGGAGGCCGCGCGGCTCATAGCCGAGCGGACCCCCGGCGACCTGGACAAGATCTTCTTCACCAACGGCGGGGCCGAGGCCGTCGAGAACGCGACGCGCATGGCCCGGCTGCACACCGGCCGCCCGAAGGTGCTGTCCGCCTACCGCTCGTACCACGGCGCCACCTCCACCGCGATCAACCTCACCGGTGACCCGCGCCGCTGGCCCAACGACAGCGGCGCCGCCGGAGTCGTCCACTTCTGGGCGCCCTTCCTCTACCGCTCCCCCTTCCACTCCGACAGCGAGCGGCAGGAGTGCGAGCGGGCACTCCAGCACCTGGAGGACACCATCGCCTTCGAGGGACCGGCAACCGTCGCGGCCGTCATCCTCGAGACCGTCCCGGGGACCGCGGGCATCATGACCCCGCCGCCCGGCTACCTCGCCGGAGTCCGCGAGATCTGCGACCGGTACGGCATCGTCCTCGTCCTCGACGAGGTCATGGCCGGGTTCGGGCGCACGGGCGCCTGGTTCGCCGCGGACCACTTCGGCGTGACGCCGGACCTGCTGACCTTCGCCAAGGGTGTGAACTCCGGCTACGTGCCGCTGGGCGGCGTCGCCATCTCGGGCGCGATCGCCGAGACCTTCGCCCGCCGCCCCTACCCCGGCGGCCTCACCTACTCCGGGCACCCGCTGGCCTGCGCCGCCGCCGTCGCCACCATCAACGTGATGGAGGAGGAGGACATCGTCGGGCAGGCCGCCAGGACCGGCGAGAACCTGATCGGTCCCGGCCTGCGCGAGCTCGCCGAGCGGCACCCGAGCATCGGCGAGGTCCGCGGCACCGGCGTGTTCTGGGCGCTGGAGCTCGTCCGGAACAGGGAGACCCGCGAGCCGCTGGTGCCGTACAACGCGGCCGGGGAGGCCAACGCGCCGATGGCGGCGTTCGGGGCGGCGGCGAAGGCCCGCGGACTGTGGCCCTTCATCAACATGAACCGGACCCACGTCGTGCCGCCGTGCAACATCAGCGAGGCGGAGCTGAAGGAGGGGCTCGCGGCCCTGGACGCGGCGCTGTCCGTGGCGGACGAGCACACCGTGTGACAACCCGCCCGCACCGCCCCGGGGAAGGACGAGGCTGTCCGGGCCGACTCTCCTGGGCCCGCGACCCCACCGCGTAAGGTGACGTGCTCGTAGATGCAGACGAGCGACGACCACGTACCCGTACGCGATGGGGGAGCCAGACACCATGCCCGGCACCGGCGGCGGCGCCGTAACCCGTAGCACCCTGCGGCAGCAGATCGCGGACGCCCTCCGCGACGAGGTGCTGGCCGGCCGGCTCCAGGCGGGGCAGGAGTTCACGGTGAAGGAGATCGCCGACCAGTACGGCGTCTCCGCGACCCCCGTCCGCGAGGCCCTCGTCGACCTGTCGGCGCAGGGCCTCCTGGACGCGGCCCAGCACCGCGGCTTCCGCGTCCACGCGTACACCCTGGACGACCACCGGGGCATGATCGAGGCCCGGAGCATGATCACGGACGGCATTTTCCGGAGCCTGGCCGACGGCTCCCCGGCCTCCACCGACCAGCCCCGCGCCCTCGCCGCGCTCGCCGGTGTGCGCCGCCGCGGCGAGGAGGCCGCGCGGGCGGCCGTGGCCGGCGACCTGAACGTCCTGATCGGCTACGACCTGCGCTTCTGGCGCGAACTGAGCGGATTGTTCGGCAACGCCTACCTCGCCGACTTCCTGCACCGCATGCGCGTCCAGTCCTGGGTCTGCACGGTGCAGCACCTGCGCCGGGTGACCGACCTCAAGGGGCACCTGTGGTCGGGACACACGGAACTCGTGGACGCGCTGGCGCGCCGCGAGCCCGAGCAGGCGCACGCGATCGTCACCGCGTACAACGCGCACTCCCTCGCCGTCGTCGAGCGGCTGGCCGCCGGATGAGCGCGCCGCAGTGCACGGACGTCGTGGAGGACAGGCCGGCCGTGGACGTGGACCTGACGGTCGTCGTCCCCGCCTACAACGAGGAACGGCGGCTCGGGCCGACGCTGGACGCGATCGTCACGCACCTGAGCGAGAACGAGGGCCGCTTCGGGCAGTGGGAGCTGATCGTCGCCGACGACGGCTCCACGGACGGGACCAAGGACGTCGCCGCCGAGGCCGGTGCCCGCGACCCCCGGGTCCGGTTCGTCACGAGCCCCCGCAACCGCGGCAAGGGCCACGCGCTGCGCCTCGGGGTCGCCGCGTCCCGCGGCCGGCGCGTGCTGGTCACCGACGCCGACCTGGCGGCGCCGATCGAGGAGCTGGAGCACCTCGACAAGGCGCTCGCCGACGGCCGGGCCGCGGCGATCGGCTCGCGGGCCACACCGGGCGCGTCGATAGAGGCGCACCAGCACCGGCTGCGGGAGCTGCTCGGCCGGGCCGGGAACCTCCTGATACGCAGGGTCGCGGTGCCCGGCATACGCGACACCCAGTGCGGCTTCAAGCTCTTCGACGGCGACCGCGCCCGCGAGGCGTTCGCCGCCTCCCGGCTCAACGGCTGGGGCATAGACGTCGAGATACTCCAGCACTTCCGCCGCTCCGGCTGGCCGGTGGCCGAGGTCCCGGTGCGCTGGGCGCACCAGTCCGGCTCGAAGGTACGGCCCCTCGACTACGGCCGGGTCCTCGCCGAACTCTCCCTCCTCAAACTCCGCTCCGCCCGTCCCGCGGACCTGCTGGCCGCCGCCCTCTTCCTCCTCATGTCGGTCGCCCTGTACTCCGGCCGCTGGGTGAACCCCGGCGACCGGTACCTCGTCGACTCGCTCCAGGACCAGAACCAGTGGGAGTGGTTCTTCGCCGTCACCGCCGACAGCGTCCGCCACCTGCACAACCCGCTCTTCACGACCTTCCAGGGCTTCCCGGACGGCGTGAACCTGATGGCCAACACGGTCATGCTGGGCCTGTCGGTGCCGTTCACGCCCGTCACCCTGCTCCTCGGCCCGGCGGTCGCCCTCAACCTGGTGATGACGCTCGGCCTGGCCGCCACGGCCGCCGCCTGGTACTGGCTGATCGTCAAGCGGGTCGTACGGCAGCGGGGCGCGGCCTTCCTGGGCGCCGCGCTCGCCGCATTCGCACCGCCGATGGTCAGCCACGCCAACGCGCACCCCAACTTCGTGATCCTGCTGATGATCCCGCTGATCATCGACCGGGCCCTGCGGCTGTGCGCGGGCACCCGGGTGGTCCGCGACGGAGTCGTCCTCGGGCTGATGGCGACCTACCAGATCTTCCTCGGCGAGGAACCGCTGCTGCTCGCGTCGATGGGCATGGCCCTGTTCGCGCTCGCCTACGCGGCCGTGCGCCGGGACGTCGCCAGGACGTCCTGGCGCCCACTGCTCAAGGGCCTGGGCGTGGGGGCGGCCGTCTGCCTGCCGCTGATCGCCTTCCCGCTGTACTGGCAGTTCGCCGGGCCGCAGAGCTACAAGAGCGTGCTGCACGGCGACAACGCGGGCAACAGCCCCCTCGCGCTGCTGTCCTTCGCCGAGCGCTCGCTGGTCGCCGGGAGCGCGGAGACCGCGGGCGCGCTGTCCCTGAACCCCACCGAGCAGAACGCCTTCTACGGCTGGCCGCTGGCCGCGCTCGCCTTCGCGGTCGTCGTACGGCTGTGGGACCGGGCGCTCGTCAAGGCGCTCGCCTTCACCGTGCTGGCGGCGGCCGCGCTGTCGCTGGGCCCGCGGTTCCGCATCCCGCTGACCGACGTGGTCCTGCCCGGGCCCTGGGCGGCGCTGGCCGGCAAGCCGCTCTTCGAGTCGGTCATCGAGGGACGGGTGGCGATGGTCTGCGCGCCCGCGCTGGGCATGCTGGTGGCGCTCGCGTTCGACCGGCTCGTGCGCACCCGCGCCCTCGCCACGCAGTACCTGGGGATGGTGGCCGTCGCCGCGGCGCTGCTCCCGCTCGTCCCGGCGCCGCTGAAGTCGGTGGACCGCGCGGACGTCCCCGCGTTCGTCGCGGACGGCACCTGGAAGTCGTACGTCGGCGAGGGCGAGTCCCTCGTACCGGTGCCGCTGCCCGACCCGGTCAACGCGGACGCGCTGCACTGGCAGACCACGGCGGATTTCGGCTTCCGGCTGCCCGGGGGCTACTTCAACGGGCCCTTCGGCGAGGAGCGCGTCGGCATCTACGGCGCCGCGCCCCGCTACACGTCCAACCTGCTGCGGGAGATCGCCAACTCGGGCGCCGTCCCGGAGATCGGTGAGAACTGGCGGGCGCAGGCGCGCTACGACCTCGCGTACTGGAAGGCGGGGGTGCTGGTGCTGGCGCCGCAGCCCCGCCAGGTCGCGCTGCGGGAGGCCGTGGACAAGCTGGTGGGGCACCCGGGCACGTTCGTGGACGGGGCCTGGGTGTGGGACCTGGACGGCTCCGGGGGCTTCAGCCGGCGAACGGAATGAGCCCAAGTCGCGCGCACCGGGAGTCACCCGGGTGCCGCGCGCATTACGCTTCCCTGACATCGTCGTACCGCTGTCGCGCAAAGAACAGAGGAGCTGTCTGTTGGCCTGTGACCTGTGGCTGGTCCCGCTCGTCGACGTGTTGTGCCACACCCCCGACAACCCCTTCGCCGAGGAGCTCGCGCTCTACGACAAGGTGCTCGGCGAGGCGAAGCTCCCGCCGGTTCCGGTCTACGCGTACATGCCCGGGCTGACCGGTGAGGTGGCCCCGGTCGCGGGCTTCGACTACGACGCGCTGCACTTCCTGCGGCGGGCGTACCTGCTGCAGATGTGCGGCCTCGCGGTGACCCCGGTGGACGAACTGGGCGGCGACTACGAGCAGCTCCTCGAGATGTTCGAGACGAACGCCCAGCAGTCCCACCTGGTGTGGCACTACGACCACGCGGGCGCGTACGTGCCGGTCGACTTCCCGCACCCGCTGTCCAGCGACGAACTCCTCGCCGGCGGCGGCCCGCTCGGTTCGTCCCACGGCCTGCTGCGGGAGCTGGAGTTCGTCGGGCCGTCCATCGGCATCGACCCCGGCAACCCGCCGCTCGCGCCGGAACCGCCGCACGCGCCGACGGAGTTGGAGGAGCCGGCCGCGCCCGCCCCCTACGACGCGAGCCCGTTCGCCCGGGAACGGCACGTGTGGCTCGGGCTGCACGCGGCGGCCACGCGCAGTCTCGCCCAGGGATCGATGATCATCTTCAGCTGAGGGCGGCCCGGTTCAGTGGAGCTGGGAGAGCCCCTTGTGGAGGTCGTCCGCGTTCATGACGGGGAAGATCTCCACCTTGGCGTTGAGCTGCGTGAAAAACGTTTCACTGACCTGCGGCAGCTGGGAGCTGTCCGTCATGTCGAAGACGAGGTAGCAGGTCCGGCAGCCGCCCTCGGGACCGAAGTACGCGGCCTCCGGCCTCAGGTGCTCCATCGTCTCCTGGAGCAGCTGCGGCATCTTGCCGCTCGTCAGGGCCTCGTTGGCCTTGTCCGTGTCCATCGTGGCTTTGAGCATGACGCGCATCGCACTCACCTTCTCCTGGCTGACGCACGCACTCCTACACCGTTCAGCGTATGCCCGGTCCGTACTGCGTGCCCCTGCGGAAAAGGGCGCCCCGAGGGGCGCCCTTCCCGTGGTCCTGAGACCGGTCAGACGAACGAGTTGATCTCGATCGTCTCGTCCCGGCCCGGGCCGACGCCGATCGCGGAGATTGGGGCGCCGGACATGTCCTCCAGCGCCTTCACGTACGCCTGGGCGTTCTTCGGCAGGTCCGCGAAGGTCTTGGCCTTCGTGATGTCCTCGGACCAGCCGGGCAGGGTCTCGTAGATCGGCTTCGCGTGGTGGAAGTCGGTCTGCGAGTACGGCAGTTCCTCGACCCGCCTGCCGTCGATCTCGTAGGCCACGCAGACCGGGATCTCCTCCCAGCCGGTCAGCACGTCCAGCTTGGTGAGGAAGAAGTCCGTCAGGCCGTTGACCCGGGTCGCGTACCGGGCGATGACCGCGTCGAACCAGCCGCAGCGCCGGTCACGGCCGGTGGTGACACCCCGCTCGCCGCCGATGCGGCGCAGCGCCTCGCCGTCCTCGTCGAAGAGCTCGGTGGGGAACGGCCCCGAGCCGACCCGGGTCGTGTACGCCTTCAGGATGCCGATGACCCGGCTGATCTTCGTGGGTCCGACGCCCGCGCCGGTGCAGGCACCGCCGGCGGTCGGGTTGCTGGACGTCACGAAGGGGTACGTGCCGTGGTCGATGTCCAGGAGCGTGCCCTGGCCGCCCTCGAAGAGCACGACCTTGTCCTGCTCCAGGGCCTGGTTCAGGACCAGGACGGTGTCCGCGACGTACGGCTTGAGCCGGTCCGCGTAGCCGAGCAGCTCCTCGACGACCTGGCCGGCCTCGATGGCGCGGCGGTTGTAGAGCTTGGTGAGCAGCTGGTTCTTGACCTCGAGGGCCGCTTCGACCTTCTGCGTCAGGATCGACTCGTCGTACAGGTCCTGGATGCGGATGCCGACGCGGTTGATCTTGTCCGCGTAGGTCGGGCCGATCCCTCGACCGGTGGTGCCGATCTTGCGCTTGCCGAGGAAGCGCTCGGTCACCTTGTCCACGGTGACGTTGTACGGCGTGATGATGTGAGCGTTGCCGCTGATCAGGAGCCTGGAGGTGTCGACACCGCGCTCGTTGAGTCCGTTCAGCTCGGAGAACAGGACCGAGGGGTCGACGACGACTCCGTTGCCGATCACCGGCGTGCACTCAGGCGTGAGGATTCCGGAAGGGAGGAGGTGGAGGGCGTACTTCTGATCGCCCACGACTACCGTATGGCCGGCGTTGTTGCCGCCCTGATAGCGCACCACGTAGTCCACGGATCCACCGAGCAGGTCGGTGGCCTTTCCCTTGCCTTCGTCACCCCACTGAGCACCGAGCAGCACAAGTGCGGGCACAGGCGTACACCCCTTCCGGGCGGGGCATGTCCAAGGTCGGGACGTACGCTGCTGTCTTTGCAGTACGGCTGCGTACGCCGGCGACCACCTTTGGCCGCGACCGTCGGACCGGATGCCCCGGAATAGACGAAGCCCCTGGCGCAATAGCGCAAGGGGCTCTTGCACAAAGATGCTACCCGAGGAAGCGAGGCAGGACCGAGGTGGCGGCTTCCGACCAGCTCCTTGTGGTCATCGACCCGGTCGCCCGTCGCACCGACGGGGAGTCGGTACGGATCGCGAAAGACGTGCTCAGCGCCGGTGCGGCCACGAAAGTGTGCCTCCCGGACGGGCCCGAGGAATTCGCCCGGGCGCTGGCCCGGAGGGGGTCCCGGCGGCCGGTCGTCATAGGCGACGACCGCGCTCTGCTGCGTGCCGTGTCCCATCTGCACCGGCAGCGGGAGCTCGCGGCGTGCCCGCTGTCGCTGGTGCCGGTGGGCGGGGTGCTCTCGCTCGCGCGTGCCCTCGGGGTGCCCACGGGCGCCGTGGCGGCGGCCCGGGCCGTGCTCGACGGCACCGTACGCCGTCTCGACCTGCTGGTGGACGACAGCGACGGAGTGGTGATCGGCGGGCTGCGGATCCCCTCCCTGCCGTTCGCCGTCGGCTCGGCCGCCGGAGACTCCTCCCCAGCCGACTCCTCGGCCCGGCCGTGGCTGCGGACCTGCCAGTCCCTCGTCCGGACGCTGGCGACGCGGCCCTCGCGGGTGGCGTCGCCGGCGGGGCACGGTCCCACCCGGCTGCGGATCGAGGTGGACGGCGAGACGCTCGTCGATCTCCACCAGCCGGTGGAGGCGGTGTCGGTGACGCCCTGTGCCGGCGGGAGCGCGGAGGTGGAGGTGCGGCGGCTGTCGGTGGGCGCGGAGGCCTCGCCGCTGCGGGCGGTCGGGCGGCGCGTGACGGTGTCAGGGGCGGACTTCCGCTACCGCGCGGACGCGGTCATCACGGGCCCGGTGCGGACCCGGACGTGGACCGTCCGCGAGAACGCGTGGGGCCTGACGCTCCCGGGGTGAGCGGGGGCCCCGGGGGCTCCGCCCCTGGACCCCGTGCGGCCTGCCCGGCCCCGTCAGCCGTCCGGCGGGACGGCCGGCGTCCTCAGACCTCCACGGGCAGGCCGGCCAGGCCCCGGATCACGAAGTTCGGCTTGCGCTCCGGTTCGGACACCGGGCGCAGGGTGGGCGCCTGGACCAGCAGCGCGTCCAGGGAGGCGCCCAGCTCCAGCCGGGCCAGCGGCGCTCCGATGCAGTAGTGGATGCCCGCGCTGAAGGAGATGTGGGGGTTGTCCCGGCGCGCGAGGTCCAGCTTCCCGGGGTCGGCGAAGACGGCCGGGTCGTGGTTGGCCGAACCGAAGAGCATCGCGATCTCCGAGCCGCGCGGGATCGTCGTGCCGTCGATCTCGATGTCGTCCAGCACCCAGCGCTCGAAGAGCTGGAGCGGGGTGTCGTAGCGCATCAGCTCCTCGACCGCCGTGGGGACGAGCGAGCGGTCGGCGCGCAGGGCCGCCAGCTGGTCCGGGTGGCGGAACAGCGACCACCAGCCGTTCACCGTGGCGTTGACCGTCGCCTCGTGGCCCGCGTTCAGCAGCAGGACGCAGGTGGAGATCATCTCCTGCTCGGTCAGCCGGTCGCCCTCGTCGTGCGCCGCGATCAGCCCGGAGACCAGGTCGTCGCCCGGCTCCTTGCGGCGGACCTCGATCAGCTCCCGCAGGTACTCGGTGAACCCGACCGACGCACGGACCGCCTTCTCGGCCGTCTCCCGCGACGGCTTCAGCTCGTACATCCCGCAGATGTCCGCCGACCACGGCCGCAGCGGCGCCCGGTCCGACTCCGGGATGCCCAGCATCTCGGCGATCACCGCCACCGGCAGCGGCTCGGCGACGTCGGTCAGCAGATCACCGCCGCCCGCGTCCACCAGGTCGGCCACCAGCCCGGACGCCAGCCGGTGCACGTAGGGCCGCAGCTCCTCCACCGTGCGCGGCGTGAACGCCTTGGACACCAGACGCCGGATCCGGGTGTGGTCCGGCGGCTCCAGGTCGAGCATCCCGTGGTCGTTCAGCACGTGGAACGGCTCGTGCTCCGGCGGCGGCGCCGTGCGCCCGAAGTCCTCGTGCGTGAACCGGTGCCGGTACGTACGCCCGAGGCGCCGGTCCCGCAGCAGCGCCGAGACGTCCGCGTGGTGCGGCACCAGCCACTGGCCGGTCGGCTCGTAGAAGTGCACGCGGCCCTGGGCACGCAGCTCGGCATACGCGGGGTAGGGGTCGGCGAGAAATGCCGGGTCCCAGGGGTCGAAGGCAGTCATGTCCGGACGCTAGCCCGCCGCACCCCCGGCTGACCAGGGGTGCCGGCCGGGGACGCCGTCGCGGGCGTCTGCGGTCTCACCCCGGGCGCACCAGCCGCGCCTCGTACGCGAACACCGCCGCCTGGGTGCGGTCGCGCAGGCCCAGCTTGACGAGGATGCGGCTGACGTGGGTCTTGATGGTGGACTCGGCGACGACGAGACGGTTCGCGATCTCGGCGTTCGACAGGCCCTGCGCGATCAGCACCAGGACCTCCGTCTCGCGCTCGGTCAGCTCCCCGTACGCCGCCTGCGCTCCGGCCGGGAACCGGGGCGTCTCCGCGAGCTTGGAGAACTCCGTGATCAGCCGCCTGGTCACCGACGGGGCGAGCAGCGCCTCACCGGACGCCACCACGCGTACGCCTTCGGCCAGCTGGCGTGCCGAGGCGTCCTTGAGGAGGAAGCCGGAGGCGCCCGCCCGCAGCGCCTGGTACACGTACTCGTCCAGGTCGAAGGTGGTCAGCACCAGCACCTTCGCGGTGGTGTCGGCGGCGACGATCTCGCGGGTCGCCTCGATGCCGTTCAGCTCGGGCATGCGGATGTCCATCAGGACGACGTCCGGCGCCAGCTCACGGACCCGCCGGACGGCTTCCCGCCCGTTGACCGCCTCGCCGACCACCTCGATGTCCGGCATCGCGCCGAGCAGCACGGAGAAGCCCTCGCGGACCATCACCTGGTCGTCGGCGATCAGTACCCGGATGGTGCCGGGGGCACCGGGGCCGCCGGTGCCGTCGGCCGCGCTCGTCATGCCGTCTCCTCGGTGAGTGCCACGGGAAGGAAGACCGACACCTCGTACCCGCCGTCGTCCGTGCCGCCCGCGGTCATCTCGCCGTTCAGCATCGTGACGCGCTCGCGCATGCCGGTGATGCCGTGTCCGGCGCCGTGCGGGGACTTCCGGAGCGTCGGGTGGGGCGCCGGGCCGTTGACTATGCGCAGGCCGAGCCCGCCGAGGACGTAGCCGATCTCGACGCGGGCCGTCGCCCCGGGCGCGTGCCGCAGCGTGTTGCTGAGTGCTTCCTGCACGATCCGGTACGCCGACAGCTCGACCCCCTGCGGCAGCTCGCGCACCGCGCCGGTGACCGCCTTGCCGACGGGCAGGCCGGCTTCCCGCACGTTGTCGAGAAGCGCGTCGAGGTCGAAGAGCGTGGGCTGCGGGGCGTCGGGGGCCTCGTAGTCCTCGGCCCGGACGACGCCGAGGACGCGGCGCAGCTCGGTCAGCGCCGCGACCGCGTTCTCCCGGATCGTGGCGAAGGCCTTCTCCAGCTCGGGCGGCGGGTTCTCCACGCGGTAGGGGGCGGCCTCGGCCTGGATGGCGACCACCGACATGTGGTGGGCGACCACGTCGTGCAGCTCGCGGGCGATGTTCGTCCGCTCCTCCAGAAGCGTGCGCCGGGACCGCTCGTGGGCGGTGACCGTCTGCTGGGCGGTCACCTCCTGCTCGGCCTGGCGGCGGACCTGGCGCACGGTGACGACCAGCAGCGCCAGCGCGGAGACGAACAGGAACGGCACGCTGTTGCTCGCGTAGTGGCCGCCGCCCAGGAGCGCCTCGGCGAGGAAGGCGTAGGCCGCGGTCAGCGCCCACATCCACGCCCCGGTGCGCGGACGGGTCCGGGCGGCGACGACCGTCAGGACGACCAGGTGGGCGGCGAAGGACGCGGGCGCCCAGGGCCAGTCGGTCCACTCGTCGCTGAACGCGGCGACGAGCGCGGTGGCCGCCAGGGACAGCCAGAAGGCGGCGACCGGCCTGACCAGGGTCAGCAGGACGGGGCCGACCGAGAGGATCACGATCAGCAGATTGGGGATGCTCGCGCCGATGTCACCGGACGCCACGGCGATGAGCAGCACCAGCAGGGCCGCCGCCCCGACCGTCGCGTGCGGGGTCCACGCCGCGTACCGCCGGACCCGCCCGGGGAGCCGGCGGTTTGTGCGCAGGGGCGCCAGGGGGCGGTAGGCGAAGGCGTCGTGGAACAGGTCCTGGCGCAGCCTCCGCAGGGCGTCCATGGCCAGCCGGAACTCGGGGCTGCGCGGCTCGGCGCCGGGCAGCGGCATCGTCTTCGTCTGGGTCGTCTCGGTCACATACGGAACGGTAGGCGGGACACGGGCCCGCGGTCGTCCCCAGTGAGGTGGGTCCTCGGGGATCCGTCTCAGGTACTACGGGCGGTGCCGGCTCCCCGGCGCCGCGGGAACGGCCGGCTCAGCGCCCCGGGAACGGCCAGGTCACCGGCGGCGCGGGAACGGCCCGGTCACCCGCGCCCGGGGCAGCCCGGCGCGTCCGCGTGCTCACCACGCCAGCTGGGCGATCTCCTCGGCCACCACGGCGCACGCGTCCGCCGCGGGGTCGATGAGCGGGAAGTGGCCGACGCCCTCCAGGAGGGTCAGGCCGACGACCTCGCCCGCCTTCGCCGCCGCGTCCGCGTACGACTCGGCGACGGCCTGCGGCACCACGATGTCGTCGCGGCCCTGGACGAGGGTGGTGGCGATGCCGGTCGGCAGGAGGAGCGCCGGGTCGGCGTACGGCCGGCGTTCCTCGAACCTGTCCGCGCCGCCGAGGAGTTGGGTGGCCGCGCCGGAGCAGACGTCCAGCTTCCCGGCGAGGCCGAAGTCGGCGAGGGGGGCGAGCGCGACGACGCCGCGCAGCGGGGCCGGCCGCTCGGTGTACCAGGGGGCGTCGGCGGGGAGCAGGTGCCGGGCGGCGGCCCACAGGGCCAGGTGGCCGCCCGCGGAGTGACCGACGGCGACGGTCCGGCGCAGGTCGGCCAGGGGCAGTGCCTCCCGGGCGAGGCGCGGCAGGGCGTCGAGCGCCGCCGCGACGTCGTCGAAGGTGTCCGGCCAGCGGCCCGCGACCGGGGCCGTGCCGCCCTGCGCGGGGACGGCACCGCCCCGCCGGTACTCGACGTTGGCGACGGCGAAGCCCCGGCGGGCCAGGAAGCCGGCGAACGGGGTGACGTGCCGGCGGTCGTGCGGGGCACGCCAGGCGCCGCCGTGCAGGACGACGACGAGGGGAGCGGGGGTGCTCGTCGCGGGGCCGCGCGGGGCGTAGAAGTCGATGACCTGGTCGGGGTGGTCGCCGTAGGCCGCGGTGGAGTCGGGTTCGACGGCCGGATGCGAGAGGGCGGACGCCTCTTCGGCGGCGTCGCGGGCGATGTCGGCACGGCCTTCATCATCGCGGGGGACGGCGTCGTCCGGCATGCTCCAACCTCTCAGCGGCGAAACGGAATTGGACGGGAGGACGGTGGGCCGCCGGAAGCGGCCGGCCGTTGGCGGGGACGGTATCAGGCCGGTGACGTGCGCGGACAGGTGGATGTCACGCTGGGTGAGGGTTAAACGGTCCTCCCGTTTCGTTACGCTGAGCGGGCGCGCATCTCGGCGCACCCGGCCGGGTCCACGGCACCGCACCCTTCAGGAGGCCCCATGTCCGCCGAGCCCGGCACCGTACGCCCCGGGGGCCGCACCGCACGGGTCCGCGCCGCCGTCCTGCGGGCGGCCGGGGACGTCCTCGCCGAGCAGGGGTTCGCCCACCTCGACCTGGCGGACGTGGCCCGCCGCGCGGAGGTGGGCAAGACGACGGTGTACCGACGCTGGGGCAACGTGACCGGGCTGGTCGCGGACCTGCTCGCCGACATGGCCGAGCAGTCGCTGCCCCGCGCGGACACCGGGTCCGTGCTGGAGGACCTGCGGGCCAACGCCGTACTGGTGCAGCGGACGCTGGCCGATCCCCGGCAGGGCGCGCTGTTCCGCGCGGTCATCGCGGCGGCCACCTGTGACGCGCGTACGGCGCAGGCGCTGGCGCGCTTCTACGAGGTGCGGGTGGCGGAGTGGGTGCCGTGCGTCGAACGGGCGGTGGCGCGGGGGGAGTTGCCGCCGGACACCGATGCGGCGCAGGTCGTACGAGCGGTGTCCGCGCCCCTGTACTACGCCCTGCTCACCACGGGGGCGGCCCCCGGTCCGGCGGCCGCGGACCGCGCGGCGCGGGCGGCGGTGGCCGCGGCGACGGCAGGGGTGTACGCGACGCAGCCCTGACCCGACGCCGGAGGCGTACGCGCCCTGCCCCGACGACCGGGGTGCACGCAGCCTTCCCCGGCCGGGGAGGTGCAGCAGCCCTGACCGGCCGGGACGGGTACGCGGCCTGACCCGGCCAGGGGATCCACGCGCACGCAGCCTGACCCGGTCCGGGGATCCGAGTGCGCGCAGCCTGCCCCGCCAGGGGATCCGGGCGCACGCCCGACCGGCCGGGCAATACGGGCGCACACAGCCTGACCGGCCGGGCGATACGGGCGCACGCAGCTGACCCGCTAGGGGATCCGGGTGTACGCGGCTTGACCCGGCCCGGGGATCCACGCACACGCGGCCCGACCCGGCCCGGGGATCCACGCACACGCGGCCCGACCCGGCCCGGGGATCCACGCACACGCGGCCCGACCCGGCCCGGGGATCCGGGTGCACGCCCGACCGGGCGGGGGCGTGAGGCCCCCGCCCTCGCCGCCACCGGCGCTCACGGCGCCCGTTACTCCAGCACGTCCGCCAGGACCCGGGCCGCCCGCTCGACGTCCGCGAACCCGACGTACAGCGGGGTGAACCCGAAGCGGAGGACGTCCGGGTGCCGGAAGTCGCCGACGACCCCCCGCTCGATCAGCCGCTTCATGACCTCACCGGCGTCCGCGCAGCGCAGCGCCACCTGGCTGCCCCGCTCCGCGTGCGCGGCCGGGGTCAGCGACTCGACGCGCCCCTCGGGCACGTACGCCGCGACGCACTCGAGGAAGAAGTCCGTGAGCGCGAGGGACTTGGCGCGCACCGCGTCGACACGGACGCCGTCCCACACCTCCAGAGCGGCCTCCAGGGCGAGCATGGAGAGGATGTCCGGGGTGCCGACCCGGCCGCGCAGGGCACCGGGGGCGGGCTCGAACTCGGGCCGCATGCCGAAGGGCTGGGCGTGCGAGGTCCAGCCGGGAAGCGGCGAGTCGAAGCGGTCCTGCAACTCCGCGCGCACATAGAGGTACGCGGGCGAACCCGGACCGCCGTTCAGGTACTTGTACGTGCAGCCGACCGCGAGGTCGACCCCGTGCGCGTCGAGCCCGACCGGCAGGGCTCCGGCGCTGTGGCACAGGTCCCAGACCGCGAGGGCCCCCGACCCGTGCACGGCGGCCGTCAGCGCGGGCAGGTCGTGCAGCCGGCCCGTCCGGTAGTCGACGTGGTTGAGGAGCACCGCCGCCGTGCGGGGACCGAGTGCCCCGGGCACCTCGGCGGGGACCACCGGACGCAGGGTGCACCCGGTCATCCGGGCCGCCGACTCGGCGATGTACCCGTCCGAGGGGAACGTCGTGGCGTCGACCAGGATCTCGTCGCGTCCGTCCCCGGCGAGACGCACGGCGCCGACGACCGCCTTGAAGACGTTGACGCTGGTCGAGTCGCCGACGACGATCTGCCCGGGGGCGGCACCGACCAGCGGGGCGATGCGGTCGCCGATCCGCTCGGGCGCGGTCCACCAGCCGCTCTCCTCCCAGGACCTGATGCGCAGTTCGCCCCACTGCCTGCGGACGACGTCGTCCAGCCGGCCGGGGACCGTCGCGGGCAGCGCGCCCAGCGAGTTGCCGTCCAGGTAGACGGTGTCGTCGAGGACGAAACGGTCACGCAGAGCGGCGAGTTCGTCGGCCGCGTCCAGTTCCTTCGCCCTGCCGCGCGGCTCAGACATGGGACCTCGCCGTCCACAGCTCCGGGAAGACGTTCTTCTGCGCCCGCTTCTCCAGCCAGGCCACCCCGGCGGAGCCGCCGGTGCCGGTCTTGGCGCCCATGGCGCGGCGGGTGGCGACGAGGTGGTCGTTGCGCCAGCGCCACACCAGCTCCGCGACGTCCGTCAACGCCTCGCCGAGGCGGGCGAGTTCAGCGCTCTCGTCGCCGGCGTAGAGCTCGGTCCACACGGCCTCGACCTCGGGCGAGGGCTCGTACTTCCGCGCGACGTCGCGCTCCAGCACGGCGGCCGGGACCGCGTGCCCGCGCCGGGCGAGCAGCCGCAGCACCTCGTCGTACAGGCTCGGCTCGTGCAGCGCCTTCTCCAGCTCGGCGTGGACGCGCGGCGCGCCGCGGTGCGGGACGAGCATGGACGCGGCCTTGTCGCCGAGCAGGAACTCCATGCGGCGGTACATCGCGGACTGGAAGCCGGACCCCTCGCCGAGGGCGCTGCGGTACGAGTTGAACTGGGCCGGCGTGAGCTGTCCGAGCGGCTTCCAGGAGGCGTTCAGCGCCTCCAGCTGACGTACGGAACGCTTCAGCGCGGCGACGGCGGTCGGCACGTCGTCCCGGCGCAGCGCACCGGCCGCGGTCTCCCACTCGTGGACGATCACCGTGAACCACAGCTCCATGACCTGGGTGGTCACCAGGAAGACCATCTCGCCGGGGTCGTCGGAGAGGGTGTGCTGGAGGTGGGTCAGGACATCCGCCTGTACGTAGTCCTCGTACGGCGTGGTGCCCTGGAAGTCGAGATGCGGGGTCTCGGGCTCCTGAGCCTCGTGGGGCCTGGTCTGAGCCTGTTGGGACATCGCTGTCTCCTGTTGCGTACTCCGGGTAGCGGTCCGCCCCTGCCGTTACCGGCACGGGGGCCCCGGTCCCCACCGGCATCCTCCGCAATCGTCCCCCGAAACCGCAAGGCCCGCCTGATCACACCAGGCGGGCCCGTCGTCGCCCGACCACTAGGGCCTGTCGTTTGGATCACGCCGGCGTCGCGGGGTCCGGCACGCACATCTGCGGCGTTGTCGTCGGTCGCCGACGCTCCGCGTCGACTCC